>JABRWC010000041.1:0-63040 GCA_039961675.1 Phycisphaerae bacterium
CGTTCGTCCGGAGTGCGACCGAAGAACTCGCGATCGCGCGTCGTGGCGGGCTCGAGCTGGTCAAACCACGTGGCGCGGGCGTCGAACCGGGCGAAAAACGGGCGGCGGACCAGCTTTGGGTTGCGCGCCTGGATGTATTGAAGCACGAAGACCTTCTGAGCGGCAAGCTCGGAGATCCCGAGGATGTGCACTTTGCCCGCCGTGGCGGACATCGACGGACCGCGAACGGTGCGCGCCAGGCCGGATACGCGGTTGTAGGCGCTGCGGTAAATCGACCAGCAGCGCGCAAGCGGAACGGCGAAATAATCGCGTGCCCCCGTGTCCCGTTCCACGAATACGTAGTACGGAACGCACCCCAGGCGTACGCCGGTCCGCCAGAGATCGGCCCACACCGCGGAGTCATCGTTCACATACCGGATGATCGGGCTTTGCATCCGCACGTTCGCGCCCGCCGCCCGGATGCGCCGGACCGCATTCTGCGACACCGGCGTCGAAAGCTCGACCGGGTGGCTGTAGTGCGCCATGACGGCCAGGTGCCGGCCGGATTCGACGACCTGCTCGAAGAGCCGCAGCACGTCGTCGGCGTCTGCGTCGCTCACGAAGCGCTGCGGCCAGTACGCGACCGACTTGGTGCCGATGCGGATGTTGCGGATGTGCTCGAGCGACGGATCGAGCAGCGGCTCGACGTAGCGGCGCAGGTTGCGGGCGCTCATGATCATGGGATCGCCGCCGGTCAACAGCACGTCCGTGACCTCGCGATGGTCCCGAAGATAGCCGACGAGCTGCTCGATCTCGTTGCTGGCGAACTTGAGCTCCTCCAGGCCGACGAACTGTGCCCAGCGGAAGCAGAACGTGCAGTAGGCGTGGCAGGTCTGCCCCTGGCCGGGGAAGAACAGCACCGTCTCGCGGTATTTGTGCTGCGCGCCGGCCAGCCGCTGCCCGCGCCAGTTCGGCACGTTGTGCGTCAACTGCCCTGCCGGATGCGGGTTGAGCGTGCGGCGAATGCGGTTGGCCTCGCGCTCGACAACCTCCGACGGCGCGCCGCTCTGCACGAGCTTCGCCATCCGCGCATAGTCCGGTTCGCTCAACATGCCGCGCTGCGGAAACGTAAGCTGGAAGATCGGGTCGTCTGGGACGCGCGACCAGTCAATCAGCTCGCGCAGGACGTACTCGTTGGTACGAAACGGAAGGACCGTCGAGACGGTGAGCACGGCTTCGCGGATTTCCGGCGCGAGCGCCGGCCACTGCGAAATGTGCGTCACGCTCGAGCGCGTAATTGCGCGGTAGCGCTCCGGGGCTTCGGGCGCGCGCCGCGCGGCCGGCAGTGGTCGTCCGCTGGTCATGCCCGAGTCCTCCGTGCGCGTTCACCTTCGAACTCTCGATTCCCGGTTCGTTCGTTGCCCGGTCAGCCACGACCTTGTCGCAGTGACGCGCCATGCCTCCGCAACGGGGTCGCGGCGGCCATCGAACGGTCGTTGAGGGGGCGATTCGCCGTACTTTTCAGTGGTCTCCCGTCGGTCTGACGCGCGCCACATTTCGGACGTACGCCATTGACTCTATATAAAGATACACCGCATAAATCTTCTCGTCAAGTTTCTTGACGCAGAAAAAAGTCCAGCTATACTTTTCGGGGTCGGGTTCGTTCGTGGTGGAACCTGCCGGACCGCCGCACGCTGTGGGCGGTCTCGTGAATCCGCGAGGCCGTGCGTGGCGTTGTGACCCGCGCCGGCCGGCGAGTCTCCACTCACGGTCTGTTGAAGGAAATCGACACGTGCGATGAGCCAACCGCGGGCCTCATGGTCGTCGTCGGCTCGCCGGTCGCCGGCCGTTTCTTTCGACAGGCTCCTGGGTCGGATGCGGATTGCCGCCCGCGGAGTCTCACGTCAATGGAACGCGATCCCGTGGACTTGTTCATCGAGCAGTGGAAACGCGAACGCCCGGACTTGGACGCGTCGCCGCTCGGCATCGTGAGCCGGGTCATCATGCTCGCAAAACACCTGGAGCAGTGCGCCGACCGGGCGCTGGAGCGATCGGGCCTCAGCCTGTGGCAATTCGACGTTCTGGCCGCACTCCGGCGCTCCGGACCGCCGTTCAAACTCTCCCCGTCACGCCTGATGCAGCTCGTCGCGCTGACGTCCGGCGCGATGACCAACCGCATCGACCGCCTCGAAGCCGCCGGGCTGGTGGCCCGCGAGGACAACCCGGACGACCGGCGGGGCGTTCGCATCGCGCTGACCGCCGAGGGAAGGCGCCTGGTCGATGAGGCGATTGCCGCACGCCTGGACGACGCGCGGCGGAGTATCGCCTCGCTGGCTGACGACGAGGTCGACAAGCTGGCGGCGCTCCTGAGGCGGCTGATGCTGGCCACAGTCGGGCCGGCGCCGTGTCCGGCGCGGCGGCGCGCGACCGCCGTCGCGCTCCGGTAGCCAGAGAACCGGCCGGCGCGAACGTCGTGGCTGCACGAAGTCGGCGTGTCAGGTCGCCGAGCCTGGCGGTTTCCGGCGATTCCCGGCGGCCGTCGATCCGTACAAAAACCGAATTCGCCGTTTACGCCGGACGCCCGCGAGGCTAACCTGCGCGCTCGTGAGCGGGTCGCTGCGCATCTTGCATCTGGCCGATACGCACATCGGCGCTGAACTCCCCGTTCGGCCGCGCCCCGGGCGAACGTACCGCGGCGACGACTTCATCGACAGCTACCGGCGTGTGCTTCGCCTCGCGAGCGAGCACGCCGTGGACCTGGTGGTCCACGCGGGCGACCTGTTCGATTCGCCAGCACCATCGCCGGGCGCTGTGGCTGCCGCGGCCGGGCCGCTGCTGGAGTTGGCGGCCGCCGGCGTGCCCGTCGTGCTCATTCCCGGGAATCACGAGCGGTCAGCGATTCCGTCCACGCTCCTGCTGGACCACGAAAACCTGCACATTGTGCGGGCGCCGTGCACGATTGCGCTGAACCTCCGCGGCCTGCGCGTCGTCGTCGCGGGGCTGCCATGCATTCGCCGCCAGGCGGCGGCGCGGTTCGAGGACGCATTGCGTCAATCGGGGTGGGACGAGCTCCGTGGCGACGTCAACATTCTCGCCGTTCACCAGGCGTTCGAATCCGCCGCGTGCGGCCCGTCGAGCTTTCGCTTCCGCAGCGGGGAAGACGTCATCGAGCGCGACGCCGTGCCGCGCGGCTTCGACTACGTTGCGGCGGGGCACGTTCACCGTTACCAGTCGCTCGCGGTGCCGGCGCCGGGCGTTCCGCCGGTGGTGTATGCCGGTTCGCCGGACCGCATCACGTTCGCCGAGCGGAACGAGCCGAAGGGTGCCGTGCTCGCGACGCTCGCAGACGGCCGATTCCAGCCGCGGTTCATCGAGCACCCGGTGCGGTCGATGACCGCATGTTCCGTGGACGTGACCGGCCTGTCGCGCGGGCACGTGCTGGATGCGGCGCTTTCGGCGCTGCGCGATTGCCCAAGCGGCGGAATCGCCGCGATCCGATTCAGCGGCCGCGCCACCGCGTCGCAGATGCGCGGTCTGGGGCTCGCGCGGCGGTTGCGGGCGGAACGGCCCGACCTGCTGCTCTCGGTCTCGACGCAGGCGCTGGAGTTCGTCCCCGAGCGCGAGGCCGCGCGGGCCGGCTCGTACGGGGAGACGCGTGGCGACAACATCGATGCGCCGCGGCGGGCGCAGGTCTGGCGCAACTCGGAGCCGAGCGTCTTCCAATTGCCGGACGAGTTGCGCAGCGTACCGCGAGGGCTGGGCACGTACGCGCTGTTCGACCGCGCTGGGCGGCTGCTGTACATCGGCAAGGCGCGAAGCGTGCGGACCCGCCTGCGGCAGCACTTGGCCGGCGACGGCCGATCCGGCAACCACTTCGGCGGCTGGACGCGGCAGATTCGGCGCGTCGAGGTCCGCTCCGCCGGCAGCGAACTGGAAGCGCTGATCGTGGAAGCGGACGCGATCCGCCGGCACAGACCGCCGTTCAACCGCCAGATGCGGCTCTGGTCGCGCTACGTGTACCTGTGCGAGAGCGGACTGCCCCACGGGCAATTGGAGATTCGCCGCGACGCACCGAGCGAGCGAAAGTGCTTCGGGCCGTACCGCAGCCGCGCGGCCGCCGAGCAGATCGCAGAAGCCGTGGCGGAACATTTCGGCCTGGCGCGCTGCCCGCCGGCAGATCGCCCGCTGCCGGCCGCCGCGCTGCTCCTGGCCCCCGCGGCGCAGCTTTGCGCGCGGTATTACGCCGGCGCTTGCGGCGGTCCTTGCGCGCAGCGGATCGCGCCGGGCGAATACCAGAAGCGAATCAGGCAGCGCGACGCGCTCTTGCTCGGAGCTTCCGATGAGTCTCTCCGCGAGCTGGAGGAGCGCGTGGCGCGGGACGCGGAGTTGGCCAGCGACGGCGCGGCGGCGCACGCCGCGGCGCGTCGCGCGGCGACGCTGCGGGCCGCCTTCGAGCACGGGGCGATGCTGCTGCGGGCGGAATCGCTGATCGGCCGGACGCTGCGGCTTCCCGGCGGCGGGACGAGCGGCGTTGTGGTGCGCTTCACGCGCGATGAGGTGGTTGTAGCGCCGTCGGAGCGCGCCGCGCGGGACGCGCCGGACGCCCAAACCGTCGCGCCCGGGGTTGCTGCGACGGCTTTGGCGGGCGCGGCTGCTTCGACCGTCTTGGCGGGTGCGTCGGCTGCGGCCGCTTCGCTGGGTGCGGCGGCGCAGCGCCTGCCGAAGCATCTGCTGGATGTGTACTGGACGGCGGCGCGGAGAGGAGCAACTTGTCCGCTCCCGCACGCGCGCGCTTGACGATCTTCGATTCTCGCTGCCTTGATCTTGCGCTGGCTTGATCCGTCGCTGCCTCGATCTCCTGATTCCTCCCCTCCGTCCCGGATCCTGCCCCGTCGTCGCCCCCGCGCAGGCGCGCGTCCCCATCGTCACTCCCGCGCAGGCGCGCGTCCCCATCGTCACTCCCGCGCAGGCGCGCGCCCCCATCGTCACTCCCGCGCAGGCGCGCGTCCCCAGCGTCACTCCCGCGCAGGCGCGCGTCCCCATCGTCACCCCCGCGAAAGCGGGGGTCCAGTGTGCGTCGCAGACCCTGGATTCCCGCCTGCGCGAGAATGACGGTTGGTCGCGGGAATGACAGTTGTACGCCTGGGTTCCTGCTTGCGCGCGGATGCCAGCGGGATTCCGGCCCCACAACGGCTTGGTTGGGTCCTTCAACGGGCTGCTACGGCTGCCCGCAGTCGCCTGTGGCTCGCCCGGGCTCCGACCGGCGTCGCTCCGGGCGGCCCGGAGCTGCGAGTGAGTCGCCGCAATCCTCGTGCCGCGCGGCGTCGGGCGGCGCGATGCACGCTGCGCTCCGCTCGGCAGCTTGAGGCTCCAATTCTGAAACTTCTAGGGCAGAATCCGGCCCGGCATGTGTCTTCAGTCCGAATAGGGGGCTACAGGATTCAGTAAGCCATCGCAGGCCGCGTACGAGTCCGTCCGGTCCGGTGGGTGAGTTTGACGAGTCGGCCGGCTCACCGTCCACGCTGCCGGCCGGGCTGCGTGAGAAACCGCAGTCCATGCATGGTATCCCCGAATCGTGCGGGCAGCGCGTCAATCCTCCAGATGCACGCCCCGGACGGCGGAGTGAGATTCCGCGGCGTTTGACGGACCCGCGCACCCGTCGATAGATTGAGCGCCGCCGATCGAATCGTGGCGAGGATCACGGTCGCGGCCCGGACGGCGCCGGGCAGCTCCGTCCGGCCCGTTGCAGCCGGACGCGCGGCGCGCTCGGGCCATTTCCGCGGCATCGGCCGGCGAACGACGCTGCCGTTCTTGTGCCGTTGGGTTTCATGCCGAATCGCGCACGGGGCGGCGACCGCAAAGCTGAGGTGCTTCATGAGCGATGGGAACGTGGCGGAATCCGCCGCAGGGTTCACCAGACGGCAATTCGTGCAGACCGCGGCGGCCGCGGGAATCGTGGCCAGCCTGCCGGCCTGGGCGCAGGAGCGGGCGGCGACAGCACCCGCCGGCGAGAAGGTCGAGGAGCTCGCCGTCGCGATCATCGGGCCGGGGAGCCAGGGCCGCAACCTGATGAACAACTGCCTGAAGATTCCCGGCATCCGCTTCGTTGCGGTCTGCGACATCTGGGCCTACCACCAGAAGTACGCGGCGAACATCCTCAAGAAATACGACCAGATCGTGAACGTCTACGAGGACTACCGCGAGATGCTGGACAAGGAGAAGCACCTCGACGCGGTCATCGTGGCGACGCCGGACTGGATGCACGCCGAGCAGACGATCGCTTGCCTGAAGGCGGGCAAGCACGTGTACTGCGAAAAGGAGATGTCGAACACGCTTGCCGGCGCGCGGCAGATGGTGCTGGCGGCGCGCGAGACGGGAAAGCTGCTCCAGATCGGGCACCAACGTCGCAGCAATCCGCGCTACTGGCACGCGATCAAGCTGATCGAGAACGACAAGGTGCTCGGGCGTGTCACGCACTGCAACGGACAGTGGAACCGCGCGCGGCTGTACGAGATCGGCTGGCCCGAAAACCAGGTCGTCGACGCGGACACGCTCAAGCGTTTCGGATACGAGTCGATGGAGCAGTTCCGCAACTGGCGCTGGTACCGGAAGTACTCCGGCGGACCGATGGCCGACCTGGGCTCGCACCAGGTGGACGTGTTCAACTGGGTGCTCAAGGCCCGGCCCGCGGCGGTGATGGCCAGCGGCGGCCTGGACTACTACAACGAGCAGGCCGGACGCGACTGGTACGACAACGTGATGGCGATCTTTGAGTACCGCACCGAAAAAGGTCCCGTGCGCGCGTTCTACCAGGTGCTCAACACGACCAGCCACGGCGGCTTCTTCGAGTGCTTCATGGGCGACGAAGGCTCGATGGTGGTCTCCGAAGACAGCCGCCGGGGCGAGTTCTTCCGCGAGCAGGAGGCCAAGCGCCGCGAGTGGGAGGACGAATCGGAGAAGATCGAAAAGATGGACCGCGAGGCGATCACGCTCAAGCTGGGTGAGACGCTCGCGCCGGACGGCTCGAAGGACCCCGAGGGCCAGCGGTTGCTCGAGGAGAGCAAGAAGGACGTGCACCAGCTTCACCTGGAGAACTTCTTCAACGCCATCCGCCAAGGCACGCCGCTGAGCTGTCCGCCGGAGGTGGGCTACGAGACGGCGGTCTCGGTGCTCACGGCCAACGAGGCGGTGGAGAAGGGTTGTCGGGTGACGTACGAACCAAGCGAGTTTGCGGTGTGAGGAGCGCAGCAGCCGGCCACGGGCGCGCAACGTCTAGAACGGGAACCGCGGGCCACGTGCGCGGCGGTTCATTCGACCGCCAGGGGCTGAGTCTTACGTTGCTGCTGTGTAGCGTCGTGACGCAGTCTTCATCCGACGCGCTTGCGCAGCAGCAGGGCGTCGAGGTCGAGCTCCTCCGTTCCGACTCCCGCGCTCCGTACGTCCACCGAATCAACCTCTACGACCACGACGGACAGGTCATCGACCCCAGGGATCCCGACGCCCTGCCTTATTCACCCGCGCGCACCTGCGGCAAGTGCCACGCGTACGGCCAGATACACTCCGGCTGGCACTTCAACGCCGGCCGCGCGGACGTGGATGACGGTCGGCCGGGCGAACCTTGGATCTTCACCGATGCCGCCACCGGCACGCAATTGCCGCTCTCGAAGCGCGGCTGGCCGGGAACCTATGCGCCGACAGACGCTGGACTCTCCGACTGGCAGTTCCTGCTGCGCTTCGGCGCGCATTTGCCGGGCGGCTTTCGTGCGCTCAATGCCCTGGAAGTCCCGACTTCGACAGCACAAGAATCCGCAGGGGATCGGTCTCCGACCGGGCTTCTTCGTCGGACACGGAGGTCCGGCGATACGGGAATGGGGGACCGGTCGCCGACCGGTTTTTCGCCGGACACCGGCGCGGGTTCGCCAGGGGAACCGGAAATCGCCGCGGCGGACGCGTCGCCTCGCTGGGCGATCTCCGGCCCGCTTGAAATCGACTGCCTGTTCTGCCACGCCGCGTCTCTTCAGCACGACCCGGCCGAGGTCAGCCGCCAGCTCGAACGCGAGAATCTCAAGTGGTCGGCGACCGCCGCGGCTGGGCTGGCGGTCGTCCGCGGCGACGCGAAGAAGCTGCCGGACGATTTCGATCCGCTCGCCCCGCCAAACCCGGATTATCCCGATCGCACGGGCCCGAAGCTCGTCTACGACGCCCGCAAGTTCGACGCGGACGACCGCGTGCTCTTCGACCTGACGCGCCGCGCCCCACCGGAGCGCTGTTACTTCTGCCACTCACAGCGCCTGGTCGGTCCGGGCGCCCCACCAGCGTGGACCGTCGAGCAGGACGTGCACCTCGCCGCCGGTCTGCTGTGCGTCGATTGCCATCGCAACGGTATCGACCATGCCATCACGCGCGGTTACGAAGGCGACCCCGCGACAATCGCGGCCGAAATCGGCGGAACGCTCACTTGCCGCGGCTGTCACCTGGGCACACAGGCGCTCCCGGCGGGTCGCGACGGCCGCGCCGGACGCCTCGGCGCCCCGTACCCCGAACACAAGGGAATCCCGCTCGCCCACTTCGAAAAGCTGACCTGCACGGCCTGCCACAGCGGCCCCTGGCCGCAGGATGCCGTCTGGCGATTCCAGACCGCGATGGGCCACGGCCTGGGCGTCGCTACGCGCGAGCGCACCGAAAGCGACCCGCCGTCGATTCTCGGTCCGATCTTCGCCCGCAACGAGCGCGGCGAGCTGGCGCCGCACCGCATGCTCTGGCCGGCGTTCTGGGGCGAGGAGCAGGGGGGCGCGATCGTTCCACTTCCGGTCGAGCGCGTGCAGCGCGTCGCTCGAAAGCTCGCGGCCCGGGCCAAGCCGCGAGAGGCGGTCGAGGCCGGACCGCTTAGCGACGACGAGATCAAGGTGATGCTCGGCCAACTCGCCGCCGGCGACGCCAACAAGGCCGTCGTCTATGTGCGCGACGGCCTGGCACACCGGCTGACGGCCGACGGCGCGCTGGTCGCGGCGCCCGATCCAGCCGGCAGCCCCTACCTCTGGCCGCTGGCCCATGACGTGCGCCCCGCCGGGCAGTCGCTCGGCGTGCGCGGCTGCACGGATTGCCACGCAGAGAACGCTGCGATCTACTTCGGCTCGCTCGCCGCGGCGGACGAAGGCGACGCCGGCCGGCGGCCGCTTCAGCGCATGTATGAAGTCAGTGGGCTTGATCCGAAGATTGCTCGCGCGTTCAACGCATCGTTCCGCGTCCGCGAGGCGTTCAAGATCGCGGGCTTCGTGTGTGCAGGCGTCATCGCGGTGGTCCTGTTGCGGCAGTTGCTTGCGGGTTCTCCGTGGCGCGGCGGGAAGTGAACGGATGTGGTGGATAACGGCATTGCTTGCAGGATTCGGTGCCGCTGGGGCGGCGGCGACCGGATTCTACGGCGACTGGGTCCTCGGCCGTCCGACCGGCTGGGGACTGATCGCGCACATGGCATTCGCCGGCGGGGCGATGGTCGGGTTCACGATGTGGGCGGTACGCGGCGCGGGCGCTCACTGCATCGACGCGGCGGCGCGGCGCACCGGCGCTGTCGAGATCCTCCGCCGATCGCTCTTCTGGCTGCTGTTGCTCTTTGCCCTCGCCTCGATGACGACCATGCTCTCGGCGATGCTGCCGGTTTTCGGGTACATTGGGCAGGACTGGCTGACCGAATGGCACGAACGGAGCGGCATGGGAATTGTCGTCGCCGGTGCACTGTACCTGGTACTGTCGGCGGTGGTGCGTTTGGCCGGAGGTGAAAAGAAGGATGTTTCGTAGAGTGTGGAAGCTCGCGGTTACGGGCGTCGCGGCGGCGCTGCTGGCGGCAGGCAGCGCGGCGCAGGAGGCGGGCAAGTCCAGCGATCTGGCCGAGATTCCGCTGAAGCTGCCCAAGCCGGCGTTCAAGGGGACGCCGAAGAACGCGCCGCCCGGCTTGAATCTGGAGGAGCCGCGCAAGGGACCGCGCCCGCCGTTCCTGGCGCCAAAGGGCTGCGAGAACGTCGCGATCGGCAAGAAGGTGACCAGCAGCGACATGGAGCCGATCATCGGCGAGCTCAAGCTCGTAACGGACGGCGACAAGGAAGCGAAGGAAGGGCGCTACGTCGAGCTCGGTCCCGGGACGCAATGGGTCCAGATCGACCTCGGCGCCGCGTACGCAATTCACGCCGTGATGGTCTGGCATTTCCACAACAACGCGCGTGTGTACAAGGACGTGGTGGTCCAGGCCGCGGACGATGCGGACTTCATCAAAAACGTCCGCACGCTTTTCAACAACGACCACGACAATTCGTCGGGCCTGGGCCTGGGCAACGAGAAAGAGTACTGGGAGACGTACGAGGGCAAGCTGATCGACGCCAAGGGCGTCGTCGCCCGCTACCTGCGCCTCTACAGCAAGGGCAATACCGAAGACGATCAGAACCACTACACGGAGGTGGAGGTGTACGGTCTGCCCGCCAAATGAACCGCAGCGGATGGCGCCTGGCCGGATTCCTGCTCGCCCTCGCCCTTGCGGCGGCGCTGCGCCTGCCGCGACTGTCGGCCCGCCCCATGCACGGCGACGAGGCCGTGCACGCCTACAAGCTTGATGAGCTGCTGCGCACCGGCCGATACGTTTACGATCCGCACGAGTTCCACGGACCGACGCTCTACTACCTGACGCTGCCCGTCACCTGGCTGCGCGGCGCGGCCGACACGCGCGACCTGGACGAGTCCGACCTACGCCTCGTCCCGGCGCTCTTTGGGGTTGCGACGCTGCTGCTCGTCTGGTCGCTGCGGCGCGAGCTCGGTCGGGCCGGCACTTTCTTCGCCGCGCTGCTTACGGCGGCGTCGCCGGCGCTCAGCTTCTACAGCCGCTATTACATCCAGGAGACGCTGCTCTCATTCTTCGTGCTGGGAGCGCTCGCGTTCGGTTGGCGCTACGCAGCCTCACGCCGGCGAATCTGGGCGCTCGCCGCGGGCGTCTGCCTCGGCTGCGCGCACGCATCCAAGGAAACGAGCGTCATCGCGTTCGGTTGTCTTGCGGCGGCGGTGGCGATCGTCGTCGGTCTGCACCGTCTGAGGCGGCCTGGCGCCGCGTTGCGCGATACGAACGAGTTGCGCTCCGCCCGTGCTGCGCTGTTCGACGTACTGCTCGCCGGGCTTGTCGCCGTGGCCGCGTCGGTGACGTTCTACAGCGCGTTCTTCACGAACGCATCCGGACCGCTCGACTCGCTTCGCGCGCTCGTGCCGTACGTTGTCCGCGCCGGCGGCCACGGCGCCGTCGCGCCACACGACAAGCCCTGGCACGACTACCTCGCGACGCTGTTGTATACGCACACCGTGCCCGGCCCGACGTGGAGCGAGTCGCTGGTCGTCGCGCTCGCGACGCTCGGTAGCGTCGCAACCCTCGGACGCCGACGCCTCGGTGGCACAGGCGTCTCGCCTGTGAGTATGGGCGGTGTGGGCGGCAGGGAGGCGGCTCCTGACTCCAGGAGCGCGGACGTCCCGCCCGCACACCGCGCGCAATCAGCCGGCTTCGCGGCGTTTCTGACCGCATACGCCGCGCTTCTCTGCCTCGCGTACTCGGCGATTCCCTACAAGACGCCCTGGTGTCTGGTGCAGATGCTCCAGCCGCTGGCGCTGCTTGCCGGAATCGGCGCCGCGGCGCTGCTCGATTTTCGGGTTGGCTGGCGCTGGAAAGCGGGGGCGACGACGTTTCTGCTGCTGCTCTCCGGTCAGCTCGCCGGGCAGGCGTACCGCGCCAACTTCGTCTACTTCGCCGACCGACGAAATCCGTACGTCTACGCCCATCCGGTCCCCGACGTCGCGAACGCGGGCGCGTGGGTGGAGCGCATCGCGGCGTGTGCGGAGGAAGGCCGCGGAACGCTGGTCGAGGTGTACCATCCGAACCCCTGGCCGCTCCCCTGGTATCTCCGTCGCCTGACTCATGTCGGCTACTGGGAAACGCCCCCGGACCGTCCCGCCGCGCCGATCGTGGTCGCCGACGAGAACTACGCGGCCGCGCTGGACGGCCGCTATGGCCGCGGTTATCAGCTCAGCGTCTACGGGCTTCGGCCGGCGGAGCGGCTGCTCGTGTACGTGCGCGATGACCTCTATCGGCGGTTTGCGGACCCGTTTCGAACGTCAAGCGCGGCGACCGTCCCGGGGGAACGACCATGAGCGGCGCGTCCGGCCTGCGGTTTGAAGTTGCCGGGTCCAGCCTGCGCTGGTTTAAGCATCACGCGATGGCCTGCACGTGGGGCCTGGCGATCGCGCATCCGCAACGCGAGTACGCACGCCAGGTGGCGTACACGGTCTATGACGAAATTGATCGCCTGGAGCGCGAGCTGAGTCGTTTCGTGCCGGAGGGCGACGTGGCGCGGATCAACGCGTTGCCGGCCGGCGGGCGCACACGCATCGGCCCCGACGCGTTCGAGTGTTTGAAGATCGCGCAACGCATGCACGCCGTCACGCGCGGCGCATTCGACGTGACGATCGGTTCGCTGCTTCGCACGGGCGCCGAAAGCACTGTCAGCGGCGGTGGCGAACGACCGCCGTGGGGCATGCACAAGCTTGAGATCGACGACGCGGCCAAGACGGTCGGCGTCGCCGCGGCCGGCGTCGTGATCGACCTGGGCGGCATCGGCAAGGGGTACGCGATCGACCGCGGCGTCGAGTTGCTGCGCGACTGGAACATCGACAGCGCGTTGCTGCACTCCGGGCAGAGCACGGCGTACGTGCTGGGCCGTCCGCCGGGAGCGGATGCGTGGCGGTTGGAGGTGCGCGACCCGATTCACCACGACCGCGCATTCACGACCGTTCGGCTCTGCGACGCGGCGATCAGCGGCTCGGGTGCGCTGCTGCACGGGCCGCACATCCTCGATCCGCGCACTGGATCGCCCGTACGGGGAGCGATCGGGGCGTGGTCGATCGCGCCGACCGCGGCGGAAGCCGATGCGCTCTCGACAGCGTTCATGGTTCTTGCGCCCGAGGATGTCGGAGACTGCTGTTGCGCTGCGCCGGGCGTTTCCGCCCTGTTGATTCGCGAAGCGCCCTGCGCGCCGGTGGTGTACACGTTCAGCCGCGGATTCGAGCTGGAGCGCCCCGAGGATGATCTGGAGGCACGAGGGTGAAATGAAGCGATTATTGCGATGGGCCGCAACTTCTCCACTCGCGCAGCTCGAAGGGCGTCGCGGCGGCTGCCGCCCTCGCATGGGCCAATCCCTCACGTCCGCGGCTCGGTTGGAACCCCGCATGACTGCATGGCGTCGTCTCGCGTGCGTTGTGTGCTGCATCGCCGGCGCACTGCTGGGTTGCGAACGTGTGGGTCCGGCGGCGACACAGCCGGTTGACGGCGCGCAGAACGGGCAGGCGGCGGCCGGCAACCCCGGCGAACGAGTGCGGGCGTTGCAGGCGTTGCCGTACGCCGGGTTCGTCGCGCGGGAAGACGATGAGCCGGGCGACGGCGTCGTGCTGCACGATCCGCAGCGCGCGTGCCCTGGTTACAGCCTCTACACGGTGCACGATCTATGCACCGCCGAGCTGATCGACACGGAGGGAACCGTCGTGCGTTCCTGGCGCGCCGACGGCGGCGGACATAGCTGGTCGAACGTGGAGCTGCTGTCCAGCGGCGATCTGCTCGTCGTCGGCACGGACGCGGCCGCGCAGGGCGACGCCAGCATGCAGGATGAGCTGCGCTACGTGGCGCGGTTCGACTGGTCCGGGCGACTGCTGTGGAAGCGCTTCGCCAACGCGCATCACGACATCGAACAGTGGCCGGACGGAAGCCTGCTGACGCTGACGTTTCGGCGGCTCACGATGCGGGTGCCGAATCAGCCCAGGACGATGCGAGACGATCAACTCACGCTGTTGGACGCGCACGGCAACGTGCTGAACACCCGCTCGCTGATGGAAGCGATCGTGGCCGCGCCGGAGACGTTTCCGCTGGGGCGGGCGCCGATCATCAACGTCAGCGGCGAGCCGTGGGTCGATGTGCTGCACTGCAACTCGATTCAGCGGCAGCCGTTCGAGGCGCTGCGCGGCCGCCACGCGATCTACGGCGCGGACAGCATCCTGGTCTGCTTCCGGCACCAGGACCGCATCGCGGTGTTCGACTGGGCGACCGGCGGGCTGCTGTGGGCGTGGGGGCGCGGCGAGCTTTCCGGTCCGCACGACGCGCAGTACCTCGAGAACGGCGACATCCTGGTGTTCGACAACGGAATCCGCGAGAAGCGCTCGCGCGTCGTGCAGCTCAACCCGCTCAGCGGCGAGATCGTCTGGCAGTACCAGGCCGATCCGCCGCAGGAGTTCTTCTCGCTCACCAAGGGATCGTGCCAGCGGCTGCCGAACGGCAACACGCTGATCGCCAACTCCGACAGCGGCGAAGCGTTCGAGGTCACTCCGGCGGGCGAGACGGTGTGGCGCTTCCTCTGCCCGCACCACAACGAGAAGGGCGAGCGGGCGACGATCGCGCGGATGAAGCGGTACGACGCGGAATGGATCGATCGGCTGCTCGCGGAAACCGAGTAGCGCACCGCCGGGGCGCCGTCGTCAGGCGGAAGCCGGGGCTTCCATCGCTTCGACGCGGCTGGCATCCTCCTGGAAGCGGCGCTCGTTGAACGTGAACATGAACACGATGGCGGCGATCACCGTGACCGCGATGGGGATCGCGAACACCATCGGCCAGTTGTGGCGGCCGTCGGGAGTCGTGAAGTAATCGAAAACCTGCCCGGCCAGCAGGCTGCCGATGAGCATCCCCACGCCGTTCGTGGCGAAGACAATCAGCCCCTGCGCGCTGGCGCGGATGTCCTTCTGCGCCAGGCGCTCCACCGCGATCATTCCGCCGACGAAGAAGAACGAGTAGCAGATGCCGTGCAGCGTCTGCGCCGCCACCACCAGCCACCACGGCTGGCCGATGGCGAAGATCGCGTAGCGCACCGGCCACGCCAGGATGCCGAGAAAGATCGTCATCCGCATCCCGAGATGGCGAAGTGCCGGCGCGATCAGAAGCATCAGGCCCACCTCCGCCACCTGTCCCAGGCTCATGGCGAAGTTCGCCCGGCTTTCGGATAGTCCGACCCCGCTCTTGGCGTCGGTCAGAAACAGCATCGTCAGGTTGTAGTAGAACGGCAACTCGATTGCGACGATGAACGAAATCACCAGCAGGACCGCGAAATTGCGGATCGCCGTCAGCTTGATCGCTTCCAGGAACGCGTACGGGTGCTTGGCTTCTTTGGCCGGTGGCGTGTTCGGAAGCGTGAAGCAGTAGAGCCCGAGCAGGGCCGAGACGATGCCCGCCGCCGGCAGGCAGTCGCCCACGTGGCTGGTGGTCGGATCGCGCTGCTCCCAGTAGCCCAGATAAGAGCTCAACAGCCAGTTGATAATGATCCAGCCGATCGTCCCCCACACGCGGATGTTGCCGAACTTCTTCGAATCGCCCATGTGATGAAACGCAATCGCGTTGGTGAGCGCGATCGTCGGCATGTACAGGATCGCGTACAGGAAGATCACCGTCCACAAGGCGGCGAACTGCTGCTGTTGCCACGCAACGAACAGCAGCACCGCTCCGATCACATGCACGGTCCCGGTGAAGATCTGGTTGGGCAGGAAGCGGTCGGCGATCCACCCGGCGATCAGCGGGCTGAGCATGGCGCCGATCGCCGTCGTCAGATACACGGCATTGATCTGCGTGCCGGTGAAGCCGAGGTTCGCCATGTGCTTGGCGATCAGCACGGCCCAGGCGCCCCATACGGCGAACTCCAGGAACATCATGACCGACAACCGCGCGTACAGCGCCGGATGCTCGGTGTGCCGTGGGCCGGAGAGCGAGGTCGCACGGGCGATTGCCGGGGAGCCGCCGGGCCGTTCGTATTTCGACATGCGAGAAGAACCTCTCTGCGGATTGGATGGCGTCAAATGTCGGACCGCGCCGTTCGCGTGGGGCCGCCTCCACGCCAGGCGTCGCGCGCTGCCGGCACAGTCGTGCGGATGGTAGCGGCAGGCCGGCCACGTGTCACCGCGACCGCTACGCGCGCTGAAGGACGACCAATGACCGGCCGACGGCTTTCTCGATCGGCCGCGGCAGGAGGTACGGGTCACGCAGCTCGAAGATTCCGACCAGGCCCAGCGCGTGCTCACGAGTCGCCCGCTGCACGAACTCGCCGGCGTCGAAGACGCGCAGCGCAAAGCGCTGCCGCCACTCGCCGGGCTGCGGGCCGCGCGCTTCGAAGACCCACTCGATTTCGACCGTGCGGCTGACGGGGTCGGGCGGCGTCGCCACGATCCACTGCACGTGAACCAGCGTCTCGCCGCGCGCCAGCATCCACGTCGCGGGTTTGCCCACCTTGCCGGCCTCGTCCGCGAAACCCAGTTCCAGATCGGCGATGAACACGCCGCCGGGATTGAGATGCGCGGCGGCGCAGCGCCATAGTCCGGTGATGGAGGCGTCGTCGGTAGCGTGGCGGATCGTGTTCGCGGACGTGTACAGCAGGTCGAACCGTCGACCGAGTTCGAAGGTGGTCATGTCGCCGACGACGATCTCGGCGCCACTGCGCTGCGCGGCCAGCGCCGCCATCTCCGGGCTGAGTTCGAGTCCGGCCGCGTCGGGACACAGGGCCCGCAGCGCCGCCAGCAGGCGGCCCGTGCCGCAGCCGAGCTCCAGCGCGCTGCGCGGCTCGATCCCCGCTTCCCGCGCCAGCAGCAGCAGGCGCTGCACTTCCGGCAGAGGGTTCCAGCCGAAGGCGATGTCGTAGATTTCCGGCGAGATGGTGCAAGCGCCGGCGGCGGAGTCACTCCCGGAACGTGGCGCGGGCGTGTCCGCCGCCGGCGGCAAGGTCGGCCTCCGCTTAGCAGTTGAGGCCGTAGTTCGTGAGCAGGGCGCTCAGGTCCGCCAGGTCGACGTCGCCGTCGCCGTCGATGTCGCCGTCCGCGTAGGTCGCGCCGGAGGGCGTGCCGTAGTTGGTCAGCAGCGCAGACAGGTCGGCCAGCCCGACGGAGCCGTCGCCGTCGAGGTCGCCCAGGCACTCGCATTCGTCAGGAATGCCGTTGCCGTTGATGTCGTCGCTGTCGCCGGCGGCAATGTCGCACTCGTCGAGCTTGCCGTTGTTGTTGCAGTCGTTGCCGGCGAGCTCGCACGTGTCGTCGATGGCGTTCGCGTTGCAGTCCTCGGCGGTCAGCGAAATGATCTTGAAGACCTCGCCGTTGCGGTCCGTGATGTACAGCTCGCCGTACGCGTCCTCGCCGAAAGAAGTGATGTCCGTGATCGCGGTGGCGCCGGCAGGGTCGAGTTCGGTTGTACGGTCGGTGAACTCGGTAATGCCGGAGCCGGGCGAATAGCGGAACGACTTGATGTGGTCGCTGCAATAGTCCGCGAAGAAGTAAATGCCGTTCATGTCCGGCATCGCGCAGCCGCGGTAAACGTAGCCCCCGGTGATCGAACAACTGAAGCCATCCGTGCTGTGGCTGTACTCGTGAATGGGGCAGACCAGCAGGCCGCCGCCGCAGTTGATGTCGCACGTGCAGCCGGTCAGCCCCGTGCAGTGGTTGCCTTCCATGCAGCGCCAGCCGTAGTTCTCTCCGCCCGAGCTGCCGGCGGGCTGGAAGTCGATCTCCTCCCACGAACCCTGGCCGACATCGCCGATCCAGAGGTCGCCGGTCAGCCGGTCAAACGAGCAGCGCCAGGGGTTGCGAAGGCCGTAGGCCCAGATTTCGTCCAGCCCGGTGGTTGCGCCGTAGAAGGGGTTGTCCGGCGGGTTCGTGTACGGGGCAAGTGTGGAGCCGATCACGCCGTCGTCGTCGTCGTTGCCGGGGATGTCGTCCGCGCCGTCCACGTCGATGCGCAGCATCTTGCCCAGATGGAGCGTCAAGTTCTGCGCGCGGTTTCCGGGGTCATTCGCGCTGCCGCCGTCGCCGGTCGAAATGTAGAGGTAGCCGTCCGGTCCAAACCCCAACCAGCCGCCGTTGTGATTGGAGAACGGCTGTGATATCGAGAGCACGGTCGTCGCCGAAGCGGCGTTGGCTGTGTTTGAGCTGGGCGGCGACGCCTGATAACGCACGACGCGCGTCGTCCCGCCGCTGTCCGTGTAGTTGATCCAGAAGTAGCCGTTGTCGTTATAGTTGGGGTGGAACGCCAGGCCCAGCAGTCCCTGTTCGTCGCCGGTCGAAACCGGGGAGACGGACAGAAACGGCGTCGTCAGCAGCGTGTTGGAAGGAAGTTGCAGCACTCGGATCCGGCCGGTGGTGCCGCTGCGCTGCTCGACGATGAAGGCCCGCGACGTATCTCCAGGCGGCGCAGTGACATACAGCGGCAAGCTTAAGCCGCTCGCTACCCGGACTGTGGTCAATTGCGTCGTGCCGGCCAATGCGGCGGTTGCCGTCGATAGCGTTGCGAATGCAGTGACAATTCCCCTGCCCAGGCTCAATCGTCGCACTGGCGAACTCCTTCTCGATAATGGCGCGCCCTGGAAACTGCTGGCCAAGTATAGCCGATCCGCCGCCCGAAACCCAACGTCGAATTCGCTGCCCCGACGGGGCCGAGTGGATGATCCCGTCCCGCGGCGCTCGGCCGTCGCTCCGGGTAGAATCGCGCCGTCATGAGAGAGGTTGCGATCGGGCCGGAACTGGTGGGAATGCGTGTGCAGAGCGCCGCGCGTCCGGATTGGGGCGTCGGAACCGTGACGCGCGTTGAGCGAAGCTCAAGCGCGGGAGAGGCGGTCTTCCGGGTCTCGGTTCAGTTCAATCTGGGACTGAAGCACTTGCTGGTACCGCCCGCGCGGCTGATCGCACCGCAGCCGGAGCCGACGCGGCGGAACGGCTGGCTCGACTCGCTGGGATGCAACACGCTGGACGACCGGCTGCGCCGCCTGCCCGCGGATGCGCTGGAAGTGCTGGGTACGCCGGCGCAGAAGCTTGGGACGCTCGCGAAGTTGTATCGCTGGAGCGACGATGCGACCGCCATCGCCAAGTGGGCGCGAGCACAGACCGGCGTCGGCGACCCGCTGTCGGTCTGGACGCGCGACGAGCTGGAAGTCGCGTTCCGCGACTTCGCCAACGAGCGTGACGCCGCGCTGCGCGCCGCGGCAGCGCGGATCAAGATGAGCGAGGGTCCCGAAGCGCTTCGTCGCGTGCTCGACGCGCTGCCGGAGGAAACCCGGCCCGCGGTCGATGCGGCGCTTTCGAGGATCGTCTGATCGCGCCGCTTATCAGACGGGCGTCGGGCCGCGCCTGGGATTTTCCGCACGCAGAATGTACGCTGGTTTAGTCAGGCCAGGCTTTCGGAGAGACGGATGCGTACGCTTTCGAATCGGCGCGGATTTACGCTGATCGAGCTGCTAGTCGTTGTTGCGATCATCGCGCTGCTCATCAGCATTCTCCTCCCGTCGCTGGCAGCGTCGCGGGCGCAGGCGCGAGCCGTGAAATGCCTGGCCAATGCCCGCTCGCTCGGTCAGGGCATCGCGATTTACGCCACGGAGGAGCGCGGGCTGCTGGTTCCCGGACGGCTGCCGCGTGTGGACAACTGCAACTGGGCCGCGAACATTGCCGGCGGCCGGAAGTTCCGCCCCACGTTCCTGCCGATGATGAGCCTTCAGGTCAGCATTCCCGCGTTCGACGATCCGCACCCATGTCGCGGCGGCACGGACCGCTTCGGCGAGCCGAGCGACCAGCAGAACTACTCCAGCCCGCTCTACGTGTGTGCCGAGGCGTCGGAGTGGACCGACGAGCGCAACGGGTCGTACGGCTACAACTACCAGTTCCTCGGCAATTCGCGCCTGTCGGACGCATCCGACATGTTCTCGTTCAAGAATTGGCCGGTGTCGCTGGAGCGCGTGCTATACCCGTCGCGAACGGTGGCCTTCGCCGACTGCATCGGCACCGCCGCGACGTTCCCCAAGAACGAGCGACTGCCGTATGAGAACAACTCGCGCGAGGCGCGCGGTTTCGGTAACGAGGGCTTTAACCTGGACCCGCCCTGGGTGGACACGGTGGACGGCGAGATGGCGGGCTTCGACGACTCGCCGCAGGCCCGCACAGCCGTCGATCCGCGGCATCGTGAACGCGCCAACGTCATGTGGGTGGACGGGCACGGCGACTCGCGGACGGCGCGCGAGCTGGGATATGTCGAGAATCCGGACGGCAGCATCGCGATGGAAGGCGACAACTCGCTCTGGACCGGCAGCGGATCGAACTTGCCCTGGACGCCGGCGTTTCGGCCGGGACAGTAGCGACGGGTCGGGCCGACCGCCGTCTCCTCGCGAGTTCCGACAAGGTGCGCGTCACAGACCGTCCTGGATCAGCAATGTCATCACGGCGCCGCAGGTCAGCGGCACGGCGAGGTTGTCGTCGACGTGGTGCCGCCCGATGCTCAGCGGCAGCGCTTCGACGAGCGTCGCCGTCAGCGCGCCGAGCACCGCTGCAAGCGGGTGAGCCGGCAGCGACAGAATTCCCACGACGACTCCCGAGGCGAAGTGCGCCGCGCTGCCTTCGAGGCTCTTGCCCAGCAGCGGCGTGCGCCCGTAGCGCCGGCCGATCAGCGACGCCAGCGTGTCCGAAACGCTCATGATGAACAGCGCCACGATCGCCACGCGCTTCGGGAACAGCCAGATGCTCAGCACGCCCGCGAGCAGGACGTACGTCGCCCCCGAGAGCCGGCGCGACTCCTCGCGGCGAAACAGGTTCCCCATCCGGCGATCGACCCAGCTCCTGACCTGCGCCGACCGCAGGCGGAGCAGGTCAAGCAGCAGCGCCGCCGCCAACAGCGGCGTCAGGATTGCCAGCGCCAGTTCGGTCGAGATGAACGCATAGATCGCCGGGATCAGCGCCGAACTCAGGTGGATGGTCTTCCGGCGGACTTCGTCGATGTAGCGCATCGTGGCTCACTGGACGCCGGCCGGCGCGACCCCGGCGGCGGCCGGCGCGTCCCCCGAAAAGGTGAGCGCCGCGCGTTCCGCCGCCAGCAGAAAATCTTCGTCGGTCAGCACGACATCCGCGTTGAGCTCGGTGTAGAAGTAGGCCGCGTCGAGCTCGCCGGACAGAAACCGCGAATAATGCGCCACGGGCAGGTCGGTTACGGCATCGACGAACAACTCCTGCACCGGCGCTTCGTGCTGATCGGCCGGGTACGTGAGCCGCAGACGGTGGGCAGGCTGCGCCGTGACCGGCGCCGGCTCGATTCCCAGGTACTCGATCCGGTGCCGTCCACGCGCCCGCGCGATGCAATCCAACGTCTTGACCATCAGGCGCTCGATGCCGAAGTCGGTCACCGGGTACTTCGTTTCACCCCAGATAACCGGTAGCTGCACCCCGACGCGCACGATCGGCGGCTTCAGGCCGAACAGGCCGACGCGCGGCGTGAAGCGCACGCGATCGTTCTGCTGGCCGGCCACGTACGTGGACTCTCCGTACTTGACGGCCGGGTCCGTCCACAGCAGCCGGATGCTGAACGGTTGCCGGCGATACCAGCAGAGTATCTCTTCCGGTTCTTGCAGCCGGCAAAACGGACCGAATCCGCGCCGTTCCTGGCGGATCAGCTTCAGCGTGTATTGCTCCAGCCGCCGCGTGTTCTCGGTGACCAGGCGTATGTACGCCAGCGGGTCGCGCTCGGCCAGCGGACGGGCGGGGCTCGACGCGGGAGCGGCCGGCTCGGTCGTCGCCGACTCCAGTCCGCCGTGAGCACCCGGGGCGGAGGTTCGGCCCGCGCAGCCCGGCAGCAACAGGAACAGGCACGCCGTCAGCACGCACGACCGGGCGGAAGGCGTTGCAAAGTTCCGCCGGACGCCGGCCGCTCCGGGCGCCGCTGGTTCGGGTCGCGGTTGGATCATACGCTCGCGTGGTTCGCCGGCGCGCACCCAGCGCCGACGTCGACGCCGCGGCCGCGATCAAACGCGGAATTGTATCCGCATCCCGCGGGCCGGTGAACGGGCGCCGGGGAGTCTGAAACGCGAGCGCTTCGATGGAGCGCCCCCCGCCCACCGGCTCAGCCCGGTTGCATTTCAATCCACTGCCGCACGGCGTGTGTCAGGTCGCGCTGGTACTCGAGCGAACGGTCGCCGTGCACGCCGACGTCGAGCGGCATGAGCCGCTCGTCCGGCCCGCGCGCCTCGACGCTCGAGCGCCGCCGGTCGTCCGAGCGCAGGCGGAGGCAGCCGGCCTCGGGCGTCGGCCCGAGCGTCTCCGCCGAGTCGTAGTGCACGGCGTATCGCAGGCCCTCGGCGGTGTCGAACTGCCAGACGAGCGTCGAGTCGCAGAGATGGCGCACAGCCCACGGCGTGCGCTCGGCGACCTCGCGCGCGAAGCTCTTCATCAGGATCATCATCGGCTCAGGCGGAACGCCGTCGTGCACGGCGCAGCGGTCGATGCGGCCGCTGCGCAACACCAGCCTGCGGCGCGCGGCGGCAGGCTGAAGCGCTACGCCGAGGTGCGCGAGGCGCGTCGGGCCGCTGGCCCAGCGTACCGGCCGCAGCAGGCGATAGCGTCGCGAAAGGTCCGCGATGTCCCGCAGCACGACCTGCGCGTCGTCCCAGCGGTTCCAGTACTGCACGCAGTCTTCCAGCGGCAGCGCCAGGTGCATTCGGAGCAGGTGCGCCGCAAGGCGCGGAGCGAGCGCCGGTCCGAAGACGCCTGCGGCCAGCCAGGGCACGTCGCTGACGATCAACTCGCCGGCGCCAATGGCGCGGATTGCGGCCAGCACGTCGCCGCTGCGCGCCGCGGACGGCGTCTCGCTGGTCAACAGCTCCGCGAAGTCCGTGCTGTGGGCGTAGGCGCGCCAGGCGCGTCCGGCGGGCAGGGCGCGCGCCACGAACCGGCCGGCGGCGATCACCCCGAACGGCAGCACGTCCATCAGCGCGAAGCCGCGCGTGGGCACGTCCGCGTACTGAACGCGCGCCGACATGATCTCGTGTGCGGCGCGGGTCGTCCGGACCTCGACGTCGAGCGCGCCGGCCCGGCGTGCCAGCGACGCAAACGTGTCCAGGTCCAGGATCATCAGACAGGCGCCGGCCACCAGCTCGACGTCCTTGAGCCGGAGATCGAGCGGCTCCACCCATCGCGGATCGATCGCGCACGCCGAGCCGAGGACCGTCGCGGCCAGTTTGCGCAAGGACCGCGGCTGTCGTACCCACTCGACGCGCACGTCGCGAAGCTCGTCCGCCAGAGGTTCGAGCGACGCTGGCAGCACCACGCGCTCGATGGGGAACGGCGGCCTGTAAGTATCCCAGCGGGGCGTGTTGGCAAGCGGGTGGCACTTGGGATCGCGCTCGGCGACGGGGTGCATGTCCACTTTGCGGAGCTGCGGGGCCGACCCGGCTTCGAGCGAAACGCGAACGTGCGTGGCGCCGTGCGGCGCCTGGAACCAGCCGAGCAGCTCGCGCGCACCGGATCGCCCGGGCGACGGCGTCAGCAACAGCTCTTGTGCGCGCAACGGTTTCGATTCGTGCAGGAAGTCGAGCATCAGGCGCCGCGGCGATTCAGGCTCCGGCTCGGCGTCCGCAGCGCGCACGACGTACCATTGTTCCTGCCGGCAGCGGACCGGTGCTGCGGCCGGGTGCGGCCGTCCGTTCCAGCGCCAGCGGCGCACGCGACGCGCGCTTGCGTGCAGACCTCCGGCTGGACCGGCGGGCGACGGTTGTGCGGAAGACACTTGCGGCTCGCTTTGCGCGGTTCGCCGTCCGCGGCGCAAGGGCCGCGGCGGGCCGGTCATTATCCCGCCGCGCTGCCGCGCGCCAACCGCCGTGCCCGTTTCGCGGAGCGAGCCCGCTTGAAGATCGCGTTACAAATTGCGAGGAACGAATTCGGGCGCATCCACCCGCGTTTCGCGCAATTCGTTCTTCGCGATTCGTCATGCGAACTTCATTCGGCCGCCATCCCGGCCGAGCCGCGATCGTGAGGGGAGCGTCGGCGCCCCGCCGGCATCCCGGCCGATCAGTGCTGCGGGCGCGTCTGGCCGAATTCTGTGACCGCGGGAATGCCGTGGTATTCGAGGGGGAATTCGTAATCTTTCCGAAGCGGGTGCCCGGACCAGTCCTCGCAGCACAGAATCCGCCGCAGGTCCGGGTGGCCGTCGAACACGATGCCCAAGAGGTCGTACGCCTCGCGTTCATGCCACTCCGCTGCCGGCCAGACGTCCGCGACGGACGGGATGCGCGGGTTGTCGCGCGGGACGCGGACCTTGATCGCGATCTCGCTGCGCGCGGTCCAGTTTGCCTCCGGCGTCCGTCCCGACTGCGTTGAATGCAGGTCATAGACCGCCGTCAGCAGGCCGTCCTCGATGTCGTCCACGCCCGTCAGGCAGCGCAGCCAGTCGAACCGCAGCAGCTCGTCGTCACGCAGGAATAGCGCCACCTCGCGCCAGCGCTCTGGCCTCACGACGGCGTGCGGATGCGGCCCCGCGGCGTCGGTGGCCACGATCGCGTCCGCGAAGCGCTCACCGATGCGGCTCAGCACGGCTTCCGGCGACATGGCGTTTTGATCCTCTGATCGAGTCGGCCGCGCCGACGGGCGCGTACCGGGTCACACATCGGCCGCCGCCAGCTCCGGCGTCCGCGCCAGCGTCTGGTTGCGAATCTTGTCCTGGAGCCGCATCAGGCCTTCCAGCAACGCCTCCGGCCGCGGCGGACAGCCGGGGACGTAGATGTCTACGGGGACGACCAGGTCGATGCCTTTCACCACGTGGTAGCCGTGCTTGAAATACGGACCGCCGCCGACGGTGCACGCGCCCATGGCCATGACGTACTTTGGCTCCGGCATCTGGTTGTAGAGCCGGCGGACGCGCTCCGCCATCTTGTAGGTGACGGTGCCGGCGACGATCATCAGGTCGGCCTGGCGCGGCGTGGCGCGGAAGGCGCCGGCGCCGAAGCGGTCGAAATCGAAGCGGCTGGCGCCGGTGGCCATCATCTCGATCGCGCAGCAGGCGATGCCGAAGGTGAGCGGCCAGATGCTGCTGGCGCGGGCCCAGTTCAGCGCCCAGTCGAGGCTGGTGATGATCAGCCCATCCTCGAAGCGGTTTTCCACCCAACTCATGTCAGCGCTCCGTGCGCGATGCAGCGAGTTCCGAACGGTCGGCCGGCCGGGTCTTGTGGAGCCAGTCCTCGTCGTCGGCCACGGAGGCCCGACGCTACTGGGCACCGGTCGGCCGGTCTGGCTCGTCGGACGCGGTGGTCCGACGCTACGGGCGTGGTGGACCAGCGGACTGCGCGGACGTCGCGCGTACCCAGTCCAGGTACCCAAACCTCCACAAATAGAGAAACCCGACGACCAGCACGGCGAAGAAGAACAGCATGTCCCACAACCCGGCCAGGCCGGCCTGCTTGTAAACGACCGCCCAGGGGTAGAACAGCGCAATCTCAATGTCAAACACGACGAAAACCAGCGCCACAACGTAGAACCGCAGGTCGAATTGCACCCAGCTTCGGCCGACCGCCACCTCGCCGCACTCGTACGCCGCGCCCTTCACCCGGTGCGGCCGTCGTCGGCGGACCAGCGCGCCGATGAGCAGCGCCACCAGGACCATCAACACGCCGGCGAGCACGAACAGAACCAGCCCCTGCACAAGCTCCGCGGGCTGGTTTGTAACCGGGTTCGCGTTCATTCCGGACTCCGCGTCAGCCGCCAGCCGGTCCGCCTGCGCTTGGGGCGGCGGCGGACTTCTTCGGCTTCGAAATCTCGGTCACCGTCATCGCCTTGAGCATCTCTTCGCGCAGCGGCTCGCCGCGCTCGATCCAGCGCCGCTTGGTGTGCGCGGCCCACTCGGCCAGCTCCGGCCGGCGCATCCACAATGGCTGCGGCGTCTGGAGACCCTGCTTGGCGAGCTCGGTGAACTCGACGATCATGTCGTGGCGGCTGTAGGCCGACATGTCATGCACGTCGCCCATGTGGATGCATTCGGTCGGGCAGGGCTCCACGCACAAGGCGCAGAACATGCACTTGGAGAAGTCGATCGCGAAGCGGTCCAGCGAGCCGCCGCGGGCGATGCCCGTTTCCTTGTCGATCTTTCGCGGGCCGCTCTTCTCGATGTAGATGCAATCGACCGGGCACGCCTTGGCGCACATGTCGCAGCCGATGCACTTCTCGATCTCAAAGTAATGGAAGCCGCGGAAGCGCGGTTGCAACGTCGGCGAGCGGTCCGGGTACTGCCGCGTGATCGTGTGGGCGAAGTAATAGCGAAGCGTGATCCGCATCCCGACCGCGATCGTGTACACGGCACGATACAAGTTACGGAAGTAGTCGCGCACGG
Organism: Phycisphaerae bacterium; assembly: GCA_039961675.1. Lineage (GTDB taxonomy): Bacteria > Planctomycetota > Phycisphaerae > UBA1845 > Fen-1342 > JABRWC01. The sequence goes on from JABRWC010000041.1 coordinate 26,198, forward strand.
CCGCCTCGCTGTCGAAACTCCAGCGGCGTACGTCCCGCCTGAATGGTACGGGTCAGCGCGCCGCCCGGGGCCAGCTCGCCGGAATTCCGTCCCGTCCCGTCACGGCGACTGGGTGTCGGTCCCCGTCGTGTCGCCGGTCCCGCCCGAGAGCAGCGAACGGATGACCGAGCTCAGGGCGGTGGTCACGATCTGCTGTCCGAAGAGCTGGAGCAGGATCAGTGCACAGCTCGACGCCTGAAGCAGGATTCCGCCGGCGGCCACAAGTGCCGCGATCTTGATCGTGCGTCGCATCATTGGACCGAAGCTCCTTCGGGGGCTCGCGCGACCATCTCCGCGCCGCAGACCGCGCGGCGCGTTCCGCGCCATGTCTCGCTCTGTCCGTTCGCGCCAGTTATCCGGCGGATTGGTTCCCGCCCCGCGGCGCATCGGACCCCACGAGGGAACTATAGCCGAAGCGGCGTGCCGAACAAGTCGCGGTGGCTTGAAGGCCTCGCCTGGAGGCGGATAATTGCCGCGGGTGGCTCGATGTCCGGCCTGCGATGCAGGCAGCCGCGCGGTCGCGGACGGAATCGCGAGCCGATCGAGGTGGCAGCGCAGCGCCGATGTCTAGGCCGGGGCTTTTCAGCATTATCGTGCTGGGCGCGGGCTGCGCGGCGGGAGCGCTGCTGCTTGTGGCGGCCTCGCATCCAGTCCAGCCCGGCGACGCGAAGCCGACCCCGCAGCGCGCGGCGGATAGCCCGATCCCCATCCGCGGCATGGCGATCCAGATCTCCAATGGGCACAATCCGCTCGAGGTCTACCCGCCGATGCTGCGGGAGATCGCCGACTTGGGCGCCAACACCGTGCTGCTCAGCCCGGCCGGCTACATGGAGCACGCCAAGGCGCAGTCCATCGTCATCGACGTGCGGCGCACGCCGACCCGCGCCGACTTCGCCGCGATCATCCGTGAGGCACACGGCCTGGGACTGAAGGTCATCTTGATGCCGACCGTGCTGCTCTCGCACCCGCGGGGCAGCGAATGGCGCGGCGTGATCGAGCCGCCGGACTGGAAGGAGTGGTGGGAGCAGTACCGCGATTTCCTGAAGTTCTTCTGCGACGTGGGGAGAGACGCGTCAGCCGACGTGCTCATGGTCGGCTCGGAGCTGGTCAGTACGGAGAAGCAGACCGAGGAGTGGCTGCGCGTGGTCGAAATGGCGCGCAGCCTGTTCCCGGCGGGCAAGCTCGGCTACTCCGCGAACTGGGACCACTATCGGCCGGTGAAATTCTGGGACAAGCTCGACCTCATCGGCATGACCAGCTACTACACCCTTGCCCAGGAGAACGGCCCGAGCGTGGAGGAGATCGCCGCCTCGTGGGCGCCGGTCCGCGACGAGATCACCGCTTGGGTGCGGACGGTCGGCAAGCCGCTGGTGCTGACCGAGGTCGGCTGGTGCAGCCAGGAGGGCGCGTCCACTGCGCCGTGGAACTACTACCACAACCAGCGCGCCACCGCCGCCGGGCACGAGGAGCAGCGCCGGCTCTACGAGGGCTTCATTCGAGCGTGGGACGGCGTGCCGGAGCTCGGCGGCGTCATCTGGTGGGAATGGACGCCTGATGACGGCGGACCGAACGACTTCGGCTACACCCCAAGGAACAAGCCGGCCGAGCACGTGCTGCGCGCCTGGTTCGCCGACGGGCGGCTGCGCGAGCGTGCGGCGTCGCGAGCGCCGGAAAGCGTGCCCCCCGCGGGATCGCCGTAGCGTCGGTCCTCCAAGTCTGACGTATCGCGTAACGTCAGATCTCCGCGTCCGACGATCCAAGCCGCGACCGTGAAGGAACGGGGCATGCGCGTCGGCCCGCTGCGGTCCGCGAAGCACAAGTCCGGTCCCTCAACCTCATTCCCGCGCAGCCGGGAATCCAGTCCGGCTGAACGCCGGCTTCGTCGATGGGCAACTTGCTCGCACGCCCACGGCGCGGTCCGGATTCATCGCGGCTTCCAGCGGCGCTGTGGAGCCACGCGGCGTCACCGCAATTCTCGCGATGCGTCCAAATACTCGGCACAGTGGCGCGAATACCGGGCGAAAGGTCACGAATTCTCCCTGGAGGTCCTCATGCGCCTTGTCACGCTCCGCTGGACGCTCGCGCTCACCATCCTGGCGACGAGCGCGAGTGCTGTCGCCATCATCCGCCGCCACGACCGCGAAGACGGAAAGTACCTCGAACTTGGGAGCAAGTACCCGGCGGTCGTGCGTCTCGGCGGCGGCACGGCAACGCTGGTCGATCCGTGCTGGTTGTTGACCGCGGGCCACGTCACCGCCGGGCTGTCGCCGTTCGATCGGTTCGTGGAGATCGGCGGGAAGCGCTACGCGATCGAGGGGGTCGTGCGGCATCCGAAGTGGCTCGCCAGGTCGGGGCCGAAATCCGTCGACATCGGCTTGGTGAAGCTCACCACCGCGGTCGCTGGCGTGGAGCCGGTGGCGCTGTATGAGCAGGACGACGAAGCCGGCAAGCCGGTCGTTTTCGTCGGACCCGGCGAGTACGGCGACGGGCTGTCCGGACCGGTCGGCGACGACGGACGCTGGCGCGGCGCCACGAACACCGTCGCATCGGTGCTGGATAACTGGATCACGTTCAAGTTCGACTCTCCGCCGAACGGCTCGGAACTGGAGGGAATCAGCGGCCCGGGAGACAGCGGCGGACCTGCGCTGCTCGAAGCGGACGGCCGGACGCACGTGATCGGCGTCAGCTCGGCCAACGACGACGCCGGCGCGGCCGGACCGTGCCGTTATGAGAGCACGGAGTACTACGCGCGCGTCTCGGCTGTGGCCGCATGGATTCGCGACACCATCCGCGACGGGGTGGCGACGCGCGAGCCGGCGCGCGCGACGGGCAACGTTCGCAGCGGAAAGTGGCCTGCGAACGCCGCGGGCCGGGTCGCCGAGGCGTTCTTCGCGGCGTACGCGCGCGGGGATGATGAAACCATGGCGGCGTTCGAGCGCGAGTGCCGCGCGGAGTCGGCGCTGCGGTCGCGCCCGGTCGAAGAGCGCGTGGAGTCGTGGCGTCGCCTGCACCAGGATTGGGGCAAGCTCGAGCCCACGGAGTACGTCGAGACCGCCGACGGCCGGCTGCACGTGCTGGTTCACGCCGAGCGCGAGGGCGTGTGGAAGTCCTTTCGATTCGACCTCGAGGCGTCGCCGCCCCAGAAGCTGATCGGCATCGGGATTTCGAGTCCGACGTTGATCGGCGAATAGCCGGCGCGCTGCCCGCAGCGTCACCCGCAGCGCCCGACGCGTCGTCATCCCCGTGCAGGCGGGAACCCAGGCGTTTCAGCGTCATTCCCGCGCAGGCGGGAATCCAGGCGTTTCAGCGTCATTCCCGCGCAGGCGGGAATCTAGGATTCGCGACGCGGACCGGACCCCCGCTTTCGCGGGGGCGACGCATCGAACAGGTGCGCCGCCGTTCACCCGCACAGCTCGCGCATGCCATCGTCGATCTTGGCGAGCTTGTCGCGCAGCTCGGCCAGCCGCGCACGCTCCGTCTCGACCACCTGCGGCGGGGCCTTGGCCACGAAGCTCTCGTTCGAGAGTTTGCCCTCGACGCGCTGGATGTACGCCAGCAGGTCGGCGCGCTCCTTTTCCAGCCGCTTGCGCTCGACGCCCAGGTCCACCAGGCCGGCCACGGGCACGAACACTTCGATGCCGGTGAGGATCTTGCTCATCGCGTCGGCGGGTTTGGCCGCGTCCGGGCCGACCTCGAATTCCTCGCACTGGCTGAGGCGCTTCAACGCGGCCAGCGAATGCGTCAGGAGGGCGGCCGTGCGGACGTCGGTGCGGACCACCGCCCGCGGCAGCGTGCGCAGCGCGGTCTGTTTGGCCGCGGCGCGGGTGGTGTTCACGTGCGTGCGGATTTCGCGGATGCCGCGGATGACCTGCTGGAGCGCGGCGATCTCGGCTTCGGCCTCGGGGTCGTCGGCCAGTTCGGACGCGTCGGGCCATTCGGCACGGATGAGCAAGGGGGCGGCGGCGTCGCCCGTCGCGAGTCCGCGGGCCGGCGCGGCGTCGTTGAGAAGCTGCCAGAGGCGTTCGGTGATGAACGGGACCACGGGATGAAGCAGGCGCAGCGTGCGATCGAGCACGTAGGCGAGCACGCGGCGAGCGGTCTCCGCCGAATCCTGCCCTGCGTCCTCTGGTCCGTCTGTCCCTTCGTCCCTGCGTACCGGCGGGGCGCCGTCGCTCCTCCGATCCGGCTGAGCCGCGACCGTGAGGGAGCGGTCCGTTGCGGGCGAGACGCCCGTATGACCCTCGTAAAGGCGCGGCTTGACCAGCTCGACATACCAGTCGCAAAAGTCGCTCCAGAAGAACGAATAAAGCGTGTTGGCGTAGTCGCTGTACTGGTAGTGATCCAGCCGGCGGTCGCATTCGACGATGCACGCCCGCAGCCGCGAGAGAATCCAGCGGTCCTCGAGCGCCAGCCGTTGGTCCCGTCGTCCCTTCGTCGCTTCGTCCCTTCCTTCGTGCCTTCGTGCCTGCGTGCCTTCGTGTCTCAAATTCGGAATCACAAACCCCGTCGCCGCCTGCCAGAGCTTGTTGCAGAAGTTGCGGCCGAGCTCGAAGCGCTCGGAGGTATTCACCACGCGGCCGTCGTCGAGCTTCATCGGCCGCACTGGCACGCGCACGTCCTGCGTTTCGCCCGCCAGGCTGGCGAGCGTGAAGCGCATCGCGTCGGCGCCGTACATCTCGATCAGGTCCAGCGGGTCCACGCCGTTGCCGGCCGACTTGCTCATCCGCCGGCCGTGCTCGTCCTGGATCGTGGGGTGGATGCAAACGTGCTGGAACGGCACGCGGCCGGTGAGATACGTGGACACCATCACCATGCGCGCGACCCAGAGCGAGATGATGTCTCGCGCCGTGGAGAGCACGTTGGTGGGGAAGAAGTACTCGAGGTCGGACGGGGACCGGGCCTCGGGGATCAGCGGTCGGGCGGACGCCGAGCCGCTGCCTTTCCCCGCACCCTGATTCGCGCTCCCTGATCGCTGCTCACCCGGCCAGCCGAACGTGCTCAGCGGCCAGAGCGCGGAGCTGAACCAGGTGTCGAGGACGTCGGGGTCTCGCTCGCTCATCACAGCGATTGTTCGCCCAAGTTCTTGATCGACGTTGTACCGCTCGCTGTGATAGGGCAGGTCTGGCTCCGTCGCCGGGTCTCGGTCGCCTGTCGCCGCAAACCGAGTTCGATGATGGCGGCGATAAAACGCCTCCAATACTCTCTGCGCAATCTCAGTCGCGGCACAGACATACAAGACCGTTTCGCCCTTTCCGCTTGGCATCGCGACGAGTTGGCCCTTTATGCCGAATACGGTCGCGAAGCGATCGAGCGCGTCGTAGAATCCTTGGATCGCGCGGGCCACGCTCGAAACTACAGCTTGCCTGATCTCGCCGATCGACTTTCCACCCGTCGCGTATCGATAGCCTCCGACAGTAATCTGCCACACCGGTATCCGGTGCCCCCACCAGAGCTGCCGGCTGATGCACCAGTCGCGCTTCTCGCCCAGCCAGTCCAGGTAGCTCTTGGCGAAGCGCTCCGGGAAGAACTTCACCCGACCGTCGCGGACCGCGTCCCTCGCCATCTCGGCCAAGCCGGGCTTTAACTGCCGGCCGTTCTCGCACAGCTCCGCGGTACGCACGAACCATTGCTCGCTGCGCAGCGGCTCGATCGGCGTCTTGCTGCGGTCGGAATGACCGATGTCGGTTTCGTACGGCTCGATCTTCTCCAGCAGCCCGAGCGCTTCGAGGTCGGCCACCACGCGCTTACGCGCCTCCTGGCGCGGAAGACCGGTGTAGTTGAACGTTGACGCCGGCGGGACGCCGACGCTCCCCTGCGTCACAGGCGGGACGCCCGTGCTACCCGGTATTGTGCGCAAGTCGCCCACGCCGTTCTCGTTGATCTTTCCATCCGGCGTGAACAGATCGATGATCCCAAACTCGTCCGGCCGGCCCTGGTGCCGCTGCCAGCAGGCGTAGTCGTTCGGGTCGTGGCCGGGCGTGACCTTGACGCAGCCGGTGCCGAACTCCGGGTTCACGAGCTCGCCATCGGCGATCACCGGGATCGGACGGTTCATGAGCGGCAGCAGCACCTGCCGGCCGATCAGGTGCTGGTAGCGCGCATCGTCCGGATGCACGGCGACGGCCGTATCGGCCAGCATCGTCTCGGGGCGGGTTGTCGCGACCACCAGGAAATCGCGGCCCAGCATTGAGTCCGGCCCGGTCGCGCGGCGTAGGGCGTCGGCGGCAGTCACGGGCGGGACGCCTGTGCCACCCGGAGTCGCGGGCGGGACGCCGACGTTTTCCGCAAGGATCGGATACCGCACGTGCCACAAATGCCCCATCACCGTCTCGTGGTACACTTCGTCGTCGGCAACGGCGGTTTGAAGTTCGCAGTCCCAGTTCACCAGCCGCTTGCCGCGATAGATCAGGCCGTCCTTGAAGAGCCGGAAGAACAGTTCATACACCGCCTTGGCGCACTGCTCGTCGAGCGTGAAGCGTGTTCGCTGCCAGTCGCACGAGCAGCCCATGCGGCGGAGCTGGTCGAGGATGCGCTTCTCGTACTCGTCCTTCCACTCGCGTATTTTACCTACCAGGAACTCGCGATGCTCGGGGTTGTGCGGGTCGCGCCGCCAGCCCTGCTCCTGCCGCAGCCGGCGCTCCACCACCGCCTGCGTCGCGATGCCGGCGTGGTCGGTGCCCGGCAGCCAGCACGTGTCGTAGCCCTGCATCCGCGCCCGGCGGATCAGGATGTCCTGGAGCGTGTTGTTGATCGCGTGACCCAGATGCAGCGCGCCGGTGACGTTCGGCGGCGGGATGACGATGCTGAACGGCTGCCGGCCGGGACGCGGCTCGGCGTGAAACGCGCCGTCCTTTTCCCACATCGCGTAGATGTCGGGCTCGATGGACTTCGGGTCGTATGTGCCGCCGATGCTCATGCCTGCCGAACTCCCAAAACCGCGCATCCTACGGAAAACCGGGCGTGCTTCACAGCGCGGCGCGCTGCGGCGCGCGATCGAACGCTCACGGTTGACAGTCATTTCGGCCGCACGGAAAATACACGCCGGACGGATTCTCCTTGGAACGCATAAGTTACGCAGAATCAGCGCCTTACGATAGCGGCCTGCGGCGAGCCGCCGAGGCGCTGCGCGACGGCGCCTTGGTCGTGTTTCCCACCGAGACCGTCTACGGCGTCGGCGCTAGCGCCGCGCACGCGGGCGCGATGCGCCGTCTGCGCGCCCTGAAAGGCGGGCAGGCGCACCGGCCGTTCACCGTGCACATTTCCGCCCGCGCGGACGCGCAACGCTACGCGCCGGATGCCCCGCCGCTCGCCCGGCGGCTGGCGCGCAAGCTCTGGCCAGGCCCGCTGACGATCGTGCTCGAAGTCGGGCAGCCCGAAGAAACCGAAGCGGCGCGCTCGATCCCGCGCGAGCAACTGGGCGAGATCTACTCGGGTCGCACCGTCGGACTGCGCTGCCCGGATCACGCGGCGGCGATCGAGCTGCTGCGGCACGCCGGCGTCCCCGTGGTAGCCAGCAGCGCCAATCGCGCCGGCCAGCCGCCGCCGCTCACGCTTGACGCGGCGCTCGGCGCGATCGGCGACGACGTTGATCTCGCCGTCGACGCCGGCCGCACGCGGTTCGATTCGGCGTCCACGATCGTGGAGATCGACGGCAGCGCGTGGAAGGTCACGCGTGCCGGCGTCCTGAACGAGCGGACGATCCAGCGCGCCGCCCAACGCGAAATCCTGTTCGTCTGCACCGGAAACTCCTGCCGCTCGCCGCTGGCGGAGTACATGCTGCGCGACAAGCTCTCGCGCCGTCTCGGCGTTCCCGCGGCGCGCGCGCTGGAAACGGGTTACGTAGTTTCTTCCGCCGGAACAGCCGCGTTTGAAGGGGGGCGCATCTCATCGGGCTCTGCCGACGAGCTGGCGCGGCGCGGAATCGACGCGCGCTCGCACCGAACGCAGCCGCTGTCGCTCGAGCTGCTCCACCGGGCCGAGCGAGTCTATACAATGTCAGACGACCACCGCGAGACGATCCTGGCGATGGCGCCGCACGCGGCCGACCGCGTGTTTCCGCTCGACCCGTCCGGGCCGGTCTCGGACCCGATCGGCGGCGGGCCGGAACAGTACCAGCGTTGCGCGGAACAGATCGAGCGGGCGGTGGACGCCCGCTTGGAGGAACTGCTCGATGAAGATCGCAATTGGTAGCGACCATCGCGGGTTCGAGGCCAAGGAGCGGATCAAGGCCCTGCTGCACGAGCTCGGCGCGTCCATCGTCGACCACGGGACAAACTCGAAGGACGCCTGCGATTACCCCGACCTGGCGATCGCCGTCGCCAAGCAGGTCGCATCCGGCGAGGCCGATCGCGGAATCCTGCTGTGCGGCAGCGGCGTGGGGATGTCGATCACGGCCAACAAGGTCCGCGGCATTCGCGCCGCGCTGTGCCACGACGATCTCACCGTGCAGCTCTCGCGGCGGCACAACGACGCGAACGTCCTGTGCATGCCCGCCGATCTCGTCGGCGACGCACTGATGAAGAGCATGGTGCGAACGTGGCTGGAGACGGACTTCGAGGGCGGACGTCACGCCCGCCGCGTCGCGAAGATCATCGAGTTCGAGAACAACCACCGTTGCGACTAGTGCTCTGTCTCAGAAACTCGCGGCGCGATTCCGGGGACGGCGAGCCTCTGGTTCGCCACGCAATGCAGCGCTTTGCACTCACCGACTCTCAGGACGTATTTGTGAGACAGGGCACTAGGCCGAAGCCTGTTCGCGAATACGCTGCCGCACGTGCTCGTCGATCGGCTGGCGCCCGGCAAATCCGGCGTCGACCTCGTGCCAATGCGTGATCTGCTCCTCGCCCAGCCGCCAGCAGAGGCAGATTCGGCGTCCATCGAGCATCGCCGCGAAGTCAACCAGCCCGGTGTCCCAATCCTTCAGCTCACAGCCGACGTGCGACAGCTCATCCGCCAACTCGTCAAGCTGCTCAACGTGGGCCGCGATCCGCTCTGAAAGCTGCTCAATTGCGGCCGACTGCGACTCCGTCATCGCCAGCTCAGCCCGGCGGGCGCGCAAACCCACCATGTCCCGGTAGTGCTCGACCACGTCGCGCACGACGCGCCGCACGAACACCAGCGACTGATTGGCTGACTCGACGGTAAAACGGCGCGGCGGCCGGGCGCCCCGGCGCTCGACGGTTGACGCGCGACTATCGCTCATCTGGACCCTTCCGCCCGCTCCAATGGCGTGATGCGGCTCGCCCGTTGCCCATGACTCATTGTATCCGACCGCCCCATGCGAACGCGATAGGATCGCGGTCAGCTCAGAATCGGGCGAACGAGAAATCGGGAAATTGACCGGGAAGCCCGACGACGACCGATATGCCGCGCGCCGGCGCTAGGCGCCGTGCGGACGATTCGCGGCTACATCCTTGGCAATTGGCCGAGCGCGCTCATGACGGCCGTGGCACAATTGCAGATCAGCAGCCCGCCGCAAATTGCCAGGCTGACGAATCCACGCCAGTTGCCGGCGCGGGCCTGGACAACGCTGGTGACCGCGAGCACGAATCCCACCAGGGCGAAAAACAGCATCCCCAGGCTGGCGGCCTGAACCAGCGCGTCGCTTCCGACCCGCCGCAGCGTTTCTTCCTGCGTCGAGGCCGCCGGATCGAGCCCGCCCTGCGCCATGACCACCACGATGCGGATCATCGCGAGCACGATCAGCGCCAGCGTCAGGCCGGTCGCAACCAGGCTCAGGTTGCCGTACCAGCGTGCCGACGCGTGGCGCGCATCCGCCCGGGACGTTGGAATCGGCGGGAGCGCGGGCGCGAGCGTGCCCTCGGCTCGCGGCATCGGTCCGGGGTCCGCGTTTGGAACCGGTCGAGCCGTGACCGGCGCGCCGAACTCAAGGCTCGAAACGGCGGGGACCGCGACGACGGACCGGCAGTACGGGCACTGCGCCGAGCGCAGCGCGAACTCGTCGTCCACCTCGATGGGCTGGGAGCAACTGGGACAGCGGAACTGGATCGCCATGGCGCCTCGCGTAATCCTGGCGCGCCGCGCGAGCTACAGCGCGAGCGGGGGAAATCGCACCCAGCGAGCGCTTGCCGGCGCCCGTCGCGTCAGAACGCGGCTCGCGGGCGTGCCGAATTCATTCATAACGCAGCGCTTCGACCGGGTCGAGCCGGCTGGCCTTGAAAGCCGGGTACAGGCCGCTGGCGACGCCGACGATGGTGGTGGTGGACAGGGCGGTAACGACGATGGTGGCGGTGATCTCGGTGCCGAACATGCCCTCCAGCACCTTGTCGAGCAGGTCGGCGAACATCATGCCGAGCAGCAGGCCGAACCCGCCGCCGAGCATGCTGATGATGAGCGCCTCGACCAGGAACTGCATCAGGATGTCGGCGCGCCGCGCCCCCACGGCGATCCGCACGCCGATCTCGCGCGTCCGCTCGGTTACCGACACGAGCATGATGTTCATGATGCCGATGCCGCCGACCAGCAGGCTGATGCCCGCGATGCTGTAAAAGACGACCTTGAAGATCATCGTCGCCTGGCTGACGTTGTTGATGGTCTCTTCCAGCGTATCGACCTCGAAATCGTCCGGCTGGCCGACGCGGATGCTGTGCGCCTCCCGCAGCAGACGCTGGATCTTGCGCTTGAGCTCGTCGAAGTTCGCGCCTTCCTCGATTTGCACGGTCAGCACATCGAGCCAGCGGCGGTTGAAGAAACGCTTCAGGCCCGAGCGGATCGGAATGTAGACGCACTTGTCCGCATTGATGAAGCCGATGTTGCCGCGCTTCTCCATCACGCCGATCACGCGGTAGGCGGTGTTGCGAATCTTGACCGTCTGCCCCACGGGGTCCATGCCGCCGAACAACTCCTCCGCGACCGACGACCCCAGCGTGGCGACGAGCGACAACTCGTCGTCGGCGTCGGCGCGGGCGATGACGCGCCCGCGCTCCGCCTGGTAGTCGTTCATGGTGAAGTAGCTGTCCGAAGTGGCGATGACCGTGTACGTATCGGACTTCTGGAAGTACTTGATGCTCGCCTGACCCAGGGCCTGCGGGGCGATTCCCAGGATTTCGGTCTCGAGGTTGCGGCGGAGGAACTGCTCATCCTCCACCACCAGGCTCTGCGCGCGCCCGACGGGCCGGCCCTCGATGCGTGCGGTCGCCGGCTGGATGAAGATGAGGTTCGAACCGAGCGACTTGAAGTTCGTGAGGATGCGGTTCGTGGCCCCTTCGAGGATCGACATGCAGGCCACGACTGAGCCGACGCCGATCAGCACGCCTACGGTCGCCAGCAGCGAGCGCAGGAAGTGAGCTTCCAGGCTGCGGAGCGCCGTCATGCCCAGACGCAGATAGAACATCCCGCCCCGCTACTGCGAATCACACGCCTCTGACGATGCGCATCACACCGTTCGCCGCCGATTCAGCCGCGGCGCCAGACAGACGGCCAGCAGCCCAAGCTGTGTCCCGAAGCCGAGCGGGCCGCACAGCAGGCTCAGCAGCGGGAACGTCGGGGTCTGCGGGAACGCCGGCTCGCCGGTGGGGTCGTCACGCTCGCTCTGCAAAGCCGCCAGGAGCTTCTGCGCAGTCTCCGTGCCTTGCGTCGCGCTGAACACCTGTGCGATGGTGTCCGTCGGCGTGCCGAGCACCGCCGCGACGCCCACCCGGTCCTCGTCGTTCGACGCATCAACTTGCACTGTCGCGCGGAGCGTCAGCGGCTCGCCGATCACGGCCGAGTACTCGTAGTCGATCGCGACGCTGGGGATAACCAGCAGGCGAAACACGGTGAAATCGTCGTTCAGCGCCGAGAGATCGGTCAGGATCAGCGAGTCGGTCGGAATGTCGCCGCTGGACTGCACGTCAACATCGCCGGCCGGCGTGCCGCGCAGCGTCAACACGCCGGAAAACACCGTTTCCGCGGAGGCGTCGCCAGCGACCCTCTCGACCGTGACCGTCAGCTTGACGCTGGCGGCGGTCAGGTCGCGCCCGCCCACCTGCGAAACAATGGCCAGTGCGCCGTCGAGGAAGAAGCGTCCGGTCAGGTCGACCGTGTCGCCCTCCGCCGTCCCCGCGATCTCGTCGGCCGAGAACAGCACGCCGCGCGTCTCCTGGGAGATCGCACGACCCTCATAACGAACCAAGGTCGAAATGCTGTTCAGCGAGAGGTTGATCGCGAACTCTTCGGGGTTCTCCTGGTCCAGCTCGCGCGGATCGGCGAACTGGGCCGCGACCGCCGCCGCCGCAGGATCATTGGGATCGGTCGTGGCGAACGTGGCGACGACCTGGAGCGGCAGCTCGGACTGCGTGGTCGGGAACGTGTCATTGGCGACCGTGCTGTCGCCCGGCGAGCCGTCGCGGAATTCCTGAAGCCGCGCCTCCGCGAACCCGGTGATCGAGGTAATCGCCGCCTGCACCGGGCCGTCGAAACCAATGCACACGACGCCGGCCACGGCGCCGGCCCACAACCGCTTCGAAACCATACTGAGTCTCCCGGGAGCCCAGGCGCAAAAAGCCCTCGGACGCGAGCCGAAGCGCTGCAACATTTGTAAGCATAGCGCGGTTTGAACCGTCAAACAAGCGAGGGCGTCGAGCACGCCGGCGTGCTGGCTGGGCGTTCCGGGCGCCCCCACGGTCACAGTTGTGCCGTCCGGACGCGCTCTTCCCCGCTCGCCAGCGCAACCTGCCCGCGCAGCGCGGAATTTCTGCGGCGCGAACGCAGTTATTGAATTCGGTCACGTCTTCGGTCACGACCAAGCGGCGAATCCCGTGCTTCGAGTGCGATCCGCCCGGCTGCTCGCCCGCGGCCGAAGCGGCTCGCGTACGCGGTCGCCCAGACAAGGGGGCGCCATGCGGCAAGCGGTCGCCGACACGCCGCCGCGTTCTCCGGAGGAGTGAGAACCGATTGTGTGAGCGGCCCCAGCCGCTTGGGTCGCGCGGTCTGCGATTTCCGTGCGACCCATCATCGCGTTCAGGTTCGGCGGGCAGCCGAGCGCCGGCCGTCACGTCCGAGGGGCGTGACGGCCGGAACCGGCCAAGGTCCAGTGACGCGCGTCACAGCGCGCATTCCCGCGAAGCAGCGGCCGTGACCGTCCGGACAGTCCACGGACTCCGAGATTCCCGACGTTGAGATGCTCGCTGCCGAGCCGGTCCTTCGCGCCGGCGTGCGCGGCCGACCGCGGCGGAACGCGGGTGACCGATCACACGGTATTTATTCGCCAAGCTTGCCGCTCGGCTTCCTGGAAGAGGTGTCGGCGCCGATTCCACCGACCTGCGCCAACACACTCCCACCCATCTGCGCGAGCCGGGACGCAACTCATCAAAGGAGGACGACCCCGTGCGTAGAATCCACCGGGCACTACTGGCGCCAGCCGCCGCGCTCATCCTCGAGTCGGCACCGGGCGCGCTCGCCACAGTCCACCACGTCTCCGTCGAGGCCATGACGTTCGAGCCGGCGGTCGTCAACGTTAGCCCCGGAGACGCGGTGCATTGGACGCTCGCATCCGGCAGCCACTCCGTGACCTCGGGAACAGGCTGCACGTACGACGGCGTGTTTTTCGACGCGCCGATCAATCCGCTCGAGACGGAATTCGAGTGGACCGTCCCGCACGGCGTGGCGTCCGTGCCGTACTTCTGCACGCCACACTGCATCTTCGGAATGACTGGCCAAGTCAACGTTTCCACGTCGCCGATCAACTTCGAGATCACGCTCGATGCCAACCAGGAAAGCGGCGTGACGAGCAGCGCCACGGGCGCCGGGACGGCCGTCTACGATCCGGCGACGCGGCTGTTCAGTTGGAACATCTCGTTCAGCGGACTTTCGTCAGCGCAGACCAGCGCGCATTTTCACGGGCCGGCGCCCGCGTGTGTGACGGCCGGCGTGCAGGTGCCGCTGCCGACGGGCAGCCCGATCATCGGATCGGCCACGCTGAGCGTGCAGCAGGGCGTAGACCTGGTGGCGGGACTGTGGTACGTGAACATCCACACCACGAACTTCCCCAACGGCGAGATTCGCGGACAAGTCGTTCCAGCCGGCGTGTCCAACCCCATCCCCGACCCGATCCAGCCGGGCGCCGTCGTGGTCGACCTGGAACCGCTCGCGACCGGGCTGACCGCGCCGAACTGGGGCGCCGTCGCGCCGGGCGACATGGAGCGGATGTTCGTCACGGACCAAAACGGTATCCTGTGGGTGATCAACGTGGACACGGGCGCCAAGTCCGTGTTCCTCGACGTCTCGTCGATGCTCGTGCCGCTCGGCATCGTCGGCCCCAACTCCTTCGACGAACGCGGCCTGCTCGGCGTCGCGTTCCATCCCGATTACCAGGGCAACGGCCTGCTGTACACGTACACGTCGGAGCCGATCGGCAACCCGCCGGACTTCTCCACCATCCCGGTCGGAAGCACTGCGAATTGCCAGTCGGTCATCCGCGAATGGGAAGTGCCGAACCCGGGCGACCCGAACTCGGTCGTCGATCCGCTCTCGTCGCGCGTCCTGATGCGCGTCGACAAGCCGCAGTTCAACCACAACGCCGGCTGCGTGACCTTCGGCCAGGACGGCTACCTGTACATTTCGTTCGGCGACGGCGGCGCCGCGGACGACCGCGACGACGGCGCGATTCTCGGCGTGCCGAACGTGGGTCACGGATGCGAGGGCAACGGGCAGAACATCAACTCGATCCTGGGCAAAATCGTCCGCATTGACGTAAACGGCTCGAATTCGGCCAACGGACAATACGGCATCCCGCCCACGAACCCGTTCGTCGGTGTGACCGGGCTGGACGAGATCTATGCGTACGGCTTCCGCAATCCGTTCCGTTTCTCGTTCGATGAGGTAACGGGACAGATGTACGTCGCCGACGTCGGCCAGAACGACCTCGAGGAGATCGACATTGTCGGTCCGGGCGACAACTGCGGCTGGCGGCTCAAGGAAGGGTCGATGTACTTCTCGTTTAACGGCATCAACGCCGGCTACGTTACCGACATCCCGCAGTCCGTCCCACCCGATCTGGTGGACCCGATTGCCCAGTACGATCACGACGAGGGTATCGCGATCGTTGGCGGGTTCGTGCACCGCGGCGACCGCCTGCCGCAGCTTGCGGGCAAATACATCTGCGGCGAATTCGCACGGACGTTCAGCAACGACGGCCGCCTGTTCTATCTGGACACGGAGATCGTCGAGCTGATGCTGTTCGGCGGCGCGCCCCTCGGGCGTTCGCTGCTGGGCTTCGGCCAGGACGCGCGCGGCGACATCTACGTGCTGGCCAACGGCACCGGCACGCCGTTTGGGTCGACGGGCGAGGTGCTTCGCATCCGTCTGTTCCCCGGCGACACCGACGCCGACGGCGACGTGGACATCGCCGACCTCTCGGCGTTGTTGACGCTGTACGGCCTGTGCGAGGGCGACGCGGGATACGACGCGTCGATCGACTTCGATCGCAGCGGCTGCATCGACGTGGCGGACCTCTCGGCACTGCTGACGAACTACGGGCTGTAGCGGCGAGCACGAGCGATCGCAAGCGCCCATCGGCGCCCCGCGCGGACGCGCGAGGCGCCGGTGCGGCGCTCGCGCGCTTTCCAACTTCGCGCGTGTGACAAACAGGCGCGGAAACATCGGAAGGCCGGCGATTCTCGGACTTACACCACCGACGCCGCTCGCGTTTGCCCGCCGAGCCGACGATTCGCAGACTTTGCACACAGGGGAGCGCGCACGACCGATCCGAGCGCCGCAGCTCGTATGGAGCCCACCACCGTGGACACCACCCGAACGCCACGCACGCCGCCGGGACTCTCCGGCAGCGCACCGCGGCTGAAGATCCACTGCGCGCACGACCCCGCGCTGGTCGCCGAAAGCTCCACACCCGTGCTACTAATTGGCAGCCGCCGGGACTGCCAAATCTCGCTCCAGAACAACGAGGTCTCGGCCGTCCACTGCGCCGTGGTCAACACCGGGCGCGACATCGTGGTTCTCGACCTGTGCAGCCGGACCGGCATCTCCGTCAACGACCAGGCGGTCCAGGTCGCGCGCCTGTTCGCGGGCGACGTGCTGAGCGTCGGCGGCGTGCGGTGCCAGGTGTCGGGCGAATCCGCCGCCGGCGACGAAGCACGATCCCGCGACATTGCAGAACTCGACTGTCCACTGCGCCTTGCCGTCAATGGCGAGACGCGGGAGCTCAAGCGGCTCCCGGCGGTCGTCGGACGCCGCAAAGCCTGCCACGTGATGGTGGATACGCCGGACGTATCGCTGGCTCACGCCCTGCTGTTCACCATCGACGGGCGTCCGGTCGTGTTTGACGTGGGCAGTCGCTCCGGCACGTTCGTCAACCAGGAACGCATCGACGTGGCGTGGCTCGCCGATGGCGACGTGATTGACATCGGGGGCGAGAAGCTCACAGTGAATTGGTCCGGCCCGGTCGGTCCGGCGCCCGCGCCCTCCTGCGACGGCGACGCGGCAGTCGAGAATGCCTTGCGTACGCCCGCCGGCAAGGTCCTGCTGGACTTCACAGCGGTCCACCCGGCACACGCCGGAACATGCTCCGCCGAGTTGTCCGAGCTGCGCACTCTCTTCGTCGCAGCGGCGCAGCGACTGGCGGGCATACACGAAAGGATCGCGCGGCATGCGGCGGAGCTGATGCAGCGCGAGTCCGAAGTTGCCCAGCGCGAGGCCGGCTTTAGCGAGCGGCAGAACGCGCAGGACCGTCGCGCGACGGAGCAGGACGAATTGCAGAGATCGCTCGACGCCCGCGCGGCGGAACTCGCGCGGGCGCAGGAGGAGATCGCGGCGTCCAAGCGGGCGCTCGATGAGCGACGGGCTGGGATCGAGCAGCGCGAGGCCGCCGTCGCCGGCGTCGAAGCCGACCTCGCCGAGCGCGCGCGGCAGCTCGCGGCGCGAGAGCAGCTCGAGCAGCAGACCGCAGCACAGATCGAGCACTTCCGCCGAATGCTCGCCGACGTGAGCAGCACGCTGAACAGCGGGAACACGGACGCGGGGGCTCAGGCCGGCGCATTCGTCGCGGAGCGCCTACCCGCTCCGCTGATCCAGAAGCCCATTTTCCCGCGCGGTCCTGCATCGCTTGCCGGCTAACTCGGCCGCCGCTGGTTCAGCACGCGCGCGATCCAGGCGCGCATTTCCGTCAGGAATCTTTGCCGGCCGAAGCGCTGCATTTCGACGTGCATCCGCGGCGCGTCGAATCGCATTGCCTCGGCGCGCTCGATGCCGGCTTTCAGTCCTTCGACGGTCTGGTCCTGAAACAGAACGCCGGTCGTGCCGTCGCTGACGGTCTCAACGGCGCCGCCGGCGCCGAGCGCGATGACCGGGCAGCCGTTCGCCATGGCCTCAACTGGGATCAGCCCGAAGTCCTCCACGCCGGGGAACAACAACCCGCGCGCCCGCCGGTAGTGCTCGTGCAGCACATCATCCGGCTGGTAGCCCAGAAACTTCGTGCCGTGGTCCCCGGAGCGCAGCTCGGTCTGCTCGCCGATCACGACCAGTCGCCGTCCGAGCCGCCGGCACGCCTCGATCGCAAGATCGAGGCGCTTGTACGGCGCGTTGTGGCCGACGAACAGGTAGTAGTCCTCGCGCGGACCCGCGTGCGGCGCAGGCGGCAGGTCCACGGGCGGATGCACAACGGCCGCTTCCCGCCCGTACCAGCGGCGGATGCGGTCGGCCACGAAGCGCGAGTTGGCGATGAACTGGTCGACCCTCGCGGCGCCTCGCGCGTCCACGCGTCGCGCGACGTCCGCCGACCAGCGGAACAGCGCCCGCGCCGGCGGCGAGAGCGTACGTTCGTACACGGCGCGCAGCTCGTCATCCCATACGTAGCGCATCGGCGAGTGGCAGTAGCAGATGACCTTGCTCTGTCCGTGCGGGCGCATCGCCTTGACCATCGCGGCGTCGGAGCACAGCACCAGGTCCGCCGGCGGCAGTCGCGTGCGCTCCGCCGTCCAGGCCAGCAGCGCGAGCAGCTTCGGGTAATGTGCCGGCGCTCCGGGCACGAAGCGCAACCACGAGGCGTGCACGTTCGTCCAGCGCCCTCCCGTGCCGCGACGGTCGTACACCAGCGTATGGATCGGGCTGGTCGGCAGCAGCTCCCGCAGCGCCGCGAGCACTTTCTCGCCGCCGCGGTGCCGCACCAGCCAGTGGTGCGTCAGGATCGCGGTGCAGCGCCGCTCGGTTTCCCCTGGGGAACTGCCTCCGGCTTCCCCGAACGCTGCGCCGGCGCCTGGAGCGTGCATCTGGCGCTGCATGGTCCGCCGCATGCTACCTCCCCGGATTCCGTCCGGCTGAACACCGCCCGCACCGCTCCGTTGCACAGCGATTGCCGGCGGAACTACACTCCTGCGCAATGGGCGACCCGACGGGAATTACCGTGCTGGCGTTCGGTAGCGCCGCCGGGGTGCTGGGGTGGTCCGCACGATACATCCCGGTCGCCTCCGAGACGAGCCTCGCCACGATTGTCGCGCGACTCGAACGAGAATGTCCACGGCTGGTCGAAGCACGCGGTCGGATTCGGTTCGCCGTCAACCGGGCGTACGCAACGCCCGAGTCGCTGCTGCGGGCCGGCGATGAGTTGGCGATCATTCCGCCGGTCTCGGGAGGTTGAGCGGCGGGTGCCGCGCGTTCCAATATGGGCAGGACAGGACAGGACAGGACGATGTCGGCTCAGGATCGCGGCGCGGCGCGCCTGGTTCGCGAACCCATCGACGTGGTTCGCCTGGAAAGCGAGGTCCAGGACGCGCGCGTCGGGGCCGTCGCCACGTTCGTCGGCGTCGTGCGGACCGAATCCCGCGCGGACGGCGTGCCGCTTCGGGCGC
The DNA here is from genome assembly GCA_039961675.1 of Phycisphaerae bacterium. Classification (GTDB taxonomy): domain Bacteria; phylum Planctomycetota; class Phycisphaerae; order UBA1845; family Fen-1342; genus JABRWC01. The sequence continues at coordinate 45,037 of JABRWC010000041.1, forward strand.
TCGAATACTCCGCGTACGAACCGATGGCGGCGAGCGTGTTGCAGCAGTTGGCCGCAGATGCCGCCCAGCACGCGGACGTTTACGCGATCCGCATCGTGCATCGACTTGGTACGCTGCACGTCGGGGAAGCGTCCGTGGCGGTCGTCGTCGGGTCCGCTCACCGCGCGGCGGCGTTCGACGCGTGTCGCGAGGCCATCGAGCGGCTCAAGGCCGAAGTCCCGATCTTTAAACGCGAGATCTGGGACGATGGTGGGGCGAGTTGGGTGGACGGGATCTGAGCCGGCGGCGATACGAGCGCTTCTCGGCGGCGTGCGATGACGCTTCGGCGAGTCACTGTGTGGATCGGTGCGATTCCGGTCGTGATCTCGGCCGCGTGCGGCGAGCGGCCGACGGAGCCGGCGCCGGAGGCGCGCCCCGCAGCCAGCGCTCCCGCAACGCAGGCCGCGGTCACAGCCGGCTCAACCAGCGGCGCCTTCGAGCCTGTGCCCGAATCGGCGAACTGGTCGGCTGCGGAAGCGTTCGCCGGCCTGCACGATCCGTCTTCGGCGATCACGCGGAGCGCGGCATTGCGCCTGCTGCGGCTGTCCGACCTCGCGCCCGTGTGCTTGCCGGCAGTGATATCGGCGGACCTTGCGGAGCGCCTGCGCGTGGTCGCGCTGTCCGAGAGCCTGTACGTTTTCGGGCGCGAAGTGTCGCCCGGACAGCTCGCATGCCCCGTCCTGCTTCGGACACCGGGAGTCGCGCAGCTTCCAAATGCCGCCGCGGACGCGGACTCTGCCGAGCTGTTCGTCTCGGATGACGTCGACCTATTCCCGCACGTACTCGTGGACCCCGGCACGGTCCGCATCGTCGGCGACGAGCTGCGCGACGCGATCGTGGCCTCGCGACTCGGGCCGGCACGTTTCACCGTATTGCGAGAAGACCATCGCAGTTGTGTCGCGCTTGTGCTTCCCGCGGCGCCGCCGGACAAGCCGCGCGAGATCGCGCGCTATCGCTGGGACCCGTACGAGCTGATGTTCATGGGACCGGCGTCGGACGCATTTCCCGGCGACGTGGGCGGCCGGTTCGAGATCGATCTGCATCGAAGTTCGGCGCTCGTGCCGGTCGGCGGCGAAATCCCGGCCTCCGCGCCGAACCCGCCCCCCCGAACGGAGGACCGCCCGGCGAGCCAGCCGATCCCGCCCTGGTGACACCGGGTCGCCCGCTTTCAGGAGACGCGAGTGAAACCAACCGCCGTGCGTCGAAAGTCTCGCAAGGTCGCCGCCAAGCCGCCTCGGCCCGGTCGCGCACGCCCGGCCGCGGCCGCCGGTGACGGCCGAAGCGGTTTGGCCAAGCCCCGAAAGCTCCGCGAGATTCCGGAGCAGCGCGCCGCGCGGGCCGCGAGCCTTCTGGCAACCTTGCGCGAGCTGTACCCGGACGCGAACTGCGCGCTGCGCCACGGCAGCGCGTACGAACTGCTGGTCGCGACGATCCTGTCCGCGCAATGCACCGACGAGCGCGTCAACCGCGTGACGCCCGCGTTCTTCGATCGCTTTCCCGACGCGCGCGCTTTGGCAAGCGCGGACCCCGACGAGGTCGAAGCGCTCATCCGCTCGACCGGTTTCTTCCGCAACAAGACGCGCAGCCTGATCGGCATGGCCCAGGCCGTCTGCGCCAAGCACGGCGGTGAAATACCAGATTCGATGGAAGCGCTGCTGGAGCTTCCCGGCGTGGCCCGAAAGACGGCCAACTGCGTGCTCGGCACGTGGTTCCGCAGGAACGAAGGCGTTGTGGTCGACACGCACGTCGGGCGGCTGGCCACGCGCCTCGGGCTGCTGACCAATTCGCGCAGCGCCAAGGACGCCGTGCGAATCGAGCGCGAGTTGATGACGCTCTTCCCGCGCGAATCCTGGACGTACTTGTCGCACGCGCTGATCCTGCACGGGCGCGGCGTATGCGCGGCGCGGCGGCCCCGCTGCGAGGCGTGTGCGCTCTCGGACCGTTGCCCCAGCTCCGATGCGCCTCAAACTCCGAATCCGGGCGTTCGCCCGGGGGCACGATCAAGCCGCGCCGAATTGTGACCGCGCGCAATTCCTGTTCGAGGCGTGTTCTACCGACCGACTGGTCCGCATTTCCCGACGCCGGCGTACTCGATTGCAACCGGTAACACGGATCGGTCGATGAATCCGGCGGACTCGGGTCGCATATGCAGTCTGCCATGGCGAGAGACCAGTTCGTGGGATTCCTCGTCGCACGTGGGGACCTGCGTCTCGAGCAAGCGCAGTTCGTGCGCGATCTGACGCCACAGTTTCGAGACAGCGTCGCAGCGCTTCTGGTGCGTAACAATCTCCTCGACCCATGGAAGATCGACGAGCTGATCGCCTCCGGCGAGGCCGACGTCGCGTCGGCGCTCCGGGACCGCGGTTGGCTCGACAACGACCAGGTTCGACGGGTGTTGGCCGTCCAGGAGCTGCGCGAACTGATCGAAGTCGGCGAGGCCGCGGTGATCCAGGGCCTGCTGAGCGCGCCGAGGTTCCAGGCCGCGCTCGTGGCGTTCCTCGAATCGCGGGAGACAAAGGCTGGGGAGCGAACCTAACGGAGCTGAGAGAGATGCTGAACGAGCTGATGGATCGGATTCGCAAGGCCGATCGGCTTCCTTCACTTCCGAGCGTGGCGCTGGAGGTGCTGCGGCTTACACGCAACGACGACGTTTCCGTGGAACAACTGGCGCGTGTGATTCAGAACGATCCCGCGCTGTGCGCCAAGCTGCTCAAGATCGTCAATTCCTCACTGTTCGGCGTCCCGCGCGAGATCGCGTCCGTCCGCCAAGCCACTGTGATTCTCGGCCTGCGGTCCGTCAAGGTCATGGCGCTGAGCTTCTCAGTCGTGGACGTGCTGCGCGTGCGCGAGCGTGACGAGTTCGACATGGAAGGCTACTGGCGCCGGTCGCTGAGCACCGCGGTGGCAGCGCGCCTGATCGGCAAGGAGGTCGCGCCCCAGCTCGCCGAAGAAGCCTTTGTCGCGGGCCTGCTCGCGGATATCGGCGCATTCGCAGCCTGGCGCTGCTCGCCGGCCGCGTACGAGCCGGTATATCGCTCGGCGCTGGAGCAACGGCAGCCGTTGTGGCAGGTCGAGAAGGACCGGTTGGGCGGCTCGCACGCCGCGATGAGCGCCGCGCTGTTGCGCTCGTGGAACCTTCCGGAAGCGATCTGCCGCGCCGTCGCGGCGCACCATGGAGAGGGCCTTGAGTCCGTTCCGCAAGGCGGCGCCCTGCTCGCGCACATCGTTCACGCCGGAGCGCTTGTGGCCGAAATGTTCTGCGGCGACACGGCCCCGAGCGAGCTCGATGCGGTTCGCGAGCGCTGTCTGCACCTGACGGGAATCTCGGCCGCAGGTCTGGAGGGCGTCTTCTCCCGCCTCGACAAGTACGTCCGCGAGACGGCGGTCCTGCTATCGGTGCCGGTCGGCGAGACGCTCAGTTATGAGCGACTCCAGTCCGAGGCGGCGGCGCAGCTCGCCGAGCTTTCCGTTCAGGCCGAGGTGGAGCGTGCCACCGCCGCCCGGTCGGCCGACGTGGCGCAGGCCGAGGCCTCGCGGCTGGAGCGCGAGAAGCGTGAAATCCTCGAGGTCGCTTCCACGGATGGGCTGACTTCGCTGGCGAACCGGGCCGCGTTCGACAAGCGGCTCGAAGAGGAGCTTTCGCGGTCGCGCGTCAACGGCAGGCCGCTGAGCCTGATCCTCATGGACGTGGACCACTTCAAGCGCTTCAACGACACCCATGGACACCAGGCCGGCGACGCGGTCCTGCGGGCCGTCGCGCAAGCGGTCAGGGGCGTCGCGGATCCAGACGGGCTGGTGGCGCGCTACGGAGGCGAGGAGTTCGCGGTCATCGTCCTGCGAAAGGCGGGCGATGAGCTCCGCGCCCTGGCCGAGCAGATCCGCTCGGCGATCGAGGCGCGGACCGTCTGCCATGAGGGAAAATGCCTGCGCGTCACCGCCAGCCTGGGCGCCGCGACCGTCCGACCTGGCGATTGCGATGCGGGTCCGCGCGAGATCATCCGCCGGGCCGACGAACGCCTGTACGCGGCCAAACGCGCCGGGCGCAACCGCGTGGTGATCGATTGAGCGGCGGTGGCAGCGCTCGACGCTGCCGATCGCCATGTCTTCGACGAATCGCGCGTCGGATGCCCGTGATGGCGACCCGACAGGTAAAATCCGGACCTTGTCCTTGTACGCCACCCAGATGCCGCGAATTCCTGAGACGGAACACTAGGCCGGCGCCGGCGCGCCCTCGACGCTGATTCGCGGAATGCGCGGCGCAAATCGGTGGGCGTACCAATCGAGCAGCAATGCGGCGATCAAGACGAGGTTCAGCGCGATCCCGCGCCAACCGGAGAATATTTTCGACAGGAACGCGAACGGTCCGCTGAAACAACTGCAATCGATTCGCAGACCTGCGACCTCTTCGTACAGTTTCAGGCCGGTGAACCCGACGAGCAGCAGCAGGAGCGAAAGCCGGACCTCGAACCGCCACAGCCCCAGCATGAGCAACAGGGCGCAGAACCCCTCGAACCACGGAAGAGTGAATGCGATGGCGTTCGTCATCGCTGTCGGCACGGCGCGATAGGCCGCGACTCCCGCCGCGAACCCGGCCGGGTCGGCGATCTTCCCGTAGGCCGCGGCGAGAAACACCGCGCCGACGATCAGCCGCGCCACCAGCGCCGCCGTGCGCCACTTGCCGTCGCTGGTGGTCATCACCCGCCCTCGCCTGAGCCGTCGCCGCCAAGCGCCTCGGCAGCGCCGTCTGAATCACCTTCCCCAGAGGTCCCGGTTTCGGCGGAATCGGCCCCGTCGTCGGCCGGCTCGTACCCGCTCCATTCATCCGGGCCGCTCTCCGTGGGCAGCCCCGCCGCCAGGATGCCCTCCCAGCCGGGGAAGTAGATCTTCATCCCGGACAGGCCGAAGCTCTCCATCGCGACGTACAACTCTTCGGCGAGTTCGCAGTCGGGCGCGGTGCAGTACAGCACGATCGGCTGCCCCTGGAGCTGGAACAGCCGGTCCAGATTGCGCTCGATATGCTCCGGCTCGACATTGAGCACGGGCGGATACGACGAGATCGACAGGTGCTGCTTTTCGAATTCAGACCGCGGGCGCGCGTCGATCACGACGGCGCCCGCGTCGATCAGCTCTATGAACGCGTCCAGGTCGATCCCGACCGTGCGGCGCAGCTCCGCGTGCCGCTCGTTCACGTGGCTCCGGAGCTCCTGCTTCTTCTCGATCGCCGAAACGTCCGGCTTCCACGACAACCCGCGGATCGGCACGTGCACAGCCGCTGCGGCGGCCGAAAGCAGCAACAGGGCCAGGATGCGGTACGCCGAACGCATCAGGGGTGACCCGGGTCTTTCTTCGGCGGCTCCTTGCCGGGCTCTTCGTCCTTCTTGATGCCGGTCGCGGGGCTGGCGGCGGAAGCCGGCGCGCGGCCCGCGGTCAAATCGCGCAGCGCCACGTCCACAGTCAGCTTCTGATACTCGGGATCGGGATCGTTGGTGAAGATCTCGATCTTCGCGCCTTCGGCGGGGAACTCATTGCCGGCCGGCAGGTTCACGCGGATTTCGATGAACTGCATCTGCCGCGTGGGGTTCGCGTTCGCGTTGGGGGGCAAAACCTCCGCGGTGATCTTCGGGTGGCTGGACTTGACCTCCTTGATCTCGAGCTTGCTGTCGGCTTTGTGCGTAACGCGGATCACGCGCTGGAACGGCTGCGTGACCTTCGGCGAGACGAACAGCTTCGGCGGCGACACCGCCACGCGCGGCGCGATGTAGGCGCTGACGGGGATCGAGATCAGCGGGTTCTTCTCCAGTCCGGTCTCCAGCTCGATCGTGGCCGAGTTCGGGCCGGTCTTCAGCGGCGGCTTGGTGGTCACGCTGACCTTGTAGCGCTTGCCTGCCTCCTGCTCTTCGAGCTTCACGTCGAACGCCGACTTCGACAGGTCTCCCTTGAGCTTGAGCGCGATCGGCTGGTCCATGTTGTTCGTCAGTTCCAGCGTCTCCGTCGCGACCGTGTCACGCTCGATCGAGGCGAACACGACGCGGTCCTGCGGCTTGACGTCGAAGGCCTGCTTGACTTCGCCTTCGACCTTGAACGCGTAGCGCGGGTTGGTCGGATCGTCCGACTCGATCGTGATCGTCTGTGAAACCTTCCGGGCCGCCTTGCGCGTGTTGTATGTGACCTTCATGGTCTCGCTCTCGCCCGGCTGGAGTACCTTGCCGGTCCAACTTCCGGTGGCCGGTTTGGCGACCGTGCAACCGCAGGACGAGCGGACGTTCTTAATGGTCAGCGGGCCGGCGCCCTCGTTCTTCAGCACGACATCCGCCGCCGCTTCCTCCCCGTACCACTTCACGCCGAAGTTCCACTCCGCCGGCTCGATGGTCAGCTTCGCGGCGCTGGCGGGGGCCGCGGCCGGGCTGCTCGCCGCGGGCTGCGGGGCCGGCGGCTGCGCGGCCGGCGCTTCCGACTTCGGCGGTTCCTGCCCCCAGGCCGCCCCGACGGTCAGGGCGTACGCGGCAACGATCTTAAACACTACGCTGCGTTTCATGTTCCTCTGTCTCCAGTCTCCACGGTTGATTCACAGTTCCGAGCGACGGCGAGCCGCCAGGCGCGGCGTTCGCCCACGAGCGCGTCGGCGAACTCGCGACGACCGCGGCGGCGAACCCGCGCAGCCCGTCCGACGACACCCTTTATTCACTCGGGTGCGCGCAGCGCTCAGCGGCGCAGCCCCCAAGCCCAAAACAAGCATGTTAGCCGAGGTGCGGCGGACTGAACAGCGGACAAGGGTCTGCGTGTAAGTGTCCTGCCGAATTCGGGTTATGGATCGCCGCCGCGCTCCGCATCGCGCTCCGATTACGGTCGTCCATCGGGAACCGAAGTCGCCGACAGGTTGGCGCTCTCCGGCCCGACCCCCGGCAGAAACAGCCCCAAGTTGTTGCCGACTTGCCGCAACGTCCCCGGGAATCGCTGTCCCACCGGCGTATTCACGACGCACGGCTCACCGCTCCGTGTCTGGAGCACGAATGTCGTCGATCCGCCGCCGTCCAGGTTCAACGCGTCCCATGCCCCCAAAGACTTGAACAGGCACGCCAGCTCTACCAGCGTCATGCCGTGGCTGATCCCTGGTTGTCGGCCGTCCACGATCACGATCCACAGCGTCCGGCCGTCGCGGTCGGTTCCGACCGCGGTGCGCGGGTTCATGCCGCCAAACGGCGTGTTCAACTCGTGTTCGTCCACGACGAGCACGCCGTCATCGAGCAGCATCCGAAAGCCGGGGACAACGATCCAGATGTCGTCGGCTTTAAGCGGCGGTCCGCGCAACGACACGCGCTTGTCGCGACCGATGTACATGGCGCCGTATGGATCGCGCGGCGTCGAGTACGTCCGGCCGTCCACCGCGGCAAGCCCGATCACGTCCATCGGTTCGCCGCCGCGCTCACGCATCGGGCCGAACGAGCTGGAGTTGATCGCAAGCTGCACGCCGGTCTGACGCGCAAACTCGAGCGTCGTCGACGAGCGCGTCTCGAAACCCGGACGGCGCTCGGTCTCATCGGCCGGCTGCGTGACGACCGGGCGGACGTTCGGATGGCTCATGTCGATCCGCGCGATCCAGACGCGCAGCGGCTTCACGTCCATGTACTCGCGATAAACGATCCGGGCAGCCGGCGTGAACGCGTTCAGGTCGCGCTCGCGGGCGGGTCGGCCGACCCACTCGCGTGCCTCTTCGACCGCCTCCTGCACGGTGATGAACGGTTGACTGACGGCGAGGGGTCGCGTCGTTGCCTGCGCGGCCAGCAGCGGCTCGACCGCCAGGGCCAGGACGCACAGCGCGACCTGCCGGCAGAATCGGCGCGAATACGGGATACCGCCACAAGCGCCGCGTCGCACCATTCGCCTCGCTCGCTGTCGCCGCCAGCGCCGCCTCGCGCCGTGTCGTTCACTCGTTCGCCGTGCCAAGTTCGATCCAGGGATGCAGCACGTGCTGTCCAAACGTGTTTGCGAAATCGACGTACAGCGCTCCCGGCCGCGGGGCGCGCGGCGGGAGCGTGACGCGGAGTTCCGGCTTCTTCGCGTCGTAGAAATGCGCCAGGCGGCTGCCGCCCAGCCGTACCTCGATCGTGTTCTCGCGAATGTTCGACGAGCGGCTCCCCAGCCCGCCGCGGCTGGACAATCCGTCGTCCAGCTTGAGCACCAGCTCGCCCCCGCGGCGCTGCGAGGCCGGCTGCGGCGCCACGGACACGCTCGGCAGCCCCGCCTGCGCCCAGCGCGCCAGCCCGAGAAACAGCCCGTACGCCTCGCGCCGGTTGTAGAGCAGGTCGCGCAGCCGCTGTTCCTCGACCGGGTTCGAGTGGAACGACGCCTCGGACAGTACCGCCGGTACGCGCGCCTCGCGCAGCACGCGGAATCCCTCGCGCGGATAAATCTCAAAATCGCTGACCAGCGCCACTCCCAGCCGCTGTTCGAGCCGCAGCGCGTCGTCCAGCCCGCTGACGATGTTGCGGGCCGCGTCCACGCTTGCCGGATGGTCCTCGACGTCGCCGTGGTAGAACACCGACGTGTAGTTCGCGTCCGGGCTGTCCGCCGCGTTGTGGTGGATGGAAAGGAACAAGTCGGCGCGCGCCTCGTTGGCGATCGCGATGCGCATCGACAGGTCGGTGCGATCGTCGACATGCAGGTATACGTCCGCGTCGCGCGTCATCACGACGTTCGCACCGGCAGCCGCAAGGAACTCGCGCAGGCAGCGCGCCACGGACAGGTTGACCTCCGCTTCCTGAAGTCCCGTCGGTCCGCGCTTCCAATTCGGCCGGTCGGAGCGGCCGCCGTGCCCCGGGTCCAGAACGATCGTCCGATCCTTCAAGAACCGTGCGTAGGGGGGCACGGGAAACGCCGGTTCGGGAAGCTCCGTCCACGGATACGCGCTCGGCGGCGCGCTGAGCGGGTCCAACCGGTGCCGCGAGCGCTCGTGCCGCAGCCCCGGCGACAACGTCCAGACCAGCACGCCGGCGAGCACGGCGCCGGCCGCGGCCGCGGCGGCGTGCGTGAGCAGCGCGTGGGTGCGGATGTTTGGTGGCACCTGAAGGATCACGTTTCACGGCCTCCGTCCGCAGCTCTCGCGCTCGCAGCAGCGTGTCAGGGCCCGCCCGCGGCGGCGCTCCGCGCGATCTCCTCCAGCGTCGCCCGGACGGCCGCGTCGAGCTGCGGATCTCGCCCCTGCTGTTCGTCGGCCGGCGTCAGCGGCACTTTGACGTCCGGCTCGGCGCCGTTGTTCTCCATGTCCACGCCGCCGGGAACCGTGTACCAGCCGCGGAACGGCATGCGCACGGTCGTGCCGTCCACGAGCGAGTACGCGCCGGTGCTGATGACCGCGCCGAACGTCGTCATGCCCACCAGCGGCCCGCGTTTCAGGTTCTTGAAAGCGTGCGAGACGATCTCGGCATTGGAGTAGCTGAACTGGTTGCACATCATCGTGACCGGCTTGGGCCACGAGTAGAAGATCAGCCGGTCCTGCGGGTAGCCCGGCTTGCCGCCGCGGCCGACCGTATAGGCGTGCCGCCGGACATTGAGTACCGCCATGACCCAATCCGCCGTCCAGCCTCCGCCGTTGTTCCGCACGTCGATGATCAGGCCGTCCTTTCCATTGGCGACCGCGTAGAGATCGCGCTCGAACTCGTAGAACTGCGGCTCACCCATGCCGCTGATGTGGACGTAGGCGACCTTTCCGTCGGACTTCTCGTCCACGTACGCCCGGTTCGCCGTGACCCAGGCTTCGTATTGCAGCCGGCGGAATTCGCCGGCGCTGGTCGGCCGGATCACAAGCACCTGCTCGGACGGCTGCGTTGCGGCGGGCGCGGACACGGGCGCCGACGAGGCGGGCTGCGAATCCGCTCGATTCGTCGTCGGAGCGCCAGTCGGCTGAGAATCCGCGGGCTTGGAAGCCGGGCGCGTGGGAGACGGCATGTAGCGGATCACGATGGGATCGCCGACGGTGTCGATCAGCGCGCGTTCGATCGACGCATCCGGCCCCACGGCCCGGCCGTTGGCGTCCAGGATCACGTCGCCCGGATGCAACCGGCTCTCCGCGCGGTCGGCGGGCGCGTTGCGCAGCACTTTCGCGACCTTCAGGCCCGGGCCGGCGTACGTTGGGTCGAACTCGCAGCCAAGGTAGCCGACGGCCTCGCTGCCGCGGCCGCCCGGGCCGAAGATGCCGAGGTGGGAGCCGTTGAGTTCGCCCTGCAACAAATTGAAGATCTCGTTGAACTCGGCCCAGGTGTGGGTCTTGAGCGCCAGCGCGCGGTACTTGGCGGTCAGCGCCGGCCAGTCGAGGCCTTTCAGCGTCGGGTGATAGAACCACGCCCCGAGCATGCGGGCCGCGTCGTCGAACTTCTGCCGCGCCAGCTCGCCGCGGTCGATCGCCATTTTCGCCGTGTAGCCGTGCGTCTTCTTGTCGCCGCCGCCGCTGGTGAGCGAGTTCGGAATGCCTCCGGCGAGGTAGTACAGCCGCTTGCCTGTCAGGTCCCATTGCGCCGCCCCCGCGGCGCCGCCGGTCATCTTCTTGAGCTCGCTGCCGTCCCACTTGATCGAGAAAAGCCCGGCCTCGCCCTCGTGCCGGCTGTTGAACGCCAGCAGGCTTCCGTCCGGGGCGAGCGCGAAGGCGGACTGGTCGTCCGCCAGCGACGTGACGCGCCGCACGCGCTGCCACGCGCTGCTCAACTCGAACTCGTACTTGGCGGCCTCCTTCTTGTCCTCCTCCTTCTTTTCCTTCTCCGGCTCTTTGAGCAGCTCCTTGATCAGCGAACGTAGCCGGGCTTCCAGCGTGAGTTCCTTTGCATTCTCGTCATCTTCAGGCTGCTTCGCGTCTAAGTCCCCCGGGGCGGCGGCCTGCGAACTCGCCGGCGCGCTCGCGGGTGCCGCCCCGGCCAGCGCGATCGTCCCGCTCGCCGCGGCACTCTCCAGCGCCTTGCGCTTGCCGACGGCCTCGTTCGCCTCCTTGAAGTACGCCACGAGATCGACGGTGGAGCGCTCGTGCAGTGCCGGCGGAAGGAACACCAGGTACAGGTCGCTATCGAATCCCTGGCGGCGCGACGCGAACGCCAGCACCTGCCCGTCCGCCGACCACTGCGGGTTCTCGTCGCTGTCCGGGTGCCGGGAGATGTTCACCGGCGGGGCCGAACCGTCCGCCGGCACGATCCAGATGTCCGAGTTGTATTCCTCGTCCTCGGCGGCGTACGCGATCCACTTGCTGTCGGGCGACCAGCGGAACTGCGGCGTGTTCCACGACTCGAGCAGCGTCTTTTCTTCGCCGCTCTTAACCTCACGCACAACCAGGTTTCCGAGCCCGCGCACCAGCGCCAACTTCTCGCCGTCCGGCGAGACGGTCGGCGCGAATTCGCGGTCCGGGTGATCGGTCACGCGCTCCACCTTGAAGCGCGTGGAGTCGCACAGAGCCTTCTTCGGCTCCTCCGCGGAAACGGCGCGGTAGATGTCCTCCTGTCCGGCCGCGTCGGACACGAAGAACAGCGCCTTGCCGTCGGGCGACCAGGACACGTCGCGGTCGCGCGCCGCCGAGTTCGTGGCGCGCCGCGTGAGCTTGTCCGGCTCCGTCTGCCCGACGAATATCTCGCCGCGCACCACCACCGCGAACTCCCTGCCGTCCGGCGAGATCGCCAGTTCGTCCGCCTCCTTCGTGTAGGTCTCAAGCTGCACCGCCGCCGCGGGCGAGTCGGACGGCGCGTCGATCGCGATCTCGCGCGCCGCAGCGTCCGGCGGAGACGCCACGAACACCTTCTCCCACTGCGCGTACGCGAGCGTCTTTCCGTCGCGCGAGACGGAGTAGTCGCGCACGCGATCGCCGGCAACGTTCGTCACCTGCCGCGGCGCGCCGTCCAGCGGCTGGCGCCAGACGTTGTGCAGCCCGGCCCGATCCGAGAGGTAGTACAAGTCTCGTCCGTCGCCCGACCACATGGGCATCCAATCCGTGCCGTCAAACTCGGTGAACTGCCGGAACTCGCCGCTCGGCTGGTGGTGAATCCACACCTCGTAGTTGCAGCTTCCACGGTAGCCGGTTCGCCACCACACCGACTGCCCGCGGTTGAACGCCAGCCACCGCCCGTCCGGGCTGACGCGCGCGTGGCTCGCTCCGGCATTCAGGACACGAACCGGCTCACCGCCGTTGGCCGGCACGCGATACGTTCGCGGCTCCCAGTCCACCTCGCCGTTCTTGCGCGCCTGGAAGTACACGTATTCTCCGTCCGGCGACCAGTCCGTCGGCGTCTCCGCCGCGTCCCCGAAGGTCAACCGCGTGACGCCGTCGCCGTCGCGCGACATGACGAACACGCAGAACGCCCCATGCCGGTTCGAGGCGAACGCGATCCGAGACCCGTCCGGCGACCAGACCGGACGCTCGTCGTCCGCCGGGTGGACCGTCAGTCGCCGCGCCGCTCCGCCGCCGGCCGGCACGCACCAGACGTCGCCCGCCCAGGAGAACGCGAGCGTGGCGCCGTCCGGCGAAAGCGCCAGGTGCCGGGCGTAGACCACGCGTTCGGCAGACGCCGGAGCGCCGCCCAGCGCCGCGGCTGCGACGAGGGAAACGACGTTGCGAAACCTCCGCGAAGTGAGTGTCATGCGCTCTCCGCATTGCTTCGGCAGTCGATTGCCCGGCGTTTCCCGGCCCGTTCCGGGTCCGCCGCGAATTCGTGTTTCGCAAGTCTACGCAAACGCCGGAGGCGCGTCACTTGCACCGGGGGTGTGCAACGCCGGGCGGTCGCGCGTCGTGGGCTGCGGATTGGGGTATAGTTCGGACGGTAAACGCGAGCGGCGGATGCGCGGGGTGATGGTCCGTACCACCGCCTGCCGGCCGCAGCCGCTGAGGTCGCTGCATGTTCGAATGGGTCGGGTTCATTCTGGGCGTGGCGCTCTCCGCGCTGGTGGCGCTCGCTCTGTGGTTGCGAGCGCGCGGCGGTGCGCAGCGCGAGGCGGCCGCGCTGCAAGCGCGCGTCAGCGGATTTGAGGCCGAGACGGCCGCGCTGCGGCAGCAGTGCGCACGGCACGACGAGGAGACCGCGAAGCTGCGGGAGGCGCTGGCGGCCGAGCAGCAGGCGCGCGTCCGCGCGGAAACGCAGCTTGCCGAGGCGCGGCGCGGCATCGACGAGCAGCGCAAACTCCTGGCCGACGCCGAACTGCGGCTGAAGGACGTCTTCGCGGCCCTGGCGGCGGACACGCTCCGCAGCAACAGCGAGCAGTTCGTGCGGCAGGCGGAAGAGAAGGTGAAGCCGCTGCGCGAGGCGCTGGAGCGCTTCGAGCGCCAGGTGCAGGAACTGGAGCGAGTGCGGCAGAGCGCGTACGGCCGGGTGAGCGAGCAGCTCGAGACCGTCAGCAAGACCGGCCAGCTCTTGCAGCGGGAAACCTCGCACCTGGTCACGGCGCTGCGGGCCCCGCAGGTCCGCGGCCGCTGGGGGGAATTGACGCTCCAGCGCGTGGTGGAGCTGGCGGGCCTTGTGCAGCATTGCGACTTCGAGACGCAAGTCAGCGTCGCTACGGACGATGGCCGGCTGCGGCCGGACATGATCGTGCGCCTGCCCGGCGAGCGCCGCATCGTCGTCGACGCCAAGGTTTCGCTGGACGCGTACCTCGACGCGGTGGCCGCAGGCGACGAGGCGGCGCGGCGCGGCGCTCTGGAGCGCCACGCGCGCCAACTCCGCGAACACATGAAGCGGCTCGCAGACAAGGCTTACTGGAAGCAGTTCGAACGCACGCCGGATTTTGTCGTGATGTTCGTTCCAGGCGAGTCGTTCTTCAGCGCCGCGCTGGAGCAGGACCGCACGCTCATCGAAGACGGCATCGCCGAGCGCGTGATCCTGGCGACCCCGACGACGCTGATCGCGCTGCTGCGCACCGTCGCCCACGGCTGGCAGCAGCACGAGCTGCTCGAAAACGCCGAGCGCATCGGACACGCAGCGGAGGAATTGTTCAAGCGCGTGAAGACTTTCGCGGATCACCTGGAAGACGTGGGCAAGGCGCTCACGAAGGCTTCCGAAAGCTACAACCGCGCCGTATCGTCCTGGGAGTCGCGGGTCGTCCCGGCCGGTCGCCGGGTCGCCGCGCTGCACACGAAATTGGGGGAGGCGGTGCCCGCCGTTTTGCCGCCCGTGGAAGCCACGCCGCGGACCCCGCGCGAGAGCGACGCGGAATCGCTCATGGGAAACGCGAATGACGACCGTGAACGCGACTGAAATCGTCCCGGTTCCTGCCCTCAACCTCGCCGGCAGCTTCGCCGTACAGCGAGACGAGCTGCTGGCCGAGGTTGCCGCGATCTGCGAATCGGGCCAGTACGTGCTGGGTCCGAAGGTTGCGGCGTTCGAGGCGGCGCTGGCGGAATACTGCGGCGCGCGGTTCGCGCTGGGCGTGTCGTCCGGGACCGACGCGCTGCTGATGGCGCTCATGGCGCTGGACGTCGGCCCTGGCGACGAAGTGATCGTGCCGACGTTCACGTTCTTCGGCACCGCGGGCGTCGTGGCGCGCGTCGGCGCCCGTCCCGTGTTTTGCGACATCGACCCCGCCACGTACAACATCGATCCCCACCAGGCCGCCGCGCTGCTCACCACGCGCACCAAGGCCGTCATTCCCGTTCACCTGTATGGGCAAATGGCCGAACTGCGGCCGCTGTTCTCCGATTTCAACCGTCACGGCGTGGCCGTGATCGAGGACGCGGCGCAGGCCATCGGCGCGACGCACCCGGACTTTCCGGGCCGCCGCGCCGGCGCGGTCGGCACGTTCGGCTGCATCAGCTTCTATCCCACCAAGAACCTGGGCGCTTTCGGCGACGCGGGCGCGCTGCTCACGAACGACGAGAAGCTCTTCGAGCTTGCCCGCAAGCTCCGCGTGCACGGCAGCGGGCACACCTACTTCCACGACGTCGTCGGCGGGAACTTCCGCATCGACGCGCTTCAAGCCGCAATCCTGACGATCAAGCTGCGGCGGCTGGACGAGGGCAACGCGCGGCGCGCCGCCATCGCGCAGCGTTACGCGGCCCTGCTGGCCGAGGCCGGGCTCGTGCCGGAGCACGTGACGCCGCCCGCGGACCCGCGGTCGCCGGGGGACCCAGGCCCTCGCCACGTCTACCACCAGTTCGTGATCCGCTGCCGGCGGCGTGACGCGCTGGCCGAGCATCTGCGGCGGCGAAAGGTCGGCTGCGGCGTGTACTATCCGCTCCCGCTGCATCTCCAGAAGTGCTTCGCGAACCTGGGCTACCAGCGCGGCGCGTTTCCACATGCGGAGAAGGCGGCCGATGAGGTGCTGGCGCTTCCGATGTACCCGGAGTTGACGGAGCCGCAGCAGCAGGCGGTCGTCGCGGCGATTGCGGAGTTCTGTCGCCGCTAGCGACGGCTGGACGCGTTTTCGCTTCGGCCGAGAACGGCGTCACCCAGACCCGACGCGCACGGGCGGGACGACGTAGCGCGGTCCGAGCCCGACGCGCGAGCGAGGGAGAACTCCCGGCGTTCTGCCCCGCGCTCCGGTGCGGGGTTCGAATTGGCGCTCGCTGCCGTTCGCAACCCGATCTCGGCTGGTGTTCTGTTTCAGAAATTCGCGGCATGATTCCGGGGACGGCACTCCTCTGGCTCGCCCCGCACAGCAGAGCTTTGCGCTCCCCGACCTTTGGGACGTATTCGTGAGACAGAACATTAGCGCATCTGCGTACGGACGCCCTCGGGATAGAATCGGGAAAGCCCCGAAGGGACGGCGCGTATGCGGCATCGCTATTTCGAGTTCAACGGCAAGCCGTTCCCGTTCCAGGCCGACTTGGACCTCGGCGGCGAGTTCCTGGATTTCGTGCTAGCGCACGGCGACGAAGCGCTTCGCGCACTGGCGCGAATGGAGCGCGACCCCGAGCAATCCGAAATCATCGAGCAGCTTCTCGAGCAGGGCCTGCTGGAGAAGTATCGTGGCCGTTTCCGCCTCACGCCGCGAGCCGTGAACGCCATGCAGCGCAAGGCGCTGATGGAAGTCTTCGCGCACCTCAAGCGCGGACGGCGCGAGGGGCACGACGCACGCGATCCGGGCGCGGCCGGCGAGCGCACCGAGGGCACGCGTCCGTACGAATTCGGCGATCCGGTGAGTGACATCGACCTTCAGGCGACGCTGCGGAACGCGATCCGCCGGCTGGCGGCGGATCGGCTTGTGGCATTCGACCTCGCGCCCGCGGCCGGTACGCCGCGCTCGCTGCTGCCGCTGCGGCTGGCCTCGCGCGACCTGGAGCGGATCGACACGGAGTCGGCCGCGAGTTGCAGCACGGTGGTGCTGATCGACCAGTCCGGATCCATGGCGCGCTTCGGGCGCTTCATGCAGGCCAAAAAGTGCGCGATGGCGCTGATCGCGCTCATCCGGCAGCGCTTCCCGAACGACACCGCCGACATCGTCGGCTTCGCGTCCGGGGCCGAACCGGTCCGGGAGGACCGGCTTCCGCTGCTCAGGCCCAAGCCGGTTACGCTCTACGACCCGGTGATCAACCTGCGCGTGCCGCTGAGCAAGCTGGACCAGGCGCCGCCGCACTTCACCAACCTGCAACTGGGGCTGATGAGGGCGCGGCGGATTCTCCAACGCCGCGGGGGCGACAACCGGATGATCTTCATCATCACCGACGGGCAGCCGACGGCGC
Organism: Phycisphaerae bacterium; assembly: GCA_039961675.1. GTDB lineage: Bacteria > Planctomycetota > Phycisphaerae > UBA1845 > Fen-1342 > JABRWC01. The sequence goes on from JABRWC010000041.1 coordinate 61,715, forward strand.
ACGTGCAGGGGGATTACGCGTACCTGCTCTATCCGCCGAGCAAGGCCAGCCACGTGGCGACGCTCAAGGAAGCGTTCCTGATCGCCCGGTCGGGCGTGCGCATTTGCACGTTCGCGCTGACGGACGACTACTGGGACATGGACTGGCTCGGCTTTGTCGACGACCTCGGCCGGCTGACCAAGGGCGTGACGTTCCACTGCGCCAGCGGCGACCTGAGCGTCTGCGTGATGGAGAGCTATCTGAGCGGACGAAAGCGGAAGGCGTACCTGGCCTGATCGAGGGCGGCAGCGCGGAATGCGTGCATGGATCGTCATGCTGAGCGGTGCGTAAGCGACGCGAAGCGCCTCTGAGTTGACCAACGCTCGTCGTACGCCGCGCAAGAGGTGCTTCCGCAGCCTGCGGCGGACCTCAGCACGACGGTCGAAAGGCGACCGCTGAGGCGTCAACGCCCACCGCGGCGGAAACGGTTGCGGCGGGCGCGGACGAAACGCGGGATGCGGCTGCGCCGCGGAACGCTTCCAAAAGGGCGCGCCGGAATGCGATGCGTTTCAGCGGCAGGTGGGCCTGGTAGAGCACTTCCAGCCAGCGCGCGATTCCGGGGTCTTCGACGGCAAGCTCGGTGCGCCGCTGTTCGACGACGGCGCGCAGGTTTGCAATGTGCTCGCTCTCGTAGCGTCCTTCGCTGCGCACGTAGCGCTCGCAGTACTGGACGAAGCGCGCGTCGAGCGGAGCGCCGTACAGCGCGGCGAAACAGGCCGGGTTGGCCCGGCCGAGCCGCAGCGCGGCCCGGCCCATCGCCGCCTCGCGCGCCAGGTATCCGTCAAACGTGTAGCGGTGTTCGTGCGTGAGGCGCGCGCCCGGCTCGTACCAGACGCGCAGGCCTGCGCCGCGTTCGAGTCGATACGCCAGCTCCACGTCCTCGTAGAAAAACGGCCCCAGGCGTTCGTCAAAGCGCTCCCCGGCCAGGTGCTCGCGCCGCAGCGAGAGATTCAGGTTCCACGCGTGCCGGAAGTCGTACCACTGCCGCGGCCGCATGCGCGGGTAGAAGAAGACCATCGGCGTCCGGGCGATCATCTCGTCGAACAGCGTCGCATCCGCGTAGCGCGGCCAGGCGGACTCGCCCAGCACAAGCGCCGGCCGGCCGAGGCGCCGGTGCGTGGACACGTGCGCGTCGATGAAGTCGGGCTCGACGACCACGTCGTCGTTGAGCAGCAGAATCCACTCGCCGCGCGCACGTTCGATGGCGAGGTTTTTCGCGGCGGCGATGTTCGGCTGCTCCAAGTGATCGACGACCAGGGGGAACGGCCACGCTGCGCCCGGCCAATC
>JABRWC010000042.1:0-25859 GCA_039961675.1 Phycisphaerae bacterium
GCACTTCGGCCGGAGGCCGGTCCCCCACTCAGCACTTCGGCCGGAGGCCGGTCCCCCACTCAGCACTTCCCCAATCAGCAACTCCCCCAATCAGCCCGTCCCCCAATCAGCACTTCCCCCAATCAGCGCTTCCCCCAATCAGCACCTCCAAGACCGGCGGGGAAGTGCGGGCATCTTGCCCGCAATTCAGATTCGCACTGCGCGAGTCGGTCGGGAGGGCACGTAGCCCGGAGCCGCGAATTCAGAAAAAAGACGAAAAATGACACAGCCGACGCCGCACGTGCGGCGCGAAAGGAGGAGTGGTGGGGCCCGAGAGGTGCGAACGCCTGCACTGGCCCGCACGTTAACGCAGGCGCCAGCGCGTCATCCGGTACTGCCGGTCGGCCAGCCAGAACCCGTCCCAATCGTCGTTGAGTTGGCGCATGTCCATGTCCGCGACCTGGCTGTAGGTGTTGGCCCGGTCTTCCGGCGTCTTGACCACGCCGGCGCAGCCCGAAAGCAGGGACATGGCGACCACGAAACCCAGAGTCAGCAGCAGCATGCGCATGCGTCACCTTCCGTCAACTTCTGTCTCGCACCGCCGTAGTGTTTCCAAGTGGGCGGCGTCTGTCAACGCGGATTCTGCGTCCGCTGCGACCGGCTTATCAGCCCGTTGAAGAACCTGCGGCGTGGGCGTCCCGCCCGCGTTGTCACCGGTGCGACGTCGGTGCCACAACGGCCGAGTCGGGTTCTTCAACGGGCTGCACTGGCGTGGGCGGGGCAGGCGCCGCGCGACTTACGCCATCCGTTCCGCCAGCACCTTCTGCGCCGCCGTCACGCCGGCGCCCAGGCTGAACTTGTGCCCGAGCTTGTACAGGCTCTGCTCCAGCGCGGCGATCGCCAGCACGGTGTCCATCTGGTCCACGTAGCCCATGTGGCCGAGGCGGAAAATCTTGCCCTTCAGTTCGTCCTGGCCGCCTGCGGACTGAATGCCGAAGCGCTTTTCCAGGTCGTTGCGGAGGTCCTTGACGGTCACGCCTGCCGGCGGGCAGAGAGCGGTGACCGAGTCGCTCGGCCGCTTGCTGAAGACCTTCAGGCCGATCGCCTCGCCCGCGGCGCGCGTCGCGGCGGCCATCGCGGCAACGCGCTTCCAGACGTTCTCGATGCCCTCTTCGAGCAGTAGGTTGAGCGCTTTGCACAAGCCGCGCACCAGCAGGTGCGCCGGGGTGAACGGCGTATCGTGCTCGGCCGCGCTCTTGAACGCCTTGTTGAGGTTCAGGTAGTAGGCGTGCTGCGACTTGTTGGCGGAGATGACCTCGCGCGCCTTGGGGCTGATCCCCAGGAATCCGAGCCCCGGCGGCAGCATGAGCGCTTTCTGCGCGCCGGTGATGGTCACGTCGACGCCCCATTCATCGGGCTTGAGCGGAAGCGCGCCCGCGGACGTGATGCAGTCGGCGAGCAGGAGCTTGCCGCTCTGTCGGCAGACCTTTCCGATCGCCTCCAGGTCGCAGGAGGTCGCGGTGGACGTTTCGCTGTGAACGACCATGATCGAGGTGATCGCGGGGTCTTTCTTGATCCAGTCGCTGACCATCTCTGGCGTGGGCGGCGTGCCCCATTCGATCGCGTGGCGCACGACGTTGAGTCCGAACTGCTGCGCGATCTCGCCCCAGCGCTGGCCGAACTTGCCGCCCTCGATCGTCAGCAGTTTCGAACCCTGGGGATGGCAACCGATGATCGCGGCTTCGGCCGCGGCGGTGCCGGAGCCGGTCAGGATCAGCACGTCGTACTGGGTGCAGAGAACCTTCTTGAGCTTCTCGGTCGCGTCCTTCATGAAGGCCTTGAACCAGTCCGTGCGATGGTGCTCGAACGGCCGCGCCATCTCCAGCAGCACTTCCTCCGGGACCGCACACGGCCCCGGCGTGAACAGTCGGATTTTCTTCATGATGAGGACCTCCCGGTTTGTCGCCGGACCGCGCCGATCCGGCCGATCGGGACGAATGATACCCGGTCGCCGCGTGACTCGCGAGCGGACGGAGAACCGAACCCCTCGCGGAAGCGAGGGACCGAGTCCGCACAGCCGCACGGGGCTCGGAATGGGGCGATGCGCGCGGCTATGCGCTCGTCCAGCGGCGAAGCAGTTCCAGCGGCACCCGCCAGCCGCCGCTGCCGCCGAAGAACACCCGCATCGTCTCCAGGAATGTGAGCAGCGTCAGCGCCCATGCGCACAATTGCGGCAACGGCCAGAGCCGCAACCATGCGCGTCTCAGCGCCGGCATGAAGCCGTCGCGGCGCTCGGCGAGTCTCTTGGCGTAGGCGTGCCAAAGCTGATTGACGCGCATGAGCAGGCCCATAAGCACGCCCCACGCCACGAAGTTCATCGACGGCGCGTGCCAGACGCCGATGAACACGAACGTGGCGCAGAGATTGAGCGTGGCCCGTTGCCGGCTGCCCCCGAGCGGGAAGTAGAGATAGTCGCGCGCGATGTACGAGACCGTGATGTGCCAGCGGTGCCAGACGTCTCGCATGCTGCTGGAACGCCACGGCTGGCGGAAGTTCTCGGCCTGGTGATAACCCAGCAGCCTGGACATGCCGACCGAAATGTCGCAGTAGCCGCTGAACATCAGGAACAGCCAGAGCATTTGCAGATGGGTCCCGAAAAACAGGAACGCCGTGCTTTCGATTCTTTCTGGATGCTCGTAGTACAAATCGGAATTCAGGTAGTCGCGCACCGTCGGCCACAGGTACACCGTGCCGACCAGCCCCTTGAACAGTCCCAGCCCGATTCGCCAGGCCGCGTACGCCACGGCGCGCCAGGCGCGGCGCGTCGAACACGTGTCGATCTGCTCGTGAAACTCGTTGTAGCGCTCGATCGGGCCCTGCATGAGGTTCGGCCCGTAACATGCGTAGGCCAGGAAATTCAGCAAAGTTCGCCGGTGCCGCGGAATGCCGCCGCGGGCCAGCTCGGAAAAGTACGGCAGCATCCGCATCGCGAGATACGCCAGGCCGATGACGTGCATGCGGGCGAAGAGACAGCTCAACAGCCGCGGCCCGGACTCGGCCGCGAAGAACCGCAGCCAGTCCGGTTCGCAACTCCAGCCGCGGACGCCGAACGGGAACACCCACGGCGCATGGTGAAAGAGCCACGCATCCAGTTCGAGCGGAAGCGCGACACGCGCTAGCTTGAAACCGCCGAAGTACCCACCGCCGATCAGGGCCGCTACGACGACGCCGGCGCGCCAGCGCGGCGGCTTGCCGGACTCTACACTGGCGGCGAAGCGCTCTCCCAGCCAATACAACCCCACGCACAGCGCCAGCCAGAACAAGGCGTATGCAGCCCCGAACATCCAGGCGATGAACGCCAGGCCGGTGAGCACGATCGCATGGCGGAGCCAGCGCCCCGGCATGACCCGCAGCACGAGCAGCAGCGGCGCGAAGTAGCAAACCAGGTAACGGTCGGCCAGTGCGACGTCCTGCCAGAAGCCGCGCCAGTCGTTCCAGGAAACCTGCGACAGCGGCTCGTATAGCGCGTTCCAGATACTTTCCGACACGTCGTTCTCGCCCCGCTCGGCCCCCGCGCCGGCCGAGCGCGGCGTTGTACCCGGTGCGCTTGCCCCGGGGAAGTGGGGCGCCGGGGTGCCGTCTGAATCGTCCGACCCCTATCGACGCCGCCAACCGGCGGTGCTCCGTCCGGCCGGTGGCGACCGGTGCGGATGCGTGTCGCACGAACGGACACTACGAACTAGAATGGCTGCGCCCGCGGTCAAGGGGTGCTGCGGGCGGCCGGCTCAGATCGCCATGCGATGATCGCATTGCGGAGATATCAAGTGGATGGAGTGTTGTTGGGCCTGCGCGCATCGCGCGTGCCTGCGCTGCTGGTCGTGACGTGGCTGCTGGCCGCGGGTCCGGCGCGAGCATCGCAGAACGGTGACGAGAAGGAGCGCCTGGCGCGGGAGTTCATCGCTTCGCTGGGACAGAAGGAGTGGCTGCGCGCGATCGAGATCGGCCGGAGCCTCAAGGAGCTCGATCCCGAGAACGAGATCGTGGATTACAACCTCGCCTGCGCCTATGCCCGCGCGGCGAAGGCGGACGAGGCGATCCAATCGTTGCGCGCCGCGGCGAAGAGCGGCTTTTCCGACGCGGATCACCTGACTGCCGACGCCGACCTGGAGAGCGTCCGAGCGCACGCCGAGTTCGCTGCCATCGTCGAACGCGTGCGAAAGAACCACGAGCAGGCACGCGAGGAGTTCGAACGGAAGGTGGAGCAGAGCGAGCCGCTGATCGTGATTCCGGGCACCGTCACAGCGGACAGGCCGGCACCGGTCGTCGTGGCGCTTCATCCGTATGGCGGAACGGCCGAGACGATCGCCGCCCGCTGGCGGAAGCTCGCCGCAGACCGGGGCGCGATCCTCGTGGCGCCGCGCGCCGTGCTTGCGACAGGCAAGGGTTTTCAGTGGGGGACGGTGGACCAAGCTGATCGCATCGTGACGCGCGCGCTCGAGCGGGTGCGGAAGCTCCACCCCGTCGATGACAAGTGCATCTTCCTGACCGGGTTCTCGCAGGGCGCCTTCATGGCCTACGGTCTCGGCCTGCGCCACGCGGCGACGTTTCGCGGCGTCATCCCAATGGCCGGCGAGTGGAACCCGGCCGCGGCGGCACTGCCGAAGGAGCCGCCGGCGGAGCGTCCGCGGTTCTACATCATGGTCGGGGACAAGGATCCGGCGCTGGAGAGCAACAAGCAAGCGGCGCTGGACCTTCGCGGTGCGGGGTTCGTCACCCAACTGAAGGTCTTCGAGAACCTCACGCACGAGTTCCCGCCCGACGCCGACGCGGAATTGGAGCAAGCGTTGCGATTCTGCATGGGCGAGGAATGACTCGATCGCGACCGGCTCGGTGGACGCAGCCGTGCATGCTCGCTGCGGCTGGCATCCTTGCCGCCGTGGGCGCGTGCGTGCCGCCGCTGCTCCCGGACAACGTGGGCAAGTCGCCCGATTACGCGCGCACGTGGCTGCGAGCCGCCGGCGGGGCGGACTTCTACGCCGAGGAGGGGCTTGCCGACGGCGTCTGGCTTTCGGTGGCGCGCCCCGGCGCGGCCGAACCGGTGTCCGGGTATCTGTCGTCGCAGTCGGAGGACGCGCCGGCCCTCGTGCTGCTGCTCCCGGGCGCCAGCAGTTTCTACGAGTTGGGACCGGTCGAGAAGGCGCGCGATTACCACGATCATTTCGCCGCGGAGTTGCGGTCCGCCGGCTTCCGCACCTGGACGCTCGTGGTGCGCGAGTGCGGGACGCCGTACGGCGGCGGAGATCTGGAAGACACGCTGGACGCGCTTGACTGGCTGGAAAACGGCGGGCTCGCGGCGCTGGGGGCGGAGCGCACGTACCTGGTCGGGTATTCGAGCGGCGGCACGATTGCGAACCTCGTGGCGATCCAGCGTGAGCTGCCGGCGATCGTGTCAGTCAGCGGGTTGTCCGGGTCCGAGGAGCTGGAGCGGCGCTACCGGCTGCTGCGACTGGTCACGGCGCTTTATCCGCAAACGACGGGGATTTGCCAGCTCGGCGACACGCTGCGGGCGTCTGGCCCGCCGGGGTCGCCGCAGTGGTCGACGCTCGATGTGAGCGGCCGCGTCAATGAGTTGCGCAGTCCCATGCTGGTCATGCACGGCGAACGCGACCTGGTGTTCCCGGCGAGCAGCTCTCGGATGTTGCAGGTTGCGTACGCGGATGCCGTCGCGCACGGCGCTGCGCTTCCGCCAGTCGAGTTTGAGTTCGTGGAAACGGGCCGGCACGTCAACATGCTGGAACTGCCGGACGTGCCGGCGCGGGTCGCCGCGTATCTCCAGGAGCGCGAGCTGGAGCGGAGGTGAACGCGGGTGTCGGACGCGGAGGTCCGACGCTACGGCCTGCGGCCGTTTGTCGGATGGACACGCTTGACCGTATCCGCTCGCGATCAACGCTCGATGGCGAGGTCCAGAGTCTCGCGCGTGAAGCCCATGTCATTGTTGGATCCGGGAACGTGCGGATCCGTCACGTCGTACTTGAATCCGCCGCCGCGGAGGTCGTCGCGCGTGATGTAGTCCTCCGCGTGAAGTCCCGGTGGCGCGGCAAACGTCAGCCCGTACACGTACGTGCCGAAGCCGCCGAGGCTGACCTGGTCGTGGAAGTACCCTTCGCAGACCTCGTGCCACATGGCGGCGTCCGCGCCGGGTGACCGGGGAATGTTGAGGTGGAACGAGGCTCCGGGCGCTGCGCCGCTCGGCGGGCGGTAGCAGGAAATGACGCCGGTCGCTTCCACGTCCCATTCCTGCGGCGGTGAGTACACCTGGACCTGCCGGCAGGGACCATCGCCGCTGCCGTACCGATACCAGCCTTCGTCCGTCCAGCGGATGTGTGCCGTGCCCTTGAGCTTACCCCCCTGCTTGGGGTCGTCGCTCGGGACGCCGTGGACGGTGAACTCGACGATCGCGTTCTCGTCGAAGTGGTTCTCGCCGCCATCGTCAAAATGCGGATTGTAGAGGTTCTGAATATGGTACGTGCCGCGAAGCGTAAGCCGGTCGTCGCCGGGATCGTAAATGTCCTTCTGGGCAAGCGGGTTGAACAGGTCCTGAAGGTCGCCGATCTCGAGGAAATCCGGCACGCCGCCGTTGTCCGAATCCACGATCAGCTCCGGCCGGCCGATTTTGCGGGCCGTGCCGTCCGAAAACCCGCGGCGCAGCACGTATGCGGCCCAGCCATGCTTTTCATTGAAGACGCTTGCGCGGATTTCATCCAGGTCGTTCAGGCAGTCGCGATCCGTGTCCTGGAGCTTGGGCTGCGTCTCGAAGCGGATGATCTCGTCGAAGTTGGAAATTCCGTCGGAATCGTCGTCGTTGTCGCTCCCCGGGGGGTTGACGTATTGCGGATTGTCGGCGGTGGGGGCGGCGCCTTCAGGGATGATCCAGTACACGCCGACGCGCAGCGATCTCAGCGGCAACCAGTAGAACCTGGGTTCCCACGGATCGTTGATGCCGATCCAAACGTCGCCCGACGGCTTGGTACTCGCCCAGCGCACCGCCACGACGGCGTGTGTGAACGAGGCGCCGGGCTGCTCGATCCACATCAGCACCGGGCGATCCGCGGCGATGGACGCCCGCAGGTCGTTGAGAAAGCGGTTTCGAAACCCGTCCTGGAGGTCCGGTCGACGCCTGTACTGATTGATCTCCGCGCGCGTGAGCCCCTCGTACGGGCCATGCACCGTCGGCGTCACCCCCAGAGCGAACCGAAGCGCCACCCCCTGCTGGTTCACACCCGTGCCTTGGCCGGAGTCGAGGTCGCGCTCGGGGCCGGGCTGAAGGTTCGGGGAGGTGGTGTAGATCTCAAGCCCGATGCGATCCTGGCTCAGATACGGCTTCGAGCTGTCCGCACCGGCGAAGTAGCCGTTGATCATCGACGTCGATGCCAGTCCGCAATTGAACGCATCCGCCGTACAGTTCCAGCGCGAAGCGTCCTGTGCATGCGGCGCGTTCCAGGCGTGCGAACCGTCGGCGTGCTCCGCCTCGAGGTGCAGCATGTAGGTGTCCTTGCGCTGTGCATACAGCGGCACCACGCGGGTGAGTTGCTGCGAGCGCTGGCCGGCCTTCGATTCGGCGTCGGCAAAGTACGCGTCATAGCTTTCGGTGACCGAAATCAGGCACACGGGCGAGAAGTCCGCCTTCGCTCCCCCTGAGAGCACCGCCTGCACCCGCCAGTAGTACTCGCCGGGCGTCAGCGTGACCGTCACTCCCGGCGCCGAAACCGCCTGCTCGAGGATGAGCTGCGTGAACTCCGCGTCGGTCGCGATCTGCACGAAGTACGACTCGGCGTCCCGCGCCGGATACCAGGACAATGTATGCTCGCCGGCCTCAAGCAAAGCGCCGTGGATCGGCAGGGGCATTTCTACGCCGGGCAGCCGGTTGGCCGTCCCGGGCGTGGACAGCGGCGGTTCCGTCACGTACCAGGCGTCGGGATCGGCCGGCGCGGTCGACGCCGGCGCGCGGCTGATCGTTGCGCCGGGCAGGAAATCGGCGATGGCGCCGCCGTTCCCGAGCCGGACCGAATCGGAGCGCTCGGCGCCCCAGGCGACCGCGTCCTGCTCGCTTTGTCCCGCATCAAGCAGCCGGACCTGCCCCGACTCCGGGCTGAGAAAGTCGGTCTGCGCCGCATGGAGGACGCCGTCGGCCAGACCGGACTGGCCGTCGAACACGATCAGCAGAAAGCCGCCGCCGGCAAGCGCAGTCAGGTCGTCCGGGAGTTCATACACGGCGCCGGCATCGTTCAGCAGCGACAGCGTGGGCACGACGCCGGCGTCGGCCCCCAGTTTCAGCTCGACGAACGCGGACTCGCCTTCGGCCGGCGCGAAGCGCACTTCGTTCAGCAGCGTGACATCCCCGGCGACGGCCGGGGGCGCCGGCTCCACCAGCGCGGCGCGCGTGCCGTCGGCGCCGGGCGCTGCGCCGTCCCCGGGGGCGTTGGCGTCATCAGCGCCGTCCGACGAATCCGTCGCCGGCGGGCAGCCGGTGACGCACGGCAACAGGAAAACCAACGCGGCGAGAAGGGAGGCAGGTTTCATGTCAGTGCCCGAACGACCAGCCGATTCGTTGCTTGAATAATACCGGACTCGCGGCGTCCGAAGGAACAGCAACGGGGCGGGCACGGCGATCCGGCCGGCGCGGCTCAATTGCGGAGAAGCCCGGACCTCCCGATGGGTGCCCGGGCTTCGATGAGTTCGATTCTGCGCGTCCCAAACGCGCCGCCGCGCGGTCGCGAGCCCAAGCGTTATCGGCGCCGCATGCGCCACGCCGCCAGGACCAACGGCACCGCGGCAAGCTGCACGATGCCAGCGCCGCACAGGCCCGAGACCGGCGCGGGAATTCCGGAGTCGCCGGCGTCGTTCTCCGAGTCGCTTGAACGCGAGTTGGAGTCGGAAACGACCGCGGCCGCCTCGGTGTCCACAGACGCAATCACGTTGACGGAGGTAACGACCGTGGACTTCGCCTCGCCGTCGTCCACCGAAAGGCGTACGTAGTAGACGCCGGCCTTGTTGGCCTGCCAGGTGACGACCGGCTGAATCAGACCGCTGAGCGGCTGAAATGCGTCGAGTAGCTCGTCACTGGCGATCGGCAGGCCGAGCTCGTTGACCTGCGCCCAGCGATAGCTCAGCGTGTCGTTGTCGGCGTCGAACGAATCCAACCCGCTGAGCTCGACGATGTCGCCCACGGTCGCTTGCGTCGGACCGGTGATCGCAGCGCGAGGCGATCGGTTCGGCAGTAGTTCGCTCGGGTCGAGCACGGTGATGTTCACGGTGTCCGTGCTGACGATGGGGTTGACGAAATCGCGCACGGAGACCTGGAAGACGTAAGGTTCCGCAGGGTCCGGGACGGTGAGCGTGACCTTGGCCGTCGGGTCGAACGGCGATTCCTGGATCGGCTGGGCGACCGCGGGTCCGGAAATCCACTCCCAACTGAACTGAAGGCTGTCCTTCAGGAACACGTCCGGGTTGAACGGGTTGAACCCGACATTGAAGCTGTCGAACGTGCGGCTGGCGTCCAGCACGATCGTGCGGCCGGCGGCCACGGTGCGATCGCTGCCTGCGTCGGCGAACGGGCGGGCGTTCGACGGGGCGAGGGCCGGGCTTTGAATGACTTCGACGTCGACCGCAGTGCAGAAGAAGAACACGCTCGTCGGGTCGGGGTCTTTCTCGTTCGCCACCGCGAACTGGAGAAGGTATGCCACGTCGTGATCGATCAGGCCACGCAGCTTGTACTGGTTCTCGCCGATGAACTCCGGCACGCGGAAGGTGAACGTGACGCGGACCGAGAGGCCGTTCGGCGCGGCTGCGTCCTCGACGGGCGCGAAGCCCTGGTCCTCTGTGGCTCCGATCCACTCGGCGAGCAGGCTCGTGATGCACAGGACGCCGCTCTGAAACCGTGCGGGGATATCGGTCATCGCCGGCGCCACGGGGCTTCCGAGCAGATCCGGGTCCAGGTCGCTCGCACGCAACCGCGGGAACACGCCGCAGTCGAAGGCGTCCTCAGAGCCGATCGTTCCATCCTCGAAACGGATCGGGTACGAAAACGCCTGAGCGCGCAAAAAGACTTCCTCGCGGTTCTCCTCCTGGTCCTCACCCGTCGGCAACTGCCAGTCGGGATCCAGAACCAGGACCGTGACCGAGATGCAGTCGCGCTCCTCGTGAAGGAAAGACGTGACCTGGTCGGACGTCAGGGAGAAGGACTCGATAACCGAGTTTTCGAGCGGGGCGCGCGTAACGTCCCAGCTCTCGATCTGAACGGTCGGCGGCGCATTGCCTTCATCCTGAGCCGACGCGGCGCCAACGGTCCCGATCGCGAGCAGCACCGCCGGAATGCAGAACGGAATGCGCATCGCCGTCTCCTTCGTGCCTCGCCCCAGTTATTGTATCGTCCCGCCGGATGACCCGGTCAGGCCTGGCGCCAGCGCGCCGGTCTAGCCGCCGATCTCGACGGTGGCCGCGATGCCGTCACCGGTCGGTATGCGGCGAAACTCGATTGTGATGCTGTCGCCCTCGAAATACTCGTTGGGTTCGAGCGAGCCGCCGGCCTGGTTCAGAAACAACCCTGGCTCGAACGGCTGGCATTGATATGCGTCCACCTGGGCCAGCGTCTTCGAGCCGCCGTTCGAACTGGCCCCGCCGAAGATGTTTCCGATCGCGGCCACCCGCGAATCCTCGACCGGAAGTCCGTTCTGCGTGAACACGAACGCCACGCTTTCACAGGATACGGGCGGCTCGTAGAAGATCAGGATCGCGTCGGGCGTCACGAGCTCGAACGCTTCGCTGCGGCCGGCGGTGGTCTGGCCCTCCGCGGTGGCGGCGGCGGCCGCGGGAATGAAGACCTGCGTCGAACCGGCGATGCCTCCACCCTCATAGACGAACGTACCGGCGGGCAGCGAAATCGTCGATCCCAGTTGCACGTCTTCGGCCAGTTGCACGAAGCCGGCGCGAAACAGCGCCTCCTCCTGTTCCGCGTCGCGCAGGCTATTGACCTTGACCCAGGCGGCGAACTTGACGTTGAGGTCGGAATCGTCCGACAGGTTTGTAAGCGTGAGCGTCATCGACGCCCGAAACTCGGTGCTCTCGACCGCGCTGCCGGCGCCGCCGGACTGCTGCTCCTCCGGAGACTCGAACAGCGACGAGCCGAACGTCTCGGTAAGCGTCAGGAAGGCGTTCCGGGTCGAGCCGGTCTGCGGAAGGCAGCCCGCGCCCAGGAGCGCCGCGACGGTTGAAACAAGCCCTAGCGTCCTCATGGTTTCAGCTCGATTCGAGTCCGTTAGTCCCCTGATCCATAGACCAGGTACGCTTCGCCGGCCTGGACCCGGTCGCGCGGCGAAGCCGTGACGGACGTGAGCAGGAGGTCGATCCGGCCGTCGCCGTCGACGTCGCCCGCGGGCGCGATGCCCAGCGAGCGGTCGCCCTGCTCTCCAATGCCACCGCCGAGGAACTCGGCGCTGTTGCGCCCGATGAACGTCGCGCCGGGAAGCTGCTCGGTGCCGATCTCGCTCAGGCTGATCGTGCCCTGGAGCTTCGGTGAGCCGTAAATCAGGTACACGACGCCGCAGTTGGTGCGGTTTACGTCGGTAATTCCATCAAGATCGAGGTCCAGCGTCACGGAGCGGTTCGGTGCGGCGATCAGGATGTCGTCGTTGCCGTCGCCGTCGACGTCCCCCGCGCCGGCGACGCGCGCCCCGGCCAGGTCCTCATCCTGCTCGCCGACGAAGACCACTCCCAACCCGCGAGCCGGAACCTCCTCGAAGGGAATCTCCTCCTGCGTGAAGTTGATCACGTCGCGCGAGCCGAAGAATACCGCCACGCCCCCCTTGCGGTTGTTGAGCAACGGGGAGCCGATGAGCAGGTCGCTGATGCCGTCGTTGTTGAAGTCGCCCGCCGCGGCCTGCGATTCACCCAGGCGCGTCTTCGAGCTGCCGACGATGCGCACGCCGTCGAATATCCGCGCCGGCCCGCCGCCCGAATTCAGCGGCAAATTCAGTTCCTCGAGCGCCAACTCGCCGTTGCGCACGAGTAAAGGCAGCCGCCCGAACATGACGTATACGGAACCGTCTCCGTCGTTGGCGAGCGGGTTGCCGATCAGGATGTCCTCGATGCCGTCGGCATTGAAGTCGCCGACGCCGCGCGCTCCGCCCAGCCGGCCGCTGGGCTGCTGGCCGTAGATGCGCACGGTGCGGTTGGCGTCGGGCGTGGCTCCCGAGTGCTCGCGGAAGCAAGGGTCTCCGTTGTCCGCGTCGACGAAATACCCGGGACCTCCGTCAATCGGGTAATTGAAAAAGTCGTCGATGATGTAGTGGTATGGGCCGTCCTGCGGCAGGGTGTCCACGGTGATCGGATCAAAGAGCCCGGTGTAGGCGGCGACGTTGGGGTTGATGGGCGGGGACTGCTTGCCGTCCCATGGCCAGTCGCCTCCAATCCGGTCGGTGAAGAAAAGGTGCACCGTGCCGGCCGATGGGATGCTGACGCCGAGCTCGGCATTCGTCGACGTCCCGAACTTCGGATCGCGGTTCGGCGCCGACATGATGAGGCCGTCAAACTGGTACGCGGAGACCGTCTCGCCGAATGCGTCGCCGAATTCGTTGCTCGAGATGCGGCAACCCATCGCGATCGACCCGCCGTTCGGCGTTGCCGCGTCGCAGAGCTGAAAATAGCGCCACATGTACGTGTACGCCTGGCCACCGGACGAGATCGGCGCTTTGGGGCCGAAGAAGCTGTGCGGGCACTGCGGTTCCGGCGGCGGGCAGCGGTTCACGTGGCGCCGCGTTCCGACGTCTCCGAGGCTGACCACGCTGCCGCCGGGGAAGTTCAGGTCGGGACGCAGGCACGAACTGGCGCAGATCACTACCGATCCGCTGCGGAAGTAGCCGTCCGCATCGAGCGGGCGGTTCGCCGGGCGCTCGACGATCGAGTCGGTGAACGGCAGGCCGAATGCGAAATCACGCAGGCCGTCGTTGTCCCAATCCGAAAGGACGGTGAAACTGGTGATCCCGCGGCTGGGCCGCACCGGATCGACCGCCTCGGGCACACCGGTGAAGATGTTGCCGCGGAAGAGCGTTCCGGTGGAGTTCAGGTTGATCCGACCGCTGTAGCGCTCGGCGCGGCCGAAGACCTGGTACGCTTCGCCGACGCCGGTGCGCGACGAATTCGAAATAAAGCGCGGCTTGCCGAACTGCGACAAGATGATGAAGTCGTCGAAGCCGTCCGCATCCAAGTCGCCCATGCTGGCCACGAAACTGCCGGCGTTGTCGCGCGGATTGAAGCCCTCGAAGATGGCGCCCTGCACGGCCGTGTCGGTCTGATCGAGTGATCGCAAATCGACGAACCCGGCGAGCCGCGCCCGCAGCCGGATCGTCCCGGGCGCGTAGAACGCCGTCTGATCCACGCCGTCGTCGACGATCGCGAGGATGCGCCAGGTTCCGGCGTCGAGGGTCGCGGTCGGCAGGTCGAACGAGAACTGGTCGCCGGTTTGCGACGTGCTCTCGCGCAGCAGCAACTCGTCGCCGTTGGGCTGACCGTCCGGGTCGAGGAAAATCTGCGTGAAGACGGTGTTGTCGGGGTCATCGAGGGTCCAGGCAACGTCGACCGTCGGAGTGATTCGCAATGAGCGATCGTAGCTGACCGCCTCCCGCGGCGACGTGAACGTCAGCAGCGGGCTCTGGTTGACGCTCAGGCGGCCGTCGGAATAGTCGAAGACGCTCAGCACGCCGCGCTCGTTCAGCGCCACGCCCACGAAGTACAGGCCGGCCTCCAGCAGCGTCGTCTCGGCGATCAAGGTGTTCTCGGTGATCGGCAGCCCGCGCTGGATGAAGATCTCGTTGTCGTTCTCCGGGTCCTCATCCACGTCGAAGAACACATCGACCGTGGCGAACGTCGTGGTGGACACGAGCTGCCACACGACCTCGACCGGCGTGCCGCTGGTGATCGACAGGTCCACGTCGCCGGGGGAAAGCACGACCACGCTGGCCGTGCTGCCGATGGGACGCACGTCGCCGGTCCCGCCGGCGATCACCCGCGAGCCTTCGCCGCTCGTCGGGCAGCCACCGAGCTGGAGTGCGAGCGTCGCGCCCAGCAACCCCGCCGCCACGTATATGCACTTGCTCATCGCACACCCGGTTCCTGGTACAACTTGGTCCCGCCGCTCCCCGTTCACGGCGAGCCGGTCCCGTCGACTGACTCCGCGAGCAGATCTTCGCTCTGCGCGCCGGACCGTTGCAGGTAGGCGAAGATGCGGTATCCCGATGCGGTCTCACCCGAGCTCATCACGCGGAACACGACGCTGTCGCCGCAGTCGTAGTTGATGCCTTCCTGGAGCAGGAACCCGAACGGCTCCACCTCGACGACCGGATCGGCCGAGGTCTGTCCCCCCAGTCGGACGACCGCCCCGGTCGCGGTGAGATCGGCCACGTCGC
Organism: Phycisphaerae bacterium; assembly: GCA_039961675.1. Taxonomy (GTDB): domain Bacteria; phylum Planctomycetota; class Phycisphaerae; order UBA1845; family Fen-1342; genus JABRWC01. The sequence goes on from JABRWC010000042.1 coordinate 14,439, forward strand.
CGAGCGTGACCTCCTCCATCGGGCAGATCACGGCCTCGGCGAACTTGACGCCCGGATCGAGCGTCTGGATGCGCTCCTGCACGCGGCCGTTGGCGTCGCGCCACGTAAGCCGGAACTCGACCACGTTGGCTACGCCGTTCTCCACGCCGACGATCGCCGCAGCCGCCTCACCCGGAAGCGACGCCGCCTGCCCCCCGAACCCGATGGTGTTCAGGAACTCGGCGTTGAAAAGCTGGGCCGAAAAACCGCAGCCGGAACTCGCGAGAGCGGCCGCGAGCGCGATCCCGAGCGCTCGGACATTCGACGAATCTCGAATCGACATCACGAGTGTTCTACCCATCGCCTCAGCTTGGAATCACGCGGATCAACAGTTGGAACGCCACGTCCTCGTCCGTGCCAACGTCGATAAGCCGCACCTCGATCAGGTCGCCGCAGATGAACTCGTCCCCGGATTGCAGCGGCGAACCGTCGTACGTCACGTCGACGACCTGGTCCGCGACCGTCACGCGGACCGCAACGGCCGAGACGGCGCCGGCGGCGTCGAACGAAGCCGGCGTAAGCGCGCCGATCGGGCAGTCAACGACCAGGGTGCGAATTTCGCCGGCCAGCACGTCCGATCCCGGAACCAGATACGCGTTCGATGCGGCGTCACTGGAACTGTCCGAGGCCAGAACGAAGAAGTCGGCCGTGAAGTCCGTGGTGTTGTTGAACGTGACCAGCACGGTTCCCTGGGCGCCGCGGATGGTCGTCGGGTCGAGACCGAACCCCGCCAGCAGGTTCGGGTTGACCAGATCGGACGCGAGGACGCAGCCGGTCGTCGGAATGAGAGCCAGCGCGACGCCGACCAAACCGCCCAACCTGCAACACGAACGGCCCGTCATACTGAGCCTCCACCAGCTCCCCCATCGACCGCCCTGTTGTACCCCGGCGGCCGGGTTCGCACAATTGGTGCGACGCTCGCGCCGCCGCCGCGCTGCTGGCGGTTCGGGGCGCGGGAGCCGGCGATGCGTTCCTCACCCCTAATTGTCGGCGGCGCACCAAGTTCCACAGTGTCCGGTCGGCCGCCGGAAGCGATCCGGGGCCGCCCCTGCTCCGATGCTCTCGCGGCCGGGTGCCAGCCGCGCCTGCACGAACCACGCCCTAGTAGCGCAACACGCTTTGTACGCGGTAGTTGCCCAGCTTCTCGCAACCGCGCAGCTCCGTCAGCTCGATCAGGATCGCGATTCCGCTTACCGTCGCGCCGGCCTGCTCGACCAGTCGGCAGCAGGCCTCCAACGTGCCGCCCGTCGCGAGCAAATCGTCGACAATCAGCACCCGCTGGCCCGGCCGGAGGGCGTCTTCGTGCATCTCGAGCGCATCGGTTCCGTATTCGAGTGCGTATTCGTAGCGCCGCGTTCGATACGGCAGCTTGCCCGGCTTTCGCACCGGAACGAAGCCGAGCGAGAGCGCCTTGGCCACCGCAGTGCCGAAAATGAACCCGCGCGACTCGGCGCCGACGACCACGTCGACGCGGTTGCCGCGATACGGCTGCGCCATCAGCTCGACCGCCAGCGCCAGTCCGCCCGGGTCTGCCAGCAGCGGTGTGATGTCCTTGAAGAGGATGCCCGGCTTGGGGAAGTCCGGAACGTCTCGGATCAGCGCACGCAGTGCAGCCACGTCCGGCTGAGGTCGGTCCATGGATTCCGTCCGCTTGGCACCCGATTCGAGAGCGCGCGAGGCCGCCGCGCCGACGCAGCACGCTCGTGGAGCGGACGGCATGGTAGTGTCCGATACTCGTTGCCGCAACGTTCGCGGACCCGGGTTTGAAGCGTCGAGCAGCGCGATCCGATACGAACTTCGTGCCCGGCGACCGGCTGTGGCCGACAGGAATCGACCGTGTCCCTGCTGACGCTGCTCACCGTCGCCGGTTTCGTGCTTGCGGGCGCCGTTACGCTGCGCAATTTCGCAGGCGCCAAGCGTTTCAATTCACACATGCTCCAGGTTTACGAGGAGCGCCTGCACGCCGCACGCCAGGACGATCCGCCCGTGACACGAACGAGTTGACGCGCCGCGCGCCGGGGCGGCGACGATTCTGCACCTTCCCGGGTGAATCCCAACTGTCCGTTGCGAGAGTGCGGGAGCGTACGCCATATGGCCTCCAAGACCGGCCTCGAGGCCGGTCCCCCAACGGGCGGACCGTTTTTTCAACGGACTGCTAAGGCGTGAGCTTCTCGCTCCAAAGGCGTGCATCGTCGGGCCGCCGCCAGGCCTCGTACAGTGCAATGAGCCGTTGGACTGCTCGCTGGGTGAGCGGATCGGCGTCGCCGCGCGCCTCGGCGAGGTCGCGAAATCCGGCCAGGCACGCGGCCTCGGCTTCTTCGAAGCGCCCCAGCGCCGCCAGACAGCCGCCGAGCCGGCTGCGCGTGTTTGCCGCGTAGTAATGATTTGCCGGCAGCGACTGCGCGAAAATTTCCAGTGCTCTCGAATAGACGGCCGCGGCGCCCGCGGCGTCGCCGCGCTCATCGAGCACCGATCCGAGGTTGTTCAGCCGGATTCCCATGTCCGGCGTTTCCGCCTCGTCGAGCTGCTCGTGCATGGCGATCGACTCGCGGTAGAGCCGCTCGGCTTCATCCAGCGCGCCGCGCTCCTGCGCCAAAGCGGCCAGGTTGCTCAAGGTGGTGGCCACGTCGCCGTTGGGTCCGGAGATCAGCGCTCGCTGCAACGCAAGCGTCTCGCGGAACATGGGTTCGGCAGCTCCGTACTGGCCGAGATTCGCGAGCGTGCCGGCGAGGTTCCCAAGCGTCTTGGCGGTCAGCGGGTGGCGCTCTCCGTACAGGTCCCGGTAGCGCTGGAGCGCGGCGCGAAAGTAGTTCTCGGCCTCCGCGAACTTTCCGCGGTCGGAGCGCAGCAAGCCGAGATTGTTGAGCACGTCGGCCTGCGGCGAGGCTGTTTCCGCTCCGCCGGCCTCCGCCGCGCGCAGTGCGTCCTGCCAGATCGACTCCGCCTCGTCGTAGCGTCCCTGCTCGTTGAGCACGAACGCGAGCGCGTTCTGCGCGTTGAGCGCTGGGGGGCTGCCGGGACCGAGCTCGCGCTGCACGACGGCCAGACCTTCGCGAAACGCCTGCTCCACTCCCTCCACGCGGCCCTGCTTGTGCAGCGCAGTCGCCAGCGACAGCTTCGCGGCCGCCGTCTGCGGATGGCCCGGCTCGTTCAACTGTTCGAACAGCTCGACGGCGCGCCGTGCCTGGCGCTCCGCCTCGGCCGGCATGCCGATCTCGATATAGGTGTCCGCGAGGATTTCGCGCACCGCGGCCTCCACGGCGGGCTTCATGTCCGACCGGTGACGCAAGGCCTCGACCATGCCGTCGAGCACGCCGCGCAGCAACCCGGTGTCGCGGCCAAGCGCCACCTCGGGGCGGATCGAAGTGATCATTTCGCGCACAAAGTCGATGACCTGCCCCGAAACGTCGGCCGCCTCCTCGGCTTGTTTGCGGCGCTGCTCGGCGAGCTGTTCAGCCGAAACGGCCTTGCCGTACAGATACGTCATCGTCGCGCCGAACGCGGCCAGCAGCATCACGAGCCCGGCCGCGCCGCAGACCAGCAGGCGGTGGCGCTGCACGAACTTGCGCAGCAGATACCAGCGGCTGTCGCGGCGGGCGTCGATCGGCTCGCCGGCCAGGTGGTGCTCGATGTCGCGGCGCAGCGCATCCACCGACTGGTAGCGCCGCTCGCGCTCCTTGGCCAGCGCCGTGAGCACGATCGTATCCAGCTCATCATGCAGCGCGGGGTTGATCGAAGACGGCGCCGGCGGCTCGGCCGAGGTGATCGCCTCGATCGCCTCGGCGAACCCGCCGGCCACTGAGTAGGGCGCTCGTCCGCAAAGCGCCTCGTAGAGAATCATTCCCAACGCGTAGACGTCGGTGCGCGTATCGACGTCGTCCGCGCTCTTGCGGACTTGCTCCGGCGCCGCGTAGGCGAACGTGCCCACGAACTCGGCCGTGCGCGTGGCGCGCTCGACAGGCGCGCCGTTTTCCAGCACCTTCGCAACGCCGAAGTCCAGCACGTGGGGCTCGCCGCGTGCATCGACGAGAATGTTCGCAGGCTTCAGGTCGCGGTGAATGATCCCCCGCTGATGGGCGTGCGCGACCGCGTCGCAGATCCGGGCGAAGAGGCGCAGGATCTCACGCACCGTTTCCGCGCCGGGCGCCGCCCCACCCCGAAGCGAGCGCAAATGACGGTCGAGCGGCACGCCTTCGACCAGCTCCATCGCGAAATAGAGGCGGCCGTCGGGAGCCGTCCCGCCGTCGAAGAGCGTGACGATGTTCGGATGCCGCAGGCCGGCGACCAGCTCGATCTCACGCTCGAAGCGCAGCCGCTGCCGCGCCGAGGCGATCGAACCGCGCAGCGGCAGCTTGAGCGCGACCTCGCGCCGCGTGGCGGCGTGAAGCGCGCGGAACACGACGCCCTGTCCGCCGCGATGCAGCTCGCCGAGGATGCGGTAGCCGGCAACGCTTTCGGGCATGGGGGCATCGGCGTGATTCCGCCGCGAACCGCGCGTCAGCCGAACGAACTGGTCCAGCAGCGCATTGTTGGCTTGAAGCCGTTGCGACACTTCCCGGCAGGCTGCACAGCCCTGAACGTGGGCGCGGATGGCGTCCGAAGCGGGCGCGCCGGCGGCGTAGGACTCGAGTTCTACCGCCGTCGGACAGTGTTTCAGGTTCGGCGCGCTCGACATGCGCTGTGGCCCCTTCGTGCCTCAATCCCGCACCGACGCGAGGCTCCGTCAATCGTCGGCGTACGCGGCCTCCATGCGCGCAATGATTTCGCGCAGCCGCTCGGCCACGCGGTTTTTGGCCATGTACACATCAGCCACGGAGATGTCGAGCCGCGCGGCGACGTCGGCCGGCGGCTGCTGTTCCAGCACGTACAGCTCGAACGCCTGGAGCGTGCTGGGGCCGAAGCGCGAGCGCTCGCGCAGCTCTTCGAGCGCGTTGCGAAGCAGCGTCGTGCGGTGTTCCGCTTCCCAGAGCTGCGTCAGGCTCTCGTCGTCCGGCAGCTCGTCAACGGCCAGGTCGTCCTGAATCTCGCGCCGGCCGGCGCGAGCTCGGCGCAGATCGGCCACGCGCCAGCGCGCAATGCCGACGATCCAGGAACGCAGCCGTCCGCGCCGGCGGTCGTACTTGCCCGCGCGATACTCGGTCAGGAACTTCGAAAGCGTCTCCTGGGCCACGTCCGCGGCGTCGTCCGCGTTCAATCCGAGCCGCTGCGCAAACGAGACAATCGTGGGCGTGTAGCGGTCATGGAATTCGCGCCACGCGGCCTCGTTCTGCGAATCGAACAGGCCGTCCAGCAGGATGGTGGTGGTCGTGGTGCGCGTGGTGCTGAGCATCGCCGGGCCCGAATGGAACGCAAGCAACATCCTATCAACTCCGCCGCAGTGGCTCAATCGAACCTTGTGATCGTGTGCAAATTCAACACTACTACAAGCGTCAGCCCGTGCCGTTTCCGGCGCGCGTTCCGCGGATTTTCGGTCGCAAAGGAATTTCGCTGGTTTACCGGCGTCGCGATGCAAGAACGCCCGGCCGCCCGCATCTCGCACCGGCGCGCGTCGCTGGGCGCGAACGCGCTTCCCGCTATGATCGGAGCCGCGAGACTCGCTCGGCCTGAGCGGTTACCGGCTTCGCGGCGCCGGTTGCTCGGACGCGTGAAATTCCTGGAGATCCACAATGTCGGAGCTTGTGGCGACGGCGCGCAGCACGGCGCGCATGTCGCACGCTGCATTCCACGTTTGCACATGGTTGTCGCTGGTCGCCTGCCCCGCGCACGCCCAGGTTCCGACCAGCGCCCCGGCCTGGCTTCCGTCGGGCTACGCATACGACGCGCCCTGGTTCCTGACGACCGACGAGGATCCGGCGGTGCCGACGCCCGCGGCGCTGCTGGGTTTCGAGCCCGGCGCCCGTCCGGCGACGCACGCGGAGATCGAGCGCTGCCTGAAGACCTGGGACGCCTCGGACCGCACGACGCTGCACGAATACGGCCGCACGCACGAAGGCCGCGCGCTCTATTACGCCGTGATTACCTCGCCCGAAAACCATGCCCGCCTGGACGCGATCCGCGAAGCGGTGGGCAAGCTGGCCGACCCGCGCCGCATCGCGGACGAAAACGAAGCCCAGCAGCTCGTCGCCCAGACGCCCGCCGTGGCCTGGCTGTCGTACGGGATTCACGGAGACGAGACGTCCGGCTGCGACGCGGCGCTGGTGGCCGTACACCGCCTCGTCGCCGGCCGCGACGCGGAAACGCTCGCGCTGCTCGGCGAGTTGGTCATCCTCGTCGACCCGGTGCAGAACCCGGACGGCCGCGAGCGGTTCATCCGCCAGACGGGCGAGCTGGCGGGCGTGACGCCGACGCTGGACGTGGACTCGCTGACGCACTCCGGCCGCTGGCCCGAGGGCCGCACGAACCACTACCTGTTCGACCTGAATCGTGACTGGACCTACGGCACGCAGCCCGAGACGCGCGGGAAATGGGCCGCGGTTGCGGCGTGGAACCCGCAGCTCTTCGTCGATTCGCACGAGATGTGGCCGGACAGCACGTTCATGTCGAACCCGGCGCGCGAGCCGTTCAACCCCAACCTTTCGCCGCTCATCAACAAGTGGTGGAAGACCTTCGCCGATGACTCGGGCAAGGCGTTCGACGTGCGCGGCTGGAGCTACTACACGCGCGAATGGGCCGATTTCTGGTATCCCGGCTATTCCGACGCCTGGGCCTGCTTTCATGGAGCGGTCGGAATGCTCTACGAACAGGCCGGCGTTGGCGGCCGGCCCATCCTGCATCCCAGCGGGACCGTGCTGACCTACCGCGAGGCGGTTCACCATCAGCTCGTCGCGACGTTCGCGAACCTCAATACGCTCCGCCAGTGCCGCGCCGCGATTCTGGCCGACTTCCTGGCGCAGAAACGCGCCGCGCTCGCCGATCCCTCCCCCGGCGAGGGGCGCACGTTCCTGCTGCCGCCGGGACCGAACGCCTCGCGCATTCACAGGTTCCTGGCGGCGCTCGTGCAGCAGGGAATCGAGGTCTCGGTCGCGAAAGAGCCGTTCGCCGCCGAGAAGCTCGTGGACACGCTGCGAAACTCGACCGACCGCCGCGATTTCCCCGCGGGCACGTACATCGTGCAGCGGCGGCAGCCGCGCGGCGCGCTGGTCGGCGCCTTGCTGGACTTCGACCCGCGGATGACCGCGGAGTTCTTGAACGCCGAGCGGCGCGACCTGGAGACGCGCGGGCGCTCGCGGATGTATGACATCTCCGCCTGGTCGCTGCCGATCGTCTTCGATCTTGATGCGTACTGGAGCGCGACCGACGTTGCGGTGGTGAGCGAGCCGTATGTGCCGCCGCCCCCGCCGGCCGGCGCCGTGGACGGCGCTCCCGCGCCGTATGCCTACCTGCTGGACATGACGGACGACGACGCTCCGCGCGCCTTGGCGCACGTGCTGCTCGACGGCGTGGCGGCGCGCGTCGCGCAGGAGCCGTTCCGCGCCGCCGGGCGCAGCTTTGAGCGCGGAACAATCCTGATCCGCCGGCACGAGAACGGACCGGAGTTGGTCACGAAGCTTGAACGCGCGGCTCGCGCTGCCGGTGTCCACTTCGCTGCCGTGCCGAGCGCGCGCAGCCCGGACGACGGCCCGGACCTCGGCGGCGGGGAGTTCGCGCGGCTGGTGCGGCCGCGTGTGGCGATGCTCGCCGGCGACGGCGTCGATGACAACGCGCTGGGCGAAACGTGGTTCGCGCTCGATTGCGAGGTCGGGCTGCCCGTGTCGCTCATCTCCGAGCGCCGGCCGTGGTCCGCCGATCTTCGCCGATACAACGTGCTCATCCTGCCCCCCGCGTCCGGCGAATCGCTGGGGCGCTGGCTCGACGCGATCAAGGGTTGGGTCGCCGACGGCGGCACACTGGTGGCGTTCGGCGGTTCCGCCGAGTGGCTGGCCGGCGAGGAGCGCGGGTTGACTTCCGTCCGTCGGCGTGAGGACGTGATCGACCGGCTGGACGAATACGCGGACGCGACGGCGCTGGAGCAGTTGGCGGGGCGAACAGCCGTGGACGCCGCGGCACTGTGGGACACGCCGGCGGAATTGCTGCCGATGCGCGAGCCGGCGTCGGCGCCCGCCACGTTCCTCGACGGACGCGAGCTGGACGACTTCCGCCGGACGTTTTCGCCCGTCGGGAGCGCGCTGCGCGGCGTGTTGAAGCGCGAGCACTGGCTGACGTTCGGCAGCGCAAACCCGGCGCGGCCGGAGGGGCTGGCGCTGTTCACCGAGGGCGGCATGGTGCTGCTGTCGAAATCCCCGGCACAAACTCCGGTTCGCTTTGCAAGCGCCGACCGGTTGCGCGTCAGCGGCCTGCTTTGGCCTGAGGCGGCGGCGCGCCTGGCAGACAGCGCCTATGCGACCGTCGAGCGGCACGGCCACGGACAGGTGGTGCTCTTCGCGCAGCGGCCGAATTTCCGTGGGGCGTGGCACGGGACGAAGCGGCTGTTCCTGAACGCGGTGCTGCTGGGTCCGGGTTGCGGCGCGTCGCTGCCGGCGCCGTGAAGCGTGCTGGCGTCGTGCCGGCGTATCGGCGTGCCGGTTCGTCGGCGCGATTGCGTATCGGCGCGCCGGTGCATCGAGCGGGTTGGCGCACCGTAGCAGTTGTGAATCGTCGCGTCGGCGAACCCGGCGCGTATGCCCGTCGGCGCACGGCTGGGGAGCAGCTCGGTTTCGTTCCGCACCGCCCTGCGTCGATCCGACGGGCTCAGGTTTGGGCCGCGCGACGCCACTCCAAGCCGAACAACCTCGCCTCAGTTCGAGCTCGCATCATCAACATAAAGACTCCTTGGCGACGGCGTGCTGCGTTCCTCGCACTCGCTTCGGGCTCTGGCCGGCGTTCATCGAACGGACCCACATCCCGGCACGTGACGAATCGCGCGACTTGAACCTTGCACGTTCAACGGTATGATGCACGATCGCTCGCATCGCGGTTGTGTCGGTAACGGGTTTGCGGCGAGCGTGTAGGAACGACGGGGCGTAGCTCAGCCTGGCTAGAGCGCTTGGTTCGGGACCAAGAGGTCGCTGGTTCAAATCCAGTCGCCCCGATCCGACTGTACGAGAGGCCGTTCGGCGAGGTAGCTGAACGGCTTTCTCTTTTCCAGGTAAAGGGTTGTGGCGCTCAGGGTGCGGTTCAAAGATAGCGCCTCGAGGATCGCGCGTTTCTGGGCCATCTTTGAACGCTCCCACGCCGCCGGGGCCTCCTGAGACCAGTCGAAGACCGCCAGCGCGATGTCCCCGCGCGAGCGGCCATTGTCCCCGCGCCACGTGTCGATGTCCCCGCAACGCTCCAAAGCCCGTTCGACCTCGGCGAGTTGCCCGCTCAGGTCGGTCGATTTCGATTGGAAGTCGCCTGCGTCCACCGCGCCGGCCAAGTACGCTGTGAGCAGTCGTTCCTTCATCTTGGTCAGTTCGGTCTGCCGCTTGAGAAGCGCCTGGCGCTGACGGCGTTGGGTGGATGTGACGTCCTCCAGCGCGGCCCGGAGCGACGTTCGGAACCAGTCCGCGATCTCGCGCGACGGCAGGACCAGCGTCGCGAGGTCGGCGCGGACTGCCTCGTCGAGGTCCTCTGCCCGCCAGCGCACACGCGGGTGGTCCGGGGCGGGGCAGTTGTTCGCGCAGCGGTAGTAGAGATGCTCGCGCACGCCACCAGCACGCAGGCGGCGACGGATACGCTCGCCGGTAATCGCACTGCCACAGTGGGCACAGGTGAACAGCCCGCCCGAAAGCGGGATTTCCGGTCTGCCCGTGCGCCGGTTGCGGCCGTGCAGGATGTCCTGGCAGCGCTCGAACACAGCTCGGTCGATCAGCGGCTTATGATTGCCGGGCAGCCATTCGCCGTGCCATTTCATCTCGCCGACGTAGAAGCGGTTGTTTAGAATGTACGACAGCGCCGTGCGGTAGAACTTCGGCTGGCTGGGCCGATAGACGTGGCCCTCCTTCAACAGCGTCTCGGCCAGCGACTCGAAAGTCACGTCGCCGCGGGCGTACAGCTCGAAGATGCGGACGACCGTCCCGGCCTCCTTCGGGTGCGGCTGGATCGGCTCGCTGCGGTCGTCCACGTTCACGTAGCCGTACGGGGCGCCACCGGGGAGCCAGCCTTGGCGGGCCTTCTCGTCCTTGCCCTTCAGAACCTCGCTCCGCAGGTTGTCGCTGTAATACTGGGCGACGGCGGCCATCACGTTGAACGACAATGTACCGGCCGCGCCGGGGCTGAACTGGTTGTCCACGAACGCGAGCTTGACACCGGCCCTGTCTTCGAGCTCCTGCATCCGCACGGCGTCGCGCATGTTCCGGCAGATGCGGTCGAGCTTGTGGGCCAAGACCGCGCCGATCCCCTCTTTGCGGGCGTTGCGGCGGACCCAGTCGTACATCTCGTTGAACGCCAGGCGCTCGGCCCCGCGTTTGGCCGACTCGGCGACCGCGAACTCGCGCACGACCGTCCACCCTTCGCGTTCGGCCCGCGCGCGGCAGGCGCGGAGCTGCGCGTCGATCGAGTAGCCCTCGCGCTGCTCCCGCGACGATACCCGTGCCCAAATAACGATCTTCATTCCTCGAACCCTGTGCCCAGGATCGCCACCGCCGCGTTCCGCACGTTGATCAGCATGTCGATCGCCTCGTCGTCTGTCACCACGCGGCGCAGGTGCCTGGACCATACGCGGCGGGTATCCGCGAGCAGCTGGTCGGTGATCCACTGCGCCGACAGGGGCCGCCGGCGCGGCCCCGTTGCCGGACCACTTTCCTCGTGAACACGAAGATGGCAAGGGCCATTCTGCTGAGATTCCGCATTACGCCGACGGGCCATCATTCGCGCACCCAGCCATCCAGACCCAGCTGCTCGAACCGTTCACGAATGCGACGGATGATGCGGTCCACGGTCCGCCAGCAGCAATTCAGGTGCTGGGCGATCTGCTGCCGCGACTCGCCCTGCATCAGGCGGGCGGCCACGAGGCGCTCGCGCTCCGACAGTTGCGCGAGGGAATCCTGAACGTCGGCCCGCAGACCGAACGTCTCGTGGTAGACCATCCGCTGCTTCTGATTCGTCCGGTGCCAGTAGCGCTCCAGGCGGTCGCGCTCGCGCTGCCGCGACCGGATCACGGACGTAATCTGGTAGTTGATGAGCCGCGTCAGCGCGGTGGTCTCTTCAGCGCCGCGGCGCGGGTCGAAGCGGAATTGCAGCATCTCCACGACCAGGCGCTGGAGCATGTCCGGCCATTCGTCGCGCGGCACGCGAAAGGCCTTCATGCGCTCCAGGGCGAGGTCGACTTTCCATTTCTCCAAGGCTCCGTCGTAGCGGTTGGTCGTTCGTTTCTTCATCGCGATTGCTCCGCTTAGCGGGTTGCGGGGGCGCCGAGACGCTCTC
>JABRWC010000043.1:0-71698 GCA_039961675.1 Phycisphaerae bacterium
CTCCTCAAGTGGCTGGTTTTGACCCGCCCCCGCATGGCTGGTTTTGCTCGCCCGCTGACAACTGGGGGACGTTCTGGTTCGGGAGTACCCCCTACTGCCAGACTCACCTGGCACTCTACGGAGCTGAAGAATGCACTCCGCGCGATTGCGGCGCGTCGCGGTGCGGCTGCGCGGACTTCAATCGTAACAACCGTGTAGACTTGGGCGACTTTTCCCGGCTGCTGACCGCATTCGGGACAACCCCTGGAGAAGCGGGTTACTTCGCCGCAGCGGACACACTTTGCCCGATTGGGATCGGGTTGGAGGATTTGTCCGCGCTGCTGAGCGTGTACGGGCTGGAATGTCCGTAGCGGCGGTGCGCAAGCGAGACGCGGGCGGCCGGTGACGCGCGACCCCTCGATCACTGCCTGACGCTTGGGCTATTTCAAGAACATCGCGGTGGGCGGCCTGCTGAATCGTACCGCCCCCCACGGTCGCGGCTCGGCTGGAACGCGACCTGAGCGCTGGGATCGCGCCTGAAACTCAGAACTCGCAAGTCGCGGGTCGCAGGTCGACTCGGGTGTCCCGGCGCCGGCCGCAGGAGTGCGGGCGTCGCGTCAGACCTTCGTCGCCCGCAGCACTTCCTCGCACGTCGTGCGGCCGGAGCGCACCACGCGCCAGCCTTCCTCGCGCAGCAGACGCAGGCCGGCCGTCCTGCGCGCCACGGGGACCATCTGCGCGGCGCTTTTGCGGTTGACGATCATCTCCCGCAGCTCGTCGTTGAGCACCAGCAGCTCGAACAGCGCGCGCCGGCCGGCGTAGCCGGTGTTGGCACACTCGCGGCAGCCGCGGCCGCGCCACAGCTTCTCGCCGGGTTGGTATTCGAAGTCGCGCGGAAGCGTCTCGGGATGCTCGGGAATGTACTCTTCCTTGCAGTTCTTACAGATAGTCCGCACCAGGCGCTGGGCGAGCACGGCCTCGACGGAGCTGGAGATCAGGAACGGCTCGACGCCCATATCGAGCAGGCGCGTCGTGGCGGACACCGAGTCGTTGGTGTGCAGCGTGCTGAAGACCAGGTGGCCGGTGAGCGATGCGTTGATCGCGGTTTCGGCGGTCTCCAGGTCGCGCACCTCGCCGACCAGAATTACATCAGGGTCGTGCCGCAGGAACGAGCGCATCGCGCGCGCGAACGTCAGCCCGACCTTCGGCAGCACCTGCACCTGGTTGATCCCGTCGAGGTAGTACTCGATCGGATCCTCGACCGTCAGGATCTTCAGCTCCGGGTTTACGATCTCCGCCAGCGCCGCGTAGAGCGTGGTCGTCTTGCCCGAGCCGGTCGGGCCGGTCACCAGCACGATGCCGTGCGGGCGGTCGATCAGCTCGCGAAACTGCGTCAGCGTCTCGCCCTCCATGCCCAGCTCGACCAGCGACAGCCGCACCGACATGCGGTCCAGGATGCGCAGCACGATCCCCTCGCCGAAGGCCATCGGTATGACGCTCGTTCGCAGGTCGATTTCGCGGCCGTGGGCCTTGATCTTGAAGCCGCCGTCCTGCGGCAAGCGCTTCTCGGCAATGTTCATGCCGGCCAGAATCTTGATGCGGCTGACCACCGCGTTCTGGAAGCGGCGGATCTCCGGCGGGACGTTCGCGTAGCGCAGCACGCCGTCCACGCGGTACCGCACGATGAACTCGCGCTCGAACGGCTCGAAGTGAATGTCGCTGGCGCGCTGGCTGATGGCCTCGATCAGGATTTCGTTGACCAACTTGATGACCGAGGCGTCCTGGGCCATCTGTACGTCGAGATCGGCGGACTCGACTTTCGCTTCGTCGATGACCTCGATGCCGTCGCTCTCGGCAACCATGGCGTGCAGCACGTCGCCGCCGACGCCGTAGAACGCCTTGATCATGCGGTGGATGTCGGCTTTCGAGGCGAGCACGGCTTGGATGGGCAGGCCAACGTAGGTGCGCAGCTCGTCGATTGCGTAAATGCTGTACGGATCGCTGGTTGCAACGCGGACGCTCTTGCCGTTGCGACACACGGGCATGATGTTGTACTTGTGCACAAAGCGGCTGGGGACGAGCTTGAGCAGCTCCTTGTCGATGTCCGCCTCGGTCAGCTCGACGATCGGCATCGCGAACTGGTCGCTGTACTCGCGCAGCATGTCCTTCTCGGACACGTAGCCGAGTCGCACCAGGGCCTGATCGACACGCTCTTCCGTCCCAACCGCCGCTTCGGCCTGGGCGAGCTGTTCGCGGCTGACCAACCCCTTGGCGATGAGTGCTTCACCGACTGGCATGTCTATGCAACCCGTGAAATTTCAAATACTTACAGAAACAGCCTCGGTCGGGCGACACCGCGCCCTCGTTCTTATACCCACGGCGCCCGTCGCAGATTGCAGTTGTTGGCGCTAGAGGGTACCCGAAACCAGCGACCGGATCGCGTTTTGCCTCGGCTTCGCCCGCCGGTATAACGCCGTTTTCGGGTGCGTAGGGGAGTTTCGCATGCGGGTTCTCTCGGGCGTGCAGTGTTCCGGCGCTCTGCACTTGGGCAATTACTTCGGCGCGATCAAGCAGCATATCGAGCTTCAGCACGGCAACGAGTGCTTCTTCTTCATCGCGAACTTCCACGCGCTGACGACGGTGCAGGATCCGGAGCGGATGCGCAGATTGACGCTCGACGTGGCGCTCGATTACCTGGCGCTCGGGCTGGACCCGACTAAGGCCGCGCTGTTTCGGCAGAGCGACATCCCCGAGGTGACGGAGCTGGCGTGGATTCTCTCAACGGTGACGGGGATGGGGCTGCTGGAGCGCGGCACGTCGTACCGCGACAAGGTCGAGCGCGGACTGCCGGCGAACGTGGGGCTGTTCTACTACCCCGTGCTCATGGCCGCCGACATCCTGATCTACCGCAGCGACGTGGTCCCGGTCGGCAAGGACCAGAAGCAGCACATCGAATTCGCGCGCGACATGGCGGGCTACTTCAACAACGTCTACCGCCCGGTGCTGGCGCTGCCGGAGCCGCGCTTCAACGAGGCCGCGGTCGTGCCCGGCATCGACGGCGAGAAGATGAGCAAGAGCTACGGCAACACGATCGACCTGTTCGGCGAGCCGAAGGCGATGCAGAAACGCATCATGTCGATCAAGACCGACAGCACGCCGGTCGAAGCCCCGAAGAACCCCCAGACCTGCAACGTGTTCGCGCTGCTGAAGCTGTTCGCCTCGGCGGAGGAGCGCGCGGATTGGGAGCGGCGTTACCGCGCGGGCGGGATGGGCTACGGCGAGGCCAAGAAGCGGCTGGCGGAGCTGTACGAGCAGTTCATCGCCCCCCGGCGCGAGCGGCGGGCGCAGCTCGCGGCGCGGCTGGACGAGGTCGAGGATATACTCCGCGACGGCGCCCGCCGCGCGCGGCGCACCGCCGAGCAGGTGATGGACGACGTGCGTAGCGCCTGCGGGATCGTGAAAGCGCGCTGAGTTGCGGACGCGACGGGTTGGAACCACAGAGGCACAGAGACACAGGGGCAGGAAACAGGTCGGTTCGCCGACTGAGCTCAATCCAGGTTTCGTACGCCACGACGTTCGCACGGCGCGTTCCGACAGTGTCCTGGAACGCACCGGATTCACGTGCGGCGGCAAGTTCGGACCTTCTTTCTTCGTGCCGCTGCGTCTCTGGGGTGAGTCTCCTGCATTCCGGGTGAGCGGTTGACCGAAGAGTACCGCGTACAGCTCGACGTGTTCAGCGGGCCGATGGACCTGCTGCTCTACCTCATCCGCCGGGATGAGATCGACATTCAGGACATCCCTATCGCGCGGCTCACCGAGCAGTACCTCGGCTACGTCCACCTTCTGGAACAGCTCGACCCCGACGCCAGCGGCGAGTTCCTGGTCATGGCCGCGTCGCTGATCGAGATCAAGTCGCGCGCCATCCTGCCGACGCCGCCGATCGAAGCCCTCGACGAGGAGGACGATCCGCGCGCTCTGCTCGTACGGCAGCTCCTGGAATACAAGCGCTTCAAGGACGCGGCCCGGACGCTCGGGTCCGCGGCCGACGAGCGCCGCAAGCGCTTCGTCCGCGCCCCCGCCGATCTGCCGCCGGAGCTCCAAGGCGTCGAACTCGAGGACGTCGAAGTCTGGGACCTGCTCGAAGCCTTCAGCCGCGTGATGACGGCGATCGGCAAGGGACCGGGCGTCCACGCGGTGCAGTACGACGAGCGGCCGATCGAATTTCACGCGGCGCGGATCGTGGAGCGCCTGGCGGCCGACGGGCCGTTCGCGTTTCACACGCTGTTCGAGGGCACGCGGCTGCGAGCCGAGATCGTTGGACTGTTCCTGGCACTGCTGGAGCTGATCCGCAACGGCCGCGTCCGCGCCGAACAGGACCGGGCGCACGCGACGATTTATCTCTTTCTGCTCGAGCCCGCCGACGAAGCCGAGGCGGACGAGGCGCTATCAGCAAGTAATGCACCGTCAGTGCCCGATCCGCACGCGCCGGCGCCCGCTGCGCCGGCCGCAGCGGACATCCCGCCCGCCGCTGATTCGAACGCAGGCCATCATCCGACACCGGAGACCATCCATGAGTAAGCCGAGCGAGCGCCTGGCCGCGATGGGCGTGACACTGCCGCCGGTCCCCAAGCCGGTCGCGGCCTACGTACCGTTCGTCCGTCACGGCGACATGATCCTGTTGAGCGGGCAGATCCCGGTCCGCGATGGCAAAGTGCAGTACACCGGTCAGGCGGGCTTCGAGCAGAAACTCGAGGACGCCCAGGCGGCCGCGAAACTCTGCGCGCTGAACGCGATCGCGGTGGCGGCCGAAGCCG
This sequence comes from Phycisphaerae bacterium, assembly GCA_039961675.1. GTDB lineage: Bacteria > Planctomycetota > Phycisphaerae > UBA1845 > Fen-1342 > JABRWC01. Next base: position 4,794 of record JABRWC010000043.1, read on the forward strand.
CGGGCGGCGTGGACAACCTCGCGCGCGTGCTGAAGGTCGTGGTGTACGTCGCGTCTCACGAAGACTTCACCGATCAACACCTGGTCGCCAACGGCGCCAGCCAGTTCATCGTGGACGTGTTCGGCGAAGCCGGGCGGCACGCGCGCGCCGCGGTCGGCGTGGCGGAGCTGCCGCTGAACTCGACCGTCGAGGTGGATGTGACGTTCACGGTGAAATCCTGAGCCGGCGCGCGGCCGCGCTGCGCCGAACGCACCGCATGTGACCAGACCATCCGATGAGACCGCGCTGGGGATCGACATCGGCGGCACGTCCTGCCGCGCCGCGGTAGTGGCGCGCGGCGGCTCAATCCTGCGCATGCAGCGCGAGCCAACGCCAGCCGACGGCGAACCGCAGCAGCTTGCCGCGACCCTGTCCCGGCTGGTGGCCGCGGTCTCGCGCGACGACGAATCCGCGACGCGACCGGCGGGCGTCGCGCTGCCGGGAATCTGGGACCACGCGACCCGGCGCATGCTCCGCGCGAACAATCTGCCTCGGCTCGTGGGCGTGGACCTGCTTGACTATTTCGGTGCGCTGCTGCGGCGGCCATTCGTGCTGGAAACGGACGTGAACGCGGCCGCGTGGGCGCAGTGGCGGGCGTGTGCGCCGCGGCCGGCGCGGTTCGTTTACCTGTCGATCGGCACCGGCGTCGGTGGGGCGGCGATCGTGGAAGGAACGCTGCTGCGCGATGAGCACGGCGGCGCGGGGCATTTCGGCGATATCGTCGTGGATGACTCGCCCGACGCACCGGCGGGACGCACGGGAGTCCGCGGCGGACTCGAAGCCGTCGTGCGGCATGCGCTCGAACGGGCGCGGCACGACCGGGGCGCGATCGCTGCGGCAGCGACGGCCGTTGCCCACGGGCTGCGGGAAATCGCAAGTCGTCACGCGCCCGACACGATTGCGCTGGGCGGCGGGGTGCTCGATCACGTTGTCGGCTTCTTTGATCTTGTTGCGGTCGCGGGAACGGAATCGCCGGTGCGGCTGATCCGCTCGCCGTTGCGTTCCGACGACGCCGGGGTCATCGGCGCGGGGTTGCTGGCCCTGCAATCGCGGTTCTGACGGGATTGGCATACGTTCGGGGAGCGCGGGCGTCCCGCTCGAGATACGCCCCGCACTGCCGTGCGGGGTTCGGATCGGTGCCGGCGCGCTGCGCCGCGCTACTCGCACTCCAGCCCGTACACGCTCAGCAGCGCGGAAAGGTCCTCCAGGCCGACGCCGAGCGGGCAGTCGTTGTCCACAGCGGGGTCGTAGCGCGGCACGCCCGGATATGCACCAAACGCCGACAAAAGCCGCGATAGATCGCCTATGTTCACGCGCCCGTCCGCGTTGAAGTCCGCGCAGCCGCAGTTGGATTGACTACAGTCGGTCGGTACGCACGGTGAACCTGAGTACAAGGCTAGATGAAACTGTGGGAAGGGCCAGTCGAACCAGTACGTCCCGTCGTAGTTGAACGGCGTATTCGGGTCACAGGGGTTCGCCGCGTTGGGGTCGCGGATGTACAAGTCGAACGCGCCCTCTGCTCCGGGACCGCTGAGCGGGTCGTTCGGCTCGGAAATCAACGGTCCGGTAGCAGTGCTGTCGCCATAGCGCAATGCGTGATACGAGTAGCCGAAATCGCGAAAACCGTCACCGTCGAGGTCTTCGTCGCCGAGCGTGAATTCCAATCCGCTGCCCTCCAGGTCCACCGTGACGAACCAGCCGAAGAACGGGTACTCGTAACCCGCTGGCTTGCCCGGCAACGCAAGCCAGAAACCCGCCACCGGCGGCCACTGGTTTTCCGCGAAGCCGTTCGAGTTGCTGTAGAACTGCAACGCGAGCTCGATGGCGTTCGGGCCTTCACTGGCGTCCGTCGCGTATGCAAGCTCAAAACCGTTGATCGACGCCGGTCCCGGTAAGTCACCCCAGTCGAAGAACATCTCATCCGTTTCGCCTGGCCGGCCGCAGCTTCCCAACCCAGCAAAATAGCCGGAAAACTGAGTGCTGCGCCAGATGACGTGACCAAGGCGCTCCTGCGCCCCCCCGTCCACCGGCTCCAGCACTCCCGTCGCCGCGTGATACACCGCGCGCTTGAAGCCGATGCTATCCGGCCGGATCCGCTCGCCCGCGGACGCCGGGACGCCCGACGCACCCGCAAGCACGCTGGCCGCAACGAGCCACGAGACCAGACGAGACGTGGCAAACCTCCGCCGCGATGTACGAGACGCAACGTGACGGCCTGGTTACCAGATACTATGGACCCAGCGGCGGGCGCGTGCAAACCAAACCGAGCCGACCCGACCCGAGCCAGTCGTCACAACGCGGGCGAGTTGGGCCGACTCCGCCGCCGCCGTTGGGATGTGACCGGCGTCACGCCGTTTCAAGGCCGGCTTCAAGCTCCGAAGCGAGCGGACCTCGCGCCCCGCCGACATGGAGTACGTAGACCTCTCGGCCGCGATGCTCCCCGCACTTCCATGCGGGGTTAGGGCGGGCGCTCTCGGGCCGCACGCCGGTCACCGAGCCGGCGCGGTTGCGGCTCAGCAGGTCGCGGCATCCAGACTGGATTCCCGCTCGCGCTGGAGGAACGAAGCGCGCGTGGGCGAAAGCGGACGAAGTTTATGCGTTCCGCGGCTCGCTCACGTTCCAGCCCTTGGCCTTCTCTTCGGCTTGAATCTGCTCCAGCGGCTTGGCGCCGGGGAGCGCGTCCTTCTTCTGGCTGATGACCGTGCCGGTTGGAAAGAGTTCGCGGTTCTTGGCGATCCACTCCTTGTACGGCTCGGGGACCTCCTCCTCCTCGTAGATGGCGTGGATCGGGCATTCCGGGACGCAGAGCTGGCAGTCAATGCACGTGTCGGGGTCGATCACGAGCATGTTCGGGTTTTCGATTTCGTAGAAGCAGTCCACCGGGCAGACCGCGCAGCAGTCCGTGTATTTGCAGTCCACGCAACGGCCCGTGACGATGTGCGGCATGAGAAGCTCCCCAGGTTCAATCCGGCTGCGAGACGCTCCGCTGATTCCAAGATAAGGGTCCGAACGTAGCGCCGTTCGTGCCCGCGAGCTCGACCCGCGCGTATTCTAGGGCTGCACCGGTCAGCCGCCAGTGCCAGCGCCGCCGCCGCCGTCGATTGAGCTGGGCGGCCCATCCGTGCTGTTGCCGTCTGCACCGGCCGCATTGCCGCCGGGATAACTTGCATCGTCGATCGGCGCGGCCGCATCGCCGTTCGCCGCGGGCGCCTCGCTCTCGCCGTTTGACTCGTCGCGCTCGCTGACGACGTTCGCGACGGCGACGACACGGTCATCGTCCTCGACCTTCATCAGCTTCACGCCCTGCGTCGCGCGGCCGATGTCGCGCAGCTCGCTGAGTTTCATCCGCAGCAGCGTCCCGCTGGCGCTGATGAGCATCAGCTCGTGGGCGTCGGTGACGGCGCGGAGCGCGACGACCGGGCCGTTCCGCTCCGTGACGCGCACGTTAATCACCCCCTTGCTGCCGCGGCGGGTGAGGCGGTACTCGTCGATCTCGGTGCGCTTGCCCATGCCGCGCTCGCAGACCGTCAGCAGGCTCATGCCCGGCTCGATGACCGCCATGTCCACCACGCGGTCGCCCTCGCGCAGGTCGATTCCGCGGACGCCGTGGGCCGCGCGGCCCATCGGCCGCACGTCGGACTCCTTGAAGCGGCAGGCCATTCCGTCGCGCGTGCCGATGACCACTTCCTGTTCGCCGCGGGTCAGGGCCACGTTGATCAGGTTGTCGTCGGCGTCGAGCGTGATGGCCTGGATGCCGCTGGGCCGCGGGTTGGCGAAGGCGGTCAACGGCGTCTTCTTGACCACGCCCTTCTCGGTCGCGAACAGGACGTAGTTCTCCTCGAAGGCCTTGACCGGGAGGACGGCGACGTAGCGCTCGTGCTCCTGCATGGTCAGCACGTTCGCCAGGGCGCGCCCGCGGCTGGTGCGCTGGAGGCTGGGGATGTCGTAGACGCGCAGCCAGTAGACGCGACCGCGGTTGGTGAAGAACAGCATGTAGTCGTGCGTGCTGGCGACGCCCAGGTACTCGATGAAATCGCCGTCCTTGTTGTCGGTCCCGCGGACGCCCTTGCCGCCGCGCCCCTGGCTGCGATAGGTGTCCACCGGGACGCGCTTGATGTAGCCCGCGTGCGAGATCGTGACAATCACGTCCTCCTGTTCGATGAGCTGCTCCAGCGCCAGCTCGCCGACCTCGCCCGTAATCTGCGTGCGCCGCTTGTCCGCGTACTTGTCTTTCAGCTCGCGCATGTCCTCGGCGATGATGTCGAGCACGCGACGGTCGTCGCTGAGGATCAGCTCATGGTCGGCGATCTCGTCGGTCAGCTTGCCGTACTCGCCGGCGAGCTGCTCGATCTCGAGCCCCGTCAGCCGGCGGAGCTGCATCGCCAGGATCGCGTCCGCCTGCGTTCGCGTCAGGTGCTGGTCCAGCGCGCCGGCCCGCGCCACGAACGCCTGCGGCAGCAGCCGCCGCACCGTCGCCTGCTCGCTGAGCCGCAGCGCTTTGTCGATCAGCCGCTGGCGCGCCGCGTCCACGTCGGGCGAAGTCTTGATGATCTGGATGATCTCGTCGATGTCGGCGACCGCCAGGATCAGACCTTCGAGCACGTGCGCCCGCTGGCGCGCCTTGCGGAGGAGGAACTGCGTGCGGCGGCGGACCACGTCCACGCGGTGCTCGATGAACTGCTGGATGAGCTGCCGGAAGCTGAGCGTCTTCGGCACGCGGTGCACCAGCACGATGTTCATCGCGTGGATGTTGCTCTGGAGCGGCGTGTACTTCCAAAGCTGGTTGACGACGACGTCCGGGTTCACGTCCTTCTTGAGCGAGATCACCAGCCGCACGAGGCTTTCGCGGCCGGACTCGTCGCGCACGTCGTCGATGCCCTTGATCGTGCCGGACTCGACCGCCTCCGCGATGCGGTCCTTGATCGTCGGCAGCAGCACGCCGTACGGAATCTCGTCGACCACGATCTGCGCTCGCCCGCCGCGCGTCTCTTCCACGCGCACGATGCCGCGGACCGTGAGCGACCCGCGGCCGGTCTCGTACATCTCGCGGACGCCGCGCGTGCCGCAGATCACGCCGCCGGTCGGAAAGTCGGGTCCGGGGACGATTCGCAGGAGCTCGTCGACAGTGATGTCGGGGTTGTCGATGCAGGCAATCACCGCGTCGCAGATTTCGCCCAGGTTGTTCGGCAGCAGGCGCGTGGCCATGCCGACCGCGATGCCCTCAGAGCCGTTCACCAGCAGGTTCGGGAACTTGCTCGGCAGGACCGTCGGCTCCTGGCGCGTGCCGTCGTAGTTGTCCTCGAAGTCCACCGTCTCCTTGTCGATGTCGGCCAGCATTTCCTCGGACGCGCGCGTCAGCCGCGCCTCGGTGTAGCGCATGGCCGCCGGCGGGTCGCCGTCGATGCTGCCGAAGTTCCCCTGCGGATCGACCAGCATGTGCCGCATGTTCCATTCCTGGCCCATGCGGACGAGCGTGGGGTAGATCACGCCCTCGCCGTGCGGGTGATAGTTGCCGCTCGTGTCGCCGCAGATTTTCGCGCACTTGCGATGCTTGGCGGTGGGGCGGAGGTTCAGGTCGTGCATCGCGACCAGGATGCGCCGCTGCGAGGGCTTCAGGCCGTCGCGCACGTCGGGCAGTGCGCGGGCCATGATGACGCTCATGGCGTAGGTGAGATACGAATCCTGCATCTCCTGCGCGATCGGCGTCAGGAGCAGACCCTGGTTCGACGTGTCGCTCATGCCTGGTGATTACCTCGTTCGCCGATCGATCCCGGCCGCGCCACGCCGGAGAAATCGGGACAGCAGCCCGATTTTACGCGAATCTCAAGCCTCGTGGCAGGGTCACGCCGGGGGTAGAATGCCCAGCCGGGGAACGGAACGGGCAGGCCGGGCAGACCGCAAACGCAATGAACATGCGTCGAACCGCTCGGAGGGATTCGCGCCGCCTGTTCGCGGGGGCCGGGTCGCGTCCGCTGAGCTCCAGGAGCCGCGCATGAAGTCAGCGACTGGATACGTTCTTGCGGCTGCGGCGTTGATCGCTGGATTGCCGCTGGATGTCGGCTATTCGCAGAGCGCGGGCTCCGCACCGTCGACGCGCGAGACCGCCGTCGAGAAGCTCGCGTGGATGGCCGGCGGGTGGGAAGGCGAACTGTTCGGCTCGCGGGTCGAAGAGCATTGGATGCGGCCGCGTGCCGGCGTGATGACAGGGATGTTTCGCATGCAGATGCGCTCCGGTGCGCTTCAAGAATTGCTGACGATCGCCGAAGAGGAAGGGACGGCAGTCCTTCGGTTGCGGCACTTCACGCCGCAGCTCGCGCCGCTGGATGAGGATGCGCTCGTGTTCCGCCTCAAGGAAGGTCGCGAGGGTGTGGCGGTTTGGGAGAATCCCGCGGCCGAGCATGTATTCCGCATTACGTACCGGTCCGACGGACCCGACCGGTTGTACGTTCGGCTCGACCTGCACGAGAAAGAAGGGGACCGGGCGGAGGAGGCGACCTGGACGCGGATCCAGTGTGACTGAAGGCGCCGAATTCCGGGCCTCGCCGGGCCGAAATCAGTCTTGACAGGTGCAAACATAACCCTAACATGAGACTGCGGGCCGCGTGCGCCCGCAAACCCTGAACGGAGAAGACCATGTTCGTTCGTACTTCGCTTCGATTCGCAGTCGCGTCGCTGGCGGTTTCGCTGTTCGTCAGCGCCACCTCGGCCCAGGACAAGCCGGCCAAGCCTGAGCAGAAGCCCGGCGCTGCCCAGGCTACAGGCGAGCAGCCGCAGATGACGCCGGAGATGGAGGCGTGCATCAAGGCCGGCACGCCGGGCGAGAACCACCGCCACCTGGACGCGCTCGTGGGCACCTGGAAGGCCAACTGCACGTGGTGGATGCCCGAGTCGCCCGAGCCGATGCTGTCGGAAGGCACGTGCGAGAATTCCTGGGTGCTGAGCGGCCGCTACATCATGACCAAGTACGCGGGCACGATGATGGGCGAGTCGTTCGAGGGCGTGGGCTACACCGGCTACGACAACATCAACCAGCAGTTCGCGATGCTGTGGATGGACAGCATGTCCACCGGCATGAACGTCGATCGCGGCACGTACGACGCGGCCAAGAAGACCTTCACTTACACGGGCGAGATGAAGGACCCGATGGGCAAGCTGGTCAAGACGCGCAACACCTACCAGATCGTCAGCGCCGACAAGCACGTGTTCACCTTCAACATGCAGGAGCCGGGCTGGCCCGAGATGAAGAAGGTCGGCGAAATCGTCTACACGCGCACCGGCGGCGCAGCGAACGCCGGTTCGACGGGCGCGGGCGTGGCGACGAACAAGCCCTAGTTCGACCCTTCGCAGCGCAGGATTCACGACGATGCACGGCGCGGCGCCCGCTTCGATGGGGCGCCGCGCTTCGTCATGGACCGCCCTGTCTGCCCGCGGAAATCGGATGGGCGAGCGGCGCTCAGCCCGCCGTGTCGAACAACTCCGGCTGCTGCGGCGGAAGCGCCGCCGTCCCAAGCGCCGGATACGCCGCCAGCAGTTGGCGTGGACACGGCGACCGCCGGCCGTCCAGCAGAAACCGCAGCTCGAGCGCGTTCGCGACGCCCTGTCCGCGATAGTGGTTGTTCGTGAACACGTACACATCGCGCGCCGCGTGGCGCATGGCGTTGATCCGCGCGACCCACTCGCGCAGCTCATCGTCGCCGTACAAGTAGTTGTAGCGCTCGAACGGCGGCAGCCCCTCGGCGAACCAGGTCCGCGCATTGCGGCCGTGAAGCCGTACGTAGCCCGTAGGACCGAACACGTGCGCCGCCGGCGGAAGACAGTCGCGCAGCGCCGGCTGATCCACGTTGCAGACGCCGCCGCAGGCGCGCAGCACCTGCAACGCTTCGTCGCCCGCCCAGGACGCGTGACGCACCTCGAAGACCGCGTCGCACTCGCGAAACGCGTCGGCGAGCCGGCGAACGTGCGCCGCGTTCTCTTCGCGAAACCGGAACGACCACGGAAACTGGATCAGCAGCGGCCCGAGCTTGCCCGCGTCGCGGATCGGCCGCAGGGCTTCCTTGAATTCGCGGATGGCGGCGGCGTCAATTTCGGCGCCGCGGTCGTGCGTGAACATCTTCGTCAGCTTGAACGCGAAGCGGAAATCCGGGGGCGTCTGCTGCGGCCAGGCGGCGGTCATGCGCGCCGTGGGAACGCGGTAGAAGCTCGTGTTGACCTCGACGGCGTCGAACAGCCGCGACAGAAATCGCAGGGGCTTGAACCCGCGCGGCTGCGGCAGGGGATAGACGATCCCGTTCCAGTCCGGGTAGCTCCAGCCCGACGGGCCAATCCAGAGTCGTCCGAGCGCGCTCATCGGGAAGGCTCAGCGGCGGCGGGCGGCGCGTTGTGCTCAACGGTTTTAATTGTACGCGTCCGGTTCACAACCTATCATTCTAGGGCGTGCTGAGCGGCCATGCGGGACCGAACGCGTCGGACGCCCTGGAAGCGGAGCCGATCATGTCCGCGATCAACGCAAGAGTGGGCGCGGCCCGAACGAGGCTTACGCTCAACGTGGCGCTGGATCAGGCCGTGCGGGCGCTGCTGCTGGCCGCGTCCGCATGGGGCGTCGTCGTCATTGTCTGCCGCATCGTGCCGCTGGGTCTGCCGGAGTGGGGCGTCGCTGGCGCATGTGCGGCGCTCGGCACAGCGCTCGCGGCCGCCGGCGTGCTGCGTCGGCGAGTGCGCAGGCTGGACGCGGCCGTGGAAATCGACCGCGCAGCGGGGCTGAAGGAGCGCATCAGCACGGCGGTTGCCTGCTCCGGGAGCGCCGATCCCTTCGCGCGGGCGGCCGTGCAGGACGCGGAGCGCGTCGCCGCCTCGATTCATGTTCCGACGCACATACACCTGCGGGCGCCACGGCTGGTTCCGTGGACCGCCGCGGCGGTCGCAAGCGCCGCGCTGCTGTACGCCTTCATGCCGACGATCAACCTGTTTGCACGAGACGACCCGGCTCCGGCCGCCGCGGTGCGCGAGGCGGCGCAGCTTCGCCAGGAGGTCAACGTCGCGCTGGCCGAGCAGATTCGCCGAACCGAAGAGCGGACCGGGCAGCGCCCGGAGTTGGCCGGGCTGGCCGACGAACTCAGGCAACTGCAAATTCCCGAGGAGCCCGGCGCGACGCCGGAAGACGTGCGGCGGGAGGTCGTGAAGCGTATTGACAACGTCAACGAGAAGCTGAACGAGCGGCTCGCGTCCGTGTCGAAAGGCTCGCTGGACGAACTGAAGAAGCAGCTCGCGAAACTGGAGAAGCCCGCAGGCAACGACGCCGCGTCGAAGCTCGCGTCCGACCTCAGCCGCGGTGACCTCAGTGCCGCGCGCGAGGCGATCGCGGACCTCAAGAAACAGGTGGAAGACCTGGCGCGCAAGGGTGACCGCGCCGCGGCCGAGAAACTGGCAGAACTCAGTAAGAAGCTGGAGGACCTCGCGGCGCAATTGGAGAAGCTCCAGGACAACACCAAGCTCGCCAAGGAGCTTCAGAACCGCGGACGCATGTCGGAAGAGCAGGCGCGCAAACTGCTTGAGCAGGCCGCGGGGATGGACCCCAAGCAGTTGGAGAAGGAGCTTGCCAAGCAGCTCGAAAAGTCCGGGCTTTCGGAGCAGGACATTAAAGACCTCGCCAAGAAGATCGCTGAAAACCAGCAGGCGCAGCAGGCCATGAAGCAGATGGCGCAGTGCATGGCCAAAGCGGCCGCGAACTGCAAGCAGTGCCAGAGCGGCGGCGGCCAGGGGGCGGCGGCGGCCGCGGGCGCGATGGCGGCGCTGGGCGAGGCCGCGGGACAGCTTTCCGATCTCGAGACCGCGGAGCAGATGGCGCAGGAGCTTCAGGCGCAGCTCGCCGAGCTGGGGAAACTGAAAGAGAGCGCCTGCCAGGGCGGGCCTGGGCCGCGGCGCGATCCAAACTGGGACCAGATCGGGCGGCAGGGCGGGAACGAAGGGCTCGGCTACGGCTCGCGCATCGGCAAGGACCCGGTGGCGCACGCGATGGAGCCGACGCAGGTGAAGGGCAAGTCGCAGGGTGGGCAGATCATCGGCCAGATGCTCATGGACGCCCCGATGATTCGTGGCGAGGCGCAGGCCGCGGTGTACGACGCCGTCAACGCCGCCGTCCGCGACGCGACCGACGCGATCGAACGCGAGGAAGTGCCGCGGCAGTACGAGCACATGCTGCGGCTGTATTTCGAGCGACTGGCGGGGTTGGCGAAGTCGCACGCCACGACGCAGAACTCCCAGTAGCGCCGGGCTTCGAAGTCTCACTCGGTCGGGCGCGGGCTTCGGAGATCAGCGCGACCGCAAGCCGGCTCACCACGGTGAGCGCCGTCCGCAAGTATGCCTACCCGCGTTCGGTCGGCGCGGTTATGCTGATCGTGCATGGCCGCCGGACACTCTTCCCGCCAGCGATTCTCCGAGTTTCTGCGCGAACGACGCGATGGTGACCGCGTGGTGTCGCATGACGGCGAGGCCGCGCCGGCGCCGTCGCGCGAGACCCGCGCCAAGCGCCGCGGCTACTTCCGCGAATACATGAGCTGGCTGCGGCCGTTCCGCCGCGCGATCGCAGGCGTGCTTGTCATGGCACTCGGCTCGGCGGCGCTGAGCCTGGTGCTGCCGCGTGCGACGATGTACATCATCGACGACGTGGTCCCCCGGAACGACTCGGTGCTGCTGCACGAGGTCGGCGGGGCGCTGCTGCTGACGATCGTCGTGCAGCAGATACTCGACCTGCTGCGCAACTGGAGCATGGCGCGGCTCAACGCGCGCGTGCTCTTCCGCCTCCGCCAGCGCCTCTTTGGTCACCTGATGGCGCTGCCGCTGCACCAGCTCTCGCAGATGAAGACCGGCGGCATCACCTCGCGCCTTTCGGGCGACGTGGATTCCGTCACCGGCATGGTGCAGATGGCCGTCATCACGCCGGGCGTGGCGAGCATCAAGGTCGCGGCGACCGTGGCGATCCTGCTGTGGATCAACTGGAAGCTGGCCTTGGCCGCCACACTGCTCCTGCCGGTCATCGTCGTGCTGAACCTGGTCTATATCCGTCGCATCCGCCCGATCTACCGCAGCATGCGCAAGGACCGGGCGGAGATCGACGCGCGCGTGGTGGAGACCTTCGGCGGCCTCCGCGTGGTGCGCGGCTTCAGCCGGCAGAAGACCGAGCAGCGCCGCTACGCCGTCAACCACCACACCGTGATCCGCAAGAAGCTGCGGGCCGAGTTCATGGAGTTCGCCATCTGGTCGAGCTGGGGGCTGCTGATTCCGATGGCGGCCCTGATCATCATCTGGTACGGCGGCTCGCTGGTGCTCAAGGGGCAGGCGACCATCGGCGGGATCATCGCCTTCCAGATGTACCTGATGATGCTGCTCGCGCCGGTTTCGATGATCGTCAAGAGCTACGGCGACATGCAGCAGGCGCTGGCGGCGCTGGAACGCATCTTCGACGTACTGCGCGAGCCGATCGACAAGCCGGACCGGCGGGGCGCGCGGAACGCTCCGGACCGCGTCGAGCAGTTCGAGTTCGACCGGGTGACGTTCGCCTACGACGGCGGCGAGACCGTGCTGCGCGACTTCACGCTGCGCGTGCCCGGCGGCGCGACGGTGGCCCTGGTCGGCCCGAGCGGCGCCGGAAAGACCACCGTTACCAGCCTCGTGGCGCGCTTCTATGACCCGACCGCGGGCGCGATCCGCCTCAACGGCGTCGATCTGCGCGACATCAAGCTGCGCTCATACCGCGGCCTGCTCGGCATCGTCCAGCAGGACACGTTCCTCTTCGACGGCACGATCGAGGAGAACATCCGCTACGGCCGGCCCGACGCGAGCCGCGCCGAAGTCGAGTACGCCGCCCGGCGGGCCAACGCGCACGAGTTCATCGCCGAGTTCCCGCGCGGCTACGAGACGATCGTCGGGGAGCGCGGCGTGCGGCTCTCGGGCGGACAGGCGCAGCGCGTGAGCATCGCGCGGGCGCTGCTGGCGGACCCGCAGATTCTGATTCTCGACGAAGCCACGAGCAGCCTCGATTCGGAAAGCGAGCAGCTCATCCAGGTCGGGATGCGCGAGCTGCTCACGGACCGCACCACGTTCGTCATCGCCCACCGCCTGTCCACCGTCGTCAGCGCCGACCTGATCGTCGTCATGGAGCACGGCCGGATCGTCGAAAGCGGCACGCACGCCGCGCTGATGGCCTCAGACACGCGCTACCGGACGATGGTCGAGCGGCAGCAGCGGGCGCTGGCCGAAACAGCCGAATCGCTCAATTGGCTCGCGTGATCGCCGTCTTTTCCCCAGTCTTCGCAGCGTCCATCCCGGCCTAAGTAGCGCCTGACCTCCGCGTCCGACGGCGTGCCCGACGATCCGAGCCGCGACCGTGAGAAGGCGCGGGGAACGCGAGGCAGCCGAACCCCGCACGCAATTGCCGAAACGCTTGCGGGTGGGACCCCCGCGCTCCCCAAACGCGGGGCTGCGCAACCCTGTCAATTCGCGCCGTCCGCGCTTACGACGCCGCTTGCCGCCGTACAATGTGCCCGTGCGCCTGGTCCACGACACGACGGTCATAACTCCCCACGGCGACGGCGTCCGCGTGCTGCCCGGGCACAGCCTGGCGTTCGATGGCGGTCGCATCGTCGAGCTGCGGCCCGCCGCCGAGTTCGAGGCGCGGATTCGGACCGGCGCGTTCAACGAGGTGATCCGAGCGGATTGCCACCTCACGATTCCCGGCTTGGTCAACACGCACCATCACCTGTACCAGTCCATCACGCGCTGCCTGACGGCAGTCCAGGACAAGCCGCTCTTTCACTGGCTGCTCGGGCTGTACGAGCGCTGGCGTCACCTGGATTACCAAGCCGTGAAGGCCGCAGCCCAGGTCAGCATCGCCGAGCTGCTCCTGCACGGATGCACCACCACGAGCGATCATTTCTACATGTTCCCCCGCGGCCGCGACGTCCGGCCCGAGGCGGTACTCGAAGCGGCCGAGGAACTCGGCATACGCCTGCACCTGTGCCGCGGGGCGATGACGCTTGGACGATCGCGCGGCGGACTTCCGCCCGATGATTGCGTCGAGGACGACGCGGACGTGCTGCGCGACTGTCAGCGCGTGCTGGAGAGTTGGCACGACCCGTCCGACTGCGCCATGCGGCGCATCGACCTGGCGCCGTGCTCGCCGTTCAACTGCACGCCGGAGCTGATCCGCGACACGGTGTGGCTCGCACGACAGCGCGGCGGGGTGCTGCTGCACACGCACCTGGCGGAGACGCTGGACGAGGAGCGCTACTGCTTGGAGCGCTATGGCTGCCGGCCGGTGCAATTCCTGCGCGACCTCGGCTTCTTCGGGCGCGACGTGTACCTGGCGCACTGCGTGCACCTGCTCGACGCGGAGATCGCCGAGTTCGCCGCGGCCGGCGTGGGCGTCTGCCACGCGCCGACCTCCAACATGCGGCTGGGCAGCGGGATCGCGCCGATCCGCAAGCTTCTCCGCGCGGGCGTAAAGGTCGGCCTGGCGGTGGACGGCTCCAGCAGCAATGACGGCGGAAACCTGCTAGGCGAAATCAAGCAAGCACTGCTCGCGGCGCGGCTCGTGGATTGCGGCGCGCAGCGCGCCGGCGCAGGCGAGCCGGCCGACGGTTCGCTCTGGCCCGTCGTGGAGGCGTTCAAGCTGGCGACGATCGGCGGGGCAGCGGTGCTGAACCGGCCGGCATTGGGACACTTGAACCCGGGCGCCGCGGCGGATTTCGCGCTGTTTCGAGCGGACGACGTGGCACTGGCCGGGGCCGTTGCGCACGATCCCCTGGCGGCCCTGGTCCTGTGCGATGCGCCGCGCGCCGAACGTGTGTTCGTGGCGGGCCGGGAGGTCGTGCACGAGGGGCGGCTGGTCGCCACGCGTGAATCGGAGCTGAGCGAGCAATTGAACCGGCTGGCGTCGGAACGGTTCAGGGCGCCGTGAACCGCCGTGCGCAGCTCAGACCCGAGCCGCGACCGTGCCATTCGGGCCGCGAACCCCGCCGGCGCCGGGATGACGGAGTCTGAAAGCGTGCCACGGTTCGAAATCATTGCCCATCGGACGGCGCGCCGCTTCGCCGCCGAGAACTCGCTCGAGGGCGTGCGCTGGTGTGCCGCACAAGGGTTGGAATGGGTCGAAATGGACGTACGGCAGGCGCCCGAAGGTACCTTGATCCTCGCCCATGACGAGCCGTGCGGCGGCGCACCGAACCTGTCCGACGCGCTGGCGGAAGCGCGTGGACGGATCGGCGTGTACCTCGATTGCCGCGCGTGTGCCCCTGCGGCCGTGTGCGCCGCGGTCCGCGACGCGAACGTGCAGGCGCGAGCGATGGTGTTTCTCGATGCGGTTGACGCCGCTGCGCTTGAAACTTTCGCACGTGCAGCGATCCCCGTCGCGCACCGGGTGCGGACCACGGCCGAGATCGAAGCTGTCGGCCGCCGGCCGAGTCCAAAGGTACTGGAAGTCCTGGCGGAGTCGCTGACTCCTGAGCTGATGGACGCCGCCCGCCGTCACGCTTTCGATGTCGAGTGTGTCGCGTTGGGCGGGCACGATCGGGCCGAAGTCTGGAAACGAGCGGCGGAACTGGGCGTACTTGCGATCATGACCGATGAGCCGCTGATGCTCGCGGATGAGCGCCGGCGCTGGACTGCGCGAGGTTGATCCCGGAATGACGCAGGCGACCGGCGACGCACAGCGCGACGCTGGACTGGATGCGTCCGTCGCCGCGGCTGCCGCGCCTGCGCCGCCGGAGCGATTGACGCCGTATCTCCTTTTCCTGCTGGCCTTTCTTTCGCTGGCCAGCTTCATCGACGCCTTCTCCACCACCTTCCGCTTCAGCGCGACCACGTACGTGCGGCAGGATTTCGGCGTCTCGTTCGCCGAGATGGTGCGGCTCATGGCGTGGGTCAACGTCGGGTCATGCCTGGCGTTCGTGCCGCGGGCGCTGGCCGACGTGTGGGGCCGGCGCCCCATGCTCTGGATCACTGTCTGCGGAATGTGCGCGCTGCAATGGGCGCTCGCGCATACACGCGGCCCGGCCGAGTACATCGCCGGCCTGACGCTTCTGGCGCTGGTGTACAAGTGCGACGTCTGGATGCTGGTGCTCACCGAGGAAGCGCCGCCGCGCCACCGCGGGCTGTACACGGCCGTTGCGCACGCGGTCGGCGCGACGGGCGCAATCGTGCTGGGCGAGTTGATCGCCCGTATGGGAGACGCGCCGGACGCGTGGCGGACGGTTTCAGCGTTTCCCGTTTGGGGACTGATGCTGGTCGTGCCGGCGGCGCTGCTGCTGCGCGAGACGGCGCACTACCGGCGCATACGTGTCGCCGCCCGATCCGGCCCCAAGATGCGGACGCTGCTTGCCCCTTTCCGGCGCACGCTGCTGCGGCCGATGCTGACGCTCTCGATCCTGAAGATGCTCTTCGCCGGCGGCGCCCTGGCGGCGATGGGGCTGATCGGCGCCGAATACCTGCGAGTCGTCCACGGCTTCGGACCGGATGCGGTGGGCCGCGCGATTCAGGGCAACGTCGTGGCGGTCATGCTCGTCTGGATTTGCGCGGGCTTCGCGTCCGACCGGATCGGCCGGCACGCGTGCGTCTACCTGCTGGGCGTCATCCATGTGGCGGCGCTGCTCGCCTTGGCGCTCGCTCACAAAGGCTCTTGGATGGTCGCCCCGGCGTATATCGCGCAGGCTTCCACCGGCGTCGGTATCTTCGGCGTGCTGCGAATCGCGACCATGGAACTCTTGCCGAACGACTGCCGGGCGGCCGGCTCCGCGTGGATCGACCTGTTCATGACCATTGCCGGAATCGGCACGACCGTGGCGCTCGGCTGGCTCACGCACGAGGCCGGCGCCGGCGGAGGCGTTCCGCTGTGGCAGTGCATCCTGGGCGCGGCCGCACTGGTGTGCGTAGCGATTCCGATCTTCGCGCTGCTCCCCGAGACCCGCGGCCGGCGGCTGGAGCGGGTCTGATTCCGTGGCTCATAGCCGCTTGGTCGGCGCTTCCGCCGCTCGTGCTGCCAAGCGGAGCTCAAACAAGGATACGGCACATCCGGTTCAACCGCGCGCAAGAGGGATGCCCGCGCCGCGCGCGTCAGCAAGCGGGGTTTGGTTTGAGCGGCCCGGGTGGGGCGTACGCGCATTCGGTCATTCAATCTACGGCGGCACGGATGCGCACGCAGGTTTGCAGCAACGGTTCGAGCCGCTCGATCGGCCAGACCGTCGCCGCGTCGCTCTTGGCGTGGTCCGGGTCGTCGTGGACTTCCATGAACAGCGCGTCCACGCCCGCCGCCACCGCCGCCCGCGTCAGCAGCGGGATGAACTCGCGCGCTCCACCCGTGACGCTCCCACCCGCGCCAGGATGCTGCACGGAGTGCGTCGCGTCGAAGACCACGGGGGCGTATGCGCGCATGACTTGCAGTCCGGTCAGGTCATTGACCAGGCGCTCGTACCCGAACGTCGTGCCGCGCTCCGTCAGCAACACGTTCTCGTTGCCCTCGCCGCGAACCTTTTCCACGGCGAGTTTCATCTTCTCGGGCGAGAGGAACTGCCCCTTCTTGATGTTCACGCAGCGCCGCGTCCGCGCGCAGGCGATCAGCAAGTCGGTCTGGCGGCACAGGAACGCCGGCACCTGGAGGCAGTCCAGCACGCGCCCGGCGGCCTCCGCCTGCGAAACATCGTGCACGTCGGACAGCACCGGCACGCCCACGCTTTCACGCACGCGCGCGAGGATTCGCAACCCCGCTTCGAGGCCCGGCCCGCGGAACGAAGCGATGCTCGAACGGTTCGCCTTGTCGTAGCTGGCCTTGAACACGTACGGGATTTCGAGCCGGCGCGCAACGGCGGCTATCCGCTCGGCGAGGCGCAGCGAGTGTTCCTCGGATTCGATCACGCACGGCCCGGCGATGAGAGCGAGCGGGCGGCCGCGGCCGATGACGAGAGGCCCGAGGTTTGCGCGCATCACAATATCCATGCCGGGAGTTTACCCACCGCCGGCCGGCGGCTCACGCGCGGGAAGCGGAGGATCGCACGCCCGCCCGGCAGCCGGCAGCGGCTGTGGCTTGCGGTTGCCTGCGGCGGACGGCGGACGGCCACCTCGCGCCGCGGAAACTAGCAGGCAGCGAATCGACACGCGCCCGGAGGGACTCGAACCCCCGACCGTCGGATTAGAAATCCGGTGCACGAACCGGAAATCACGGGGGATTCTGCATACCCACCAGCAATACCGCCAGCAGTTGACCCGGACTTCGAGCGCGTCCGGACGGCGTGGCCGAGCCTGCCCGACGCAATCCGCCGGGCGATCCTGGCCCTTGTCCAGACCGTCCCGGAAGGGGAACGCCGTGAACACCCGCGCCAAGCTGTGCGCGAAAGCGCCGACGTAATCTAACCCCATGCGAACACCGAGAGTTTTCGGGGTTTCGTCGGCAGGCTGTCGGAGCCGGCGGACGCCCCGGAACCCGCTCCGACCTGTCCGCTCCCGTGGCGGACCTGGATGCCGAGGGCGGCGCGACAGTACTTGACGGCGCGCTATTTGCTCGGCACGACACGATGCGGCCGATGAACGCTCGGCCGCGGGCGGCGCGGCCGAACCGGCGCAGGGAACGTGCCGATTTCGGGCGGAAGGGCCGCGCCCTGGCACGCGGCGCGGCGGCGGGGCGTTCCGGGACCGGGCGGGCGGCGCGCGTTGCGCCACGGGGATGCAACCGCGAAAGAAAGCGCTTTCCGTCTGCGAATGTCAGCAGTAGACCGGAGCGAAAGCGGGGTAGGGCGTGCTCAATCTCTGCACCCCGCGCGGGGGAGACCGCATGTCACCCGTCACGCGAAAAATACCACAACGGGCGTAAATCTGGGCAAGCTGCAACGGGCTCAGACACCTGGCATTCGGGGATTAGTGGGAAATGTAGTCTCTGGTAGACTCGGGTAGCCGCATGACTGACGGCGCGCCTGCGGCTGTTCCGGCCGCAGGGTGCGTTCGGACCGTTCATCATCGCGGGGACCCGCGGCGAAGGGATCGGAACCGCGACCCCACCCCATCAACGCCCACGCAACCCAGATAGCTGTTCAAACATCGGCACGATGCGTCGCGTCGCGCGCGCGGGAAGACAACGGCGTCGGGGGGCGGAGCGCAACGCGCTTCGGTTGGCTTCGGCACGCGGTGCCGGATCGGTCGTCGCAAGGGGACCCTTGCGGCGGTCGCATGCCGTTGTACGAAAGCCGGTTGTGCTCCCCGTGCAGAAAGGGGCGAAATCGACCCGATCGCCGGGGAGCAAGCGGCGGGCGCGGCCGGCGGTCCGGGCTGCTGCCCGACTGCCGCGGAAGGCCGTGAAACACGAGGCGCGGCGCGGTAGAGTACGGGACGGGACGGCAGGGTCGCGCCCTGCCGGCCGTCCGGCGCGGCGCGCTTTCGCATCATCCGGCGGGCTGCGCCGGGCGGCTTTGCCCGGAAAGGATGATGCGCGACATGCCTCTGAATCCTCCGGTTGACATCGAGGACCTGTGTCGGCGGGTTGCACAACATCACGCGCGGACTCTTGCGAAGTTGCCTGAGGCGGAGCGGCGAAATCCCGACCTGTACGAGCGGTGCCCTCTGTACGACGCTGTCGCGGAGTGGCTGGCGCGGCGGATACCCGCACTTAAGTTGGACCGTGCGTATGAGTACGTCCATCGCGCGGGCAATGGGATGGGCTGGGGGCGGCTGAATCGACCGGTGGCCTTCGGCAAATGCCAAGTGCTGACCGACATGACAGAGCTTGCGCAACTGGTCCGCGACAAGCTCGGGTCGGCAGACCTGGCCGAGTTGAGTCGTGAGATTCGAGAGAAGTACCCGGCCGAAGCAGTGGAGATACTCGGGCCGGTCTCCACGTGCCCGGAGACGACCGACGGCGACGCAGGCGAAGCGGTGCAAACGCACGCGGCCGGAGAGCGGCCGAAGCTCAAACCGTCGCAGAAACGGGCGGCGGCGGCGTACGAGTGGGCGCTTGCAAACATCGACGGCGCGGAGAGCATGTCCTACACCGAGCTACTCGCGAAGCTGCAAGCCGATCCGCGGTATCTCGGGGAAGGGCTGCCGGACAACGCCAAGACGTTCGCGCGCTACTGCCGCGCCGCGGGCGTGCAGCGGAACTCGCCGCGATCGGGCCGAGGGCCGACGCGCAGCGTGCGGCGCGCGTCAGACGTGTAGCGGCCGGGCGAGTGATCGCCGCGACGCTTTCGAGCTGCTTCAATCCACGCCGACACCGATCGTCCGACGTTGAACCCGACCGAAAAGCGAACCGAAAAGCGGACCGAAACGGACCGTCTTGAGAAATCCGCGCGCCTGCCGAAACGCTGGTTTTCGCGAGAGAAAGCGCAATCCGCCCGCTCAAAAGCGGACCGTTCCGCCGGTCCGCTTTTCGGTCTGTAGCCGGCGCGTGTAAGCCGTGGCAAACCGCCGCGGGCGCGCCCGGCGCAACGGGTACGGGAGTATGCGAGATGGAAGCACGAACGAACGCCGCGGGCGCGGAACTGCTTGACGTACGCGCGGTCGCGCGGCTGCTGGGCTGCTCATGCCGGCACGTCACGCGCATGACTGAGCGCGGGGAAATGCCGCGGGGCCGGAAACTCGGCGCGCTGAGGCGCTGGAGCCGAAGCGAAGTGCTCGACTGGATCGCTGGCGGATGCCCGCGCCTGCGCCCGGAAAGAGGGCCGGCACGATGAACACGCCTGATATTTCGGCGGGCAACGAGCAGCCGGCGCGCTTGGCGCTGAGCGCGCGGGAAGCCGCTGCGGCGCTGGGCATTTCGGCGCGCACGCTCTGGACGCTGGCCAACCGTGGCGCGATACCTTCGGTCAAGCTCGGCGCGCGACGGCTGTACCCGGTCGAAGCGCTGCGGGAATGGCTTGCGGAGCAAGCTGGCGGGCGGTGACCGAAGGGACTGCCCGGCCGCAGGGAAGGCGATCCCCGAGCCGGGCAAGGATCGAAACCGACTTGTTAGCCTACCTAGAAAACACACGGTTTGCAAGAGCGGATTGCCTGCGCGGATTCCGCTGCGCGTGGTGCGGGAGCTGGTGGCGCTGGCGAGAGCTGGGGGGCTGGAGCCGGCGCGTGCGGCTTTGCGAAAGCTGCGTACGCCTGCTCGACCGGCTCGCGTTGCCGCCCGAGCTGGGCCGTGCTCGGGGGGCCGAGCGATGAAGCGGCGCGAACGGCCCTGGACGCAGGGGCGGCTCCACCGTGAATGCTGGGCTGCGCCCGCCGTCTGGCTGGCGCTCTGCGACCTGGCCGGCGGATCGGTTGTTTGCACGCCGACCCGAGCGACCCTGTGCGGTCGGACCGGCATCCGGCGCGAGCGCACAATATCCGACGGGCTGACGGCCTTGGAGCGTGGCGGGTGGATTCATCGGGTGCGCGTGCCGGTGATCGCCGGCGGGCGCAGAACCGCTACCTTGCTGCGAATTGTGCTGCTTCGCCGTAAAGGGCGCGACGCGCCCTATACGAGCGCGCGCGCCGTAAAGGGCGCAACGCGCCCCAAGGGTAAGGGGCGCGTCGCGCCCCAAGACTCTCTCTTAAGAGAGAGGGCGTGCGCGTCCGCCGCTTTGAAGCGGACGAACACGCACGCGGCGCAGGAAGCGCAGCCGATACGCGCAAAGAGCCCCATGAAGGCGGACGCATGAGCGAAAAACGTGCCGAGCTGAACCGCATCCGCTCGAACAAGGCGGCGCTGGTCTCGGCGCTGCGCGAGGCCGGGGCGGCCGTGAACGGCCGCGCGGCGATCCGCTGCCCGTTTCACAAAGACGAACACGCGAGCGCAGGAATCCACGAGCACGGCGGCTGCTGGTACTTCACCTGCCACGGCTGCCAGTGGAACGGCGACCGAAGGACGGGCGACGTGCTGGACGTGGTGCAGAAGATGCACGACCTCGACTTCCACGGCGCGGCCGAACGTCTCGGGCTTCGTCTCGGCTCGGGCGAGGGCGAGGGCGGGAAGGCCGTTTCCCGCCGCGCCACGCCGCGCAACGGCGCGCGGGATAGGGCGGACTGCGGCGAAGAGCGCCACGCGGCCGGAAGCGATTCCGGCGCGGACGTTGCCGCCTTGGCGCGCGAGGCGACGGAACGGCTGATCGCTGACGCCGCGGCGCAGGCGCGGCTCTGGAGCACGCGCGCGATCGATCGGGCAACCGCGGAGCGCTTCAAGCTGGGGGTGACGGCCGACGGCGGCTACTGGACGCTGCCGGTGACGAGCACGTCCGGGCGGCTCATGGCCGTGAAGTATCATCGCGCTGATGCGAAAACCGACGCGCCAAAATGCTACTGGACGCCGCGCGGTGCATCCGCTCGGAACGTCTGGCCGCTTCACCTGGACGCCGACGGCCCGGTCTGGCTCTGTCCTGGCGAGCTGAAAGCGCTGGCGCTGATCGCGCTCGGGCGCTGCGCCGTGGGCGTGACCGGCGGCGAAGCCGCGCCGCTCCCCGAGTGCCTGCCCGAGCTGCTCAGCGGCCGAGCCGTCGCGATCGTCGGGGACGATGACGACGCCGGCCGGCGCTGGGCGCGCGCCGCGCGCGACACGCTCGCCGAGCACGGCATCGAAGCGCGCATCGTTGACTTGAGCCTCGACAAGGGCCGCGGCTTGAAAGACGTTGGAGACTTGATCGTGCGCCGGCGCGTAATCGAAAAATTGCCGGACGAGACGGTCGCGAATTTGCTGGACCGCGCGTACGAGCGGTCCGATCCGTGGCGAACGTTCACGCTGGGGGGAATCTGGGCGGAGGCCGCGACCTGGCGGCCGACCGAGCACGTCCTGACGGGGCTGCGCTCGCTGGACGCGCGACTCGGCGGCGGGCTGCGCGTGGGCGGCGTGCACCTGTTGGCCGGCAAGACCGGCCGAGCGAAGACGCAGACGGCGGTGCAATGCGCCCTGAACGCGGCGCTAGCTGGCGTCCCCGTCGGCGTGGTCTCGCTCGAATTGCCCCGGCGCGACCTCGCGCACCTGATCGTTTCGAATCTTGCCGCGATCCCGCGGCGCTGGATCGCCGACGACTCGCTTGACCTGGCACAGCACGCCCGGCTGGACGGCGTGCGTCGCGAGCACGCGGGCTTGCCGTTGACGCTGCTGGACGCGGAGTACTGGGGCGGCGCGCTGAACCGCACGCGGCTGTGCGCGATCGTGGGCGACGGCTGCCGGCTCTTCGGCTGGCGGCTGGTGCTTCTGGACTACATCGGCCTACTTGCCGCGGCTCCCGGCGACACGAGCGAGTACGGCGCGGACTGCGAGAATTCGGCGGCGCTGAAGCGCCTGGCGCAGACGTGCAATATCGCGCTACTGGTAATCGCGGACTTGCGGAAGTCCGGAACACAGAAGGGCGCGGATCGCGAGCCGACGTCCATCGACGAGATCCGCGGCGCGGGCCGGATCGCGTATGACGCCGTAAACGTCTTCGCGGTGGACTGCGAGCAAGTCGAGGCGGACGCGGGGACGCGCGCGACCGGGCTGGTGAAGGTGCGAGCGTTAAAAACCCGTTACTCGGGGCTCGGATCGGCGGGCGAAGAACTGCACTTCAAGTGGTGGCCGGCAATCGGCCGCGTGGAAGACCTCGACACGGCGAACGGCGGACCTGGAGGGCGTGAACGATGATCGAGGATGAACGAGCCGACGCCTACCGCGCCCGCGTGCTGGACGCGCTGCGGGACTGGGCGGCGAGAAATTCTGCGGATGACCGATTGCCCTGCGGCAATGAACGCGGTAGGATGCTGGGCATGGCAATCATCGAGGAACTCTTGACGGCGATCGAACGGGACGGACGCACGCAATACGAGCTTGCCCGCGACTCCGGGGTAGCCGCGTCGCAGATTAGCCGTCTGCGGCACGGCCTTCGCACGATCCACCTCGACACGGCCGAGCGGCTAGCGCAAGCGCTCGGGCTGGAGCTGCGCGAGATTCCGCGCGCCAGAAAGGGGCGATGACGTGGCACGACGACAACGACCCCGCGGGCAAGGGACGCTGTTCCGCCGATCGGAGCGCGGACCGTGGCGGGCTTCATGGTTCGACGCGAACGGGAAGCGCCGCGAAGCATCGACGCGGACAACGGACCGCGCCGCGTCCGAACGCATCCTGGCCCGGCGCGTGGCCGACGCCGCGCTTCGAAAGGACGGCGTGATTGACGCCCGCACCGACCGCTACGCCGAGGCCGAGCGCCGGCCGCTGTCCGCGCACCTGGACGACTGGGCGGCCGTGCTGGAAGCCCGCGGCAACACTGCGAAGCACGCGGACGAATCCGCCGGGCACGTGAAGCGGCTCGCCGCGCTGACGGGCGCGGAGCGAATCAGCGCCTTGACGCCGAGCGCGGTGCAATCCGCGATCGGCGAGCTTCAGCAGACCCGCGGCGTGTCCATCGGAACGGCCGGACACTACCTGCGATCCGTCAAGAGCTTCACCCGCTGGCTTCATCGGGACGGCCGCACGCGCGGGGATGCGCTCGCCTGCCTGACGATCAAGAGCGCGGCCGCGGATCGGCGACTCGTGCGAAGGGCGCTGGACGCGGACGAGATTCGACGGCTGGTCGATGCCGCCGAGCACGGACCGGCCTTCCGCGGACTGTGCGGGGCGGATCGCGCGATGATCTACCGCGTGGCGGTCGAGAGCGGCTTGCGTCGGAACGAGCTGCGCTCGCTGCTGCCGGCTGATTTCCGGCTCGACGACGATCCGCCAGTGCTCGTGGTCCGCGCGGCGCACTCGAAGCGCCGGCGCGAGGATCGACAGCCGATCCGGCGGGAGTTGGCCGACCGGCTCGCCACGTGGGTTGAAAGCCGGCCGGAAGACGCCCCGGTCTTCGACCTGCCGGAGTTTCACACTTCGGACATGCTGCGGACGGACCTGCGGCGGGCACGGGCGCGGTGGATTCGAGAAACCGCGGATCGCCTGGAGCGCCGCAAGCGGCTCGAATCCGACTTCCTGGCCGTGACGGACGCTGAGGGCCGCACGGTCGATTTCCACGCCCTGCGGACGAGCTTCATAACCGCGCTGGTCAAGGGCGGCGCGTCCGTGAAGGTCGCGCAGACCTTGGCCCGGCATTCAACGCCGGTGTTGACGCTCGGGACGTACACGACGCTGGGCGTCTTCGACGTGGCGGCTGGACTGGACGCGCTCCCCGACTTCGACCCGACCCCGAAGCGCGAACACCTGGCCGCGACGGGCACGACCGACGCCGCGCCGGAGAAATCGGACAAGCTTGTCCACTTCCGCCAGCAATACCGCCAGCAGTTGGCACGCGAAACGTCGCCAGCGGTTGCGAGCGGTTGCGAAGGCGAACTGGATTCCTGCGGATCCACCGACGCGCGTAAGTCTTTGCCGGCTGCGGAGCAACGCGAACGGTTGCGAATCGTTGCTAACTCTTACTACAACGCGCCCGGAGGGACTCGAACCCCCGACCGTCGGATTAGAAATCCGATGCTCTGTCCAACTGAGCTACGGGCGCTGGGCGGGACGCTGCGCCGAAACGAACGAAGGCACACGCGCGGCAGCCGCTTCCGCGCCGCGCATCCGAAGCGCGGCGGCAGCCAGCCCGAACGCGGCCGGCCGCGGGACGAATTCGACGAAGGGTGAGCGACGGGGCTCGAACCCGCGACCCCCAGGACCACAACCTGGTGCTCTGGCCAACTGAGCTACGCTCACCGCAGGATGGCGGAGATTGTATCAATTGGAAATCCGGCTGTCAGCAGGCGCACGTCATGCTTGGTATCGGCTTCCCGGCGCGCTGAGCACCGCCCCGCAGCGCAAGCGTTGCCAGCGATGGCCGCCCGCTGTCGGATCGATCGGCTGCGCCCGTGTCCAATCCGGCCGGCAGCCCCCGTGTTCACATGCAAGGTTCGCCGTAATGACTTACCCGTTAGCTGAAGTCTCTTGCGCGTTCTTCGTTCTGTCCCCGCATCAGAACCGCGAGCACAAGCGGGCGCGGGTCGCGTTTCGGTTCCTTACCAGACCGGCGCCTGGGGTTCGATCGCACACTGCTGGCGCTTGTGGTCCCACGCCTCGAGCTTCCCAGTCACGCGTTCTTGGCCATCACCTTGATGAGTCCCACGACGCCGGTGACCAGCAGCGAGAAAAGCAGCAGGAGCAGGAGCATTCCGACCGCGAAGCTGAGGATCGGCCAGCTCGTCTGCACCCACTCCGCCACGGCCTGCACGGCGCTGGCCAGCAGCGCGATCAGCAGCCCGGACACCAGGATGGCGCCGATCGCTCCGCGGCGCGTGCCTTCGAACGGCGTCATGCGCACCGTCAGGCATACCGCCAGATACAGGAACGCGAGCGTCGGCCAGTGCTTCCAATCGCTGTTCAGGATCGCGTTGAGCACCTGCTCCATCAGCGTGATGCTCGAACGGAGCAGGTCCCAGACGGCGGCGACGGAGGTCGGCAACGATTGCGGCACGGCGAGCGCCGCGCCCTGGCTCAGGTCGCCGAGCACACCGCCGCCCCAGAAGTGCGCCGCGGCGTACAGGCACGCCGCACACGCGACCAGCGGCAGCAGGGCGATGATGATCGGTCCAACGACGGGGACCTTGGGCGACTCAGGCGTTTCGGACTGCGGCTTTCCCTCTTCGTCGTCGCTCATCAGCGCGGTGTTCTGCACCGAGTTGCCGGTCACGAGCAGGCCGAGCACATGGCCGAGCTGGGCCACGAGCGTGCCCGGGAGGAGCACCGTGTTCACCACGCGCGGCTTGACCAGCCGGCTCCACAGCTCGTGGACGCCCCAGGCACAGAAGACAATGACCAGCAGCCAGAACGTAAGTGTGGCGTAAAGCATGGTTCCACCTCGCTTTGCCACGTACGGAGTGACGCGCGGTCACCCTCCCTGGCAACCCAACGCGCAGGATTATGCCGCGCCGCGCTGAGCAATGCCAGCCGCGGCGCGCCGGAAGAACGTAGCCCATGTCTCCGGCCATGGGAACGGACGTGCAGCGGCATTCAGCCGCGAAGCGGCGAAAGTACGTAGCCCATGTCTCCGGCCATGGGAACGGACGTGCAGCGGCATTCAGCCGCGAAGCGGCGGCGGGAGCGCACGCCGAATGGCGTCCAAGACCGGCCTGGAGGCCGGTCCCCCAATCGGCGGACAGTCCTTCAACGGACTGGCTGCGGCTGCTTGGGGCCCAACGCGGACTGCTGGCGGCTGGCAGCTCTCGCTCACTTCGCCGACACCGGCTGCGCCGGCCGCAGTTTCAGCATGCGGTCGAGCGCGATCCGCGACCAGCGGCGCGTTTCCTCGTCCACGCGCACGGGGTTGACCACGCGCCCCTCGACGAGCGATTCGAGCGCCCAATAGAGGTGTTTAAGGTCGATGCGGTACATCGTGGCGCACAGGCACTGAACACCGGCCAGCGAACGGACAACGCGGTCGCGGTGTTGCGTGGCCAGGCGGTTCACGAGGTGAATCTCGGTGCCGATCGCCCAGTACGAACCGGGCTGCGCCTCGTGCACGGTGCGGATGATGTACTCGGTGCTGCCGACGTAGTCGGCAAGCTGGCACACCTCCCACGAGCATTCGGGGTGCACCAGGATTTGCCACGGCTCCGGCCGGGCGCGCAGTGCCTCGATCTGCTGGACGGTGAAGAGCTGGTGCACGGAGCAGTGCCCCTTCCACAGGAAGACGCGCGCCTCGCGGCACTGCTCGGGCGTCAGGCCGCCGTCAGGCTCGTCCGGGTCATACAGCGCCATGCTCTCCAGCGGCCAGCCCAGCGCGTACGCGGTATTGCGGCCGAGATGCTGGTCCGGGAGAAAAAGCACCTTGTGACCGCGCGAGCCGTCGCCGCCGTCCGACGGCTCAGCGCCGTGCAGCGCCCACTCCAGGACCATCTTCGCGTTTGAACTGGTGCAGCACGCGCCGTCGTTGCGGCCCACGAACGCCTTGATCGCCGCGGACGAGTTCACGTACGTGATCGGCGTGATCGGCGCGCCGGCCCGTTCGAGCAGCGCCGGCCACCCGGCCTCGAGCTGGTCGATGTGCGCCATGTCGGCCATGCTGCAACCGGCGGAAAGGTCCGGCAGGATCACCGTCTGTTTGTCGCTGGTGAGGATGTCCGCCGACTCCGCCATGAAGTGCACGCCGCATAAGACGATGAACTCCGCGTCCTTCTGCTGCGCGGCGAGGAGGCTCAGCTTGAGGCTGTCGCCGGTGAAGTCGGCGAACTGGATGACCTCGTCCTGCTGGTAATGGTGGCCGAGGATCGCGAGGCGCGAGCCAAGCCGCCGCTTGAATTCGCGGATGCCGTCGCAAAGCTCCGTCTCGCTGAGCTCGGCGTATCGCGGCGCGAGCGGCGGTTGCATCAGCATGGCACGGTCTCCCTCGGGCGCGGCGCGCGCCACATGAGTATTCTACGGACGGTTCGGCGCCGACTCCACGCTTCTTCCCGCCGACCCCGCGCGGCGTCGTTCGAGATGGTGCGTCATAATCAATACGATGACGATGCCCGTCACGTTCGCGAGCCAATCGAGCAAGGCGGTTTGACGGCCCACGAACTGTTGCGTGAGCTCGTCCAGCGACGCGTAGGCGACGAGCACGATCGCGGCTTTCCAGCGCAGCCCCGCGCCGGTAGGCGCCTTCCACGACTGCCGAAAGCGCAGCCCCAGGAACGCGAGTCCGCCGAACGCCAACAGATGCAGCCACTTGTCCTGGTAGGGGATCGCGCCGGGAATCTGCGGCCGCGGCAGGTGCGTCATCAGCGCCAGGAAAATCCAGTACGCAGGGAAGATGCGCAGATACCAGTGACGCCAGGCTTGCGGGGAGATGGCCATGTGACCGCACGCTACGGCGGGGACGGCGACTCGCCGGCGGCCGCGGCGGGTTCGGCCGGCGCCGATTCAGGCCTCGCGGCGGCGGTGGAAGCCGAATCGGTCGCTGCGATCGCGCGGGCTGCTTCGGGAATCAACGGTGCCGCGTAGGCGTCGGCCGTCGCCGCCGCAACGATGCCGTCTTGCGGCGCGCCGTCCGACGTCAGTTCGGCGGCGAGGGCGGCGTAGTCCTCGGCGCCGTGGCTGCCCGGGGCATAGGTGAAGATCGACTGGCCGAAGCTCGGGCATTCCGCAAGCTTGATGTTGCGGCGGATGAGCGTGCGGAAGACGCGCGCTCCGGACCACGGCTGCTCCGGCGTGGCGGCAGCCAGGAATCCTCGCACATCGTCGATGACCTCCTGCGCCAGCCGCGTGCCGCGCTCGTACATGCACATGAGCACGCCCAGCACGCGTAGTTCGGGATTGATGTGCGAGCGAACTAGCGTGATCGTCTCCAGCAGCCGGCCCAGCCCCTGAAGCGCCAGGAAATGCGGCTGAAGCGGGATGATCACCTCGCCGACGCAGGCCAGCGCGTTGACGGTCAGCAGCCCCAGCGAGGGCGAGCAGTCGACCACGAGCACGTCGAAGTTCTCGCGGTGCGGCGAGATCGCTCGCAGCAGGCAGCGCTCGCGTTCCGGCGTGCTCACCAGCTCGACTTCCGCGCCGACCAGGTGGATGTTCGACGGAACAACAGTCAGTCGCTGGTCCGCGAAACGCGCCGCCTCCGCCAGCGGCGCGCCGCGGACCAGCACGTCGTACACCGTGATCTCGCCATCGGCGGGCTGCAATCCGAGGTGGAGGCTGGCGTGGGACTGTGGATCGAGATCAACCAGAAGCACGCGGCGGCCGACGCGGGACAACGCCGCGGCCACGTTCACGGCGCTGGTGGTTTTGCCGACGCCGCCTTTCTGGTTGATGAACGCGATCGACCGCATGACGTGAGTATAGCGAAGCCGCAAGTCCGCAACGATTGGCGCGCATCGGCTGGCGCTGCGCGACGCATGGAGCACCGGATTCTGCGGGCGGGTGGCTCTTTCAACGGCTGGCACCAGGTCTCGGAGCTGAGGTCGCTCGAGTTTCGAGGCCGGCCGGCCCGACATTCTAGGTGAAGCGCCGCATGAATACCGAAACGGGCCTAGCGTGACAAGTACGCCAGCGTAACGAACCAGGCCGTTACGGCCAGCGCCACGCAGCCCCAGACCTTCCAGCGCCAGCGCTCGTACGAATGCCGCGCGGCCGAATCTCGAAGCGCCTCGCAGCGCGGCGAAACGTCGGGGTGATCGGCCGTGGTCACACTTGCCGCCGGTGCGCCGGATGGCGCCGGCGGCGATGCCGAGGACAGAGCGCTCCGAATCGCCTCGTCTTCACCCGGACGCCAGCGGCTGATTGTGTCCCAGGCCGTGTCGCTCCAGCCGCCGCGGATTCCCGGAATCACGCGCGCCGCGTCGAACGCGACGCGCGACGCGGGCGTTCCGCGCTGAAGCACGATCTCGGCGACGCGCGAGCGGAGGACGCGGTTCTCTATGGCCGCGGTTGCTACGCGGACCGCGGCGGACCGCGATTCGAGGCCCGCATGCGCGACCCGCACGCCTCCGTCCAGACGTACAAACAGCACGCGGTACGTGGCCGAGTCCCGAGGGAGGCGCTCGGCGCTCGGTTCAAGCGATTCGTTCGGCATTGTGGCGCCGATCCGTGGGGCGCCGTTCGTGCGCCTCCGGGGATCCGTCCGCTCACGCACCAGGGGCCGCATCGTGATTTGCTGCCGGTTGCGCATCATGCCTTGGATCGTTCTTCAACCCGCGACTTCTCAAGCGCTCGGCAAGATGCCGCGCTCCTGGGGCGTCATCGTTTCTCGATCCGCTCCATGCCGTTCATGTAAGGTCGCAGGCGCGCCGGCACCGTCACGCTGCCGTCGGGATTCTGGTAGTTCTCCAGCAGCGGGATCAGGATGCGAGGCGATGCGACCAGAGTGCTGTTGAGCGTGAAGCACACTTGCGGCTTGCCCGCCTCGTCGCGGGTCCGAATCCCGAGCCGGCGGGCCTGGAAGTCGTGATAGGCGCTGGCGGAGTGCGTTTCGCCGTACGCGTCGCGGCCGGGCATCCAGGTCTCCACGTCGAACTGCCGCACCTTGGCCTGTCCCATGTCGCCCGTGCAGACCTCGATGACGCGGTAGGGCAGTTCCAGCGCCTGGAGGAGGCGCTCCGCGTTCTCCAGGATCACGCGGTGCCAGAAGCGCGACTCCTCGCGGTCCGGGCGACAGATGACCACCTGCTCCAGTTTGTCGAAGAAATGAATCCGGTAAAGACCGCGCGTGTCCTTGCCCGCGGCGCCCGATTCGCGCCGGAAGCACGTGCTTCGGGCGGCGTAGAGCTTCGGCAGGGCGTCCGCGTCCAGAATCTCGTCCATGTGCAGACCGGTCACGGGGACTTCGGACGTTCCCACCAGGCATTGCTGGTCGCGCTCGCACAGGTAGACCTCGTCACGGTGCAGCGGGAAGAAGCCCGTCCCTTCCATGAGCTTCTCGAGGACCAGCACCGGCACGGTGAGCGGCGTGAATCGCAGCGGCGTGCCGGGGCGGCCCGGCGGTTCCCAGCTTTCCGACAGCAGCAGGTCCCACGCCAACCGCAGTACGGCCTCGTGCAGCATCGCACCCGCGCCGGTCAGCACGTAGTTGCGGCTGCCGGCGAGCTTCACGCCGCGCTCCAGGTCTACCAGCCCGAGCGTACTGGAAAGCTCAACGTGGTCCTTGAACGCGTGGAAGTCCGCCTTGAACCGCGGCTGACCTACGCGGCGGACCTCGACGTTGTGCGAGGGGTCGGGGCCGACCGGCGACTCGGGGTCGGGAATTTGCGGGACGAGCAGCATGAGCTGCCGCAGCTCCTCGTCGGCCTTCGTGCGCTCTTCTTCGAGCTGGCGGGCGCGCGCCTTGACTTCCCCGAGCTGCGCGCCGAGCGCCGAGCGCTCCTGCGGCGACGCCTTGGCCATCTTCTCGCCGGCCAGCTTCTGCTGGTGGCGGAGCTCGTTGAATTCGGTCTCGAGCTCACGCCGACGCCGATCGACCGCCAGCAGTTGATCCACGTCAACGTGCATTCCCTTGTCGCGCGCGGCCTTTCGCACGATGTCCGGGCTTTCGCGAATCAGGCGAATATCGATCATGGCGTTCCTCGTCAGGCGATCGCGGCGGCGATTCGGGCGTTTACCGTCCCGCTTGGTTCGCGGCGCTGAATGGAATCGGGTCGGCGCTGCCACTCTTCCAACGGGCGCCGTTACAGCGCGCCGCGGTCCGGACCGCGCAAGGCGGGCATTATAGAGCCGCTGCGCCGGGTCGATAGCGGGATGCCGCTCGCGTGCTTGGGCCGGCCCAATCCGCGACGGCGTGCTACAAGCCCGTGCCGAAACTCGTCAGCAGGGCGGAGAGGTCGGCCAGGTCGACGCAACCGCTGCCGTCGATGTCGGCCGCAGGGTCGAACTCGGGTGCGCCGACGCAGAGACCAAACGACGTGAGCAACTGCGACAGGTCGGCGAGATCCACGTCGCCGTCATTGTCCACGTCGCCGGGAATCGCACAGCCGCCGCCGCTCAAGACCACGTACGAAACCGATAGGATCGCCGGCTGCCCGGATGCGAAATTGCGGATGCAGCGCCACTGATCGGGCGGCGTGGCGCCCGGATCGAGTACGAACCCGATCGCGTTGCCTTCGGCCCAGTCCGCGCGGTCCACGATCTCCTGAACCAGCGCCGCGACTTCCGGCGAGGTGTACGGCTGGCCTGCGGCGAACGGGGGGAAGTTCCACGCGGCGGTCGCGGTCGAGAGCGGCGCCCAATCCGTCAGCGGCGTCGGATCGCCCGCGGCGAACGCCGGCGCGGAAGCCACGTCATACGCGCGGATTGTGGCGGACGGGCTGCCCGCCTGGTCGGCCGTGGCGACAACGTCGATCGTCGCCGAAGCGATCGACGCGCCGCGCGGGACCGGCAATGGGAACTCCAGCCCTACCTGATACTGTCCGCCGCCATCGGCGCCGCAGCACAGGCCGAACTGGTCGTATAAGTTCGCGTACGCCTGTCCGACCGGCGTGTACCAGTCCGCGTTCCGGTTGTTCGCAGGAACCGCGACGTTCACTTCAGTCGTGCCCTGCACGGAATATGTGGCGGTCAGGTCCAGCCCGCTTTCGGGCACCGTGAACGAATGCACGCGCGCTTCGCCGTCCGACCAGCACTCGAACGTGTACGTGCTGCCGCCGAGAACGTATGTGGTCTGTGCCTCGACCGAATGCTGGAAGCCGGGGATGGACTCGACGGTGCCCGGCGTCGCCAGCGGGTCGCCGTCGAGGAATATCGGTATGCCGCTCGGAGCCGTGTCGAAGCTCAGCGGCGCGATGACCGGGAACACGGCGCGTGTCGCCGAGCCGGCCAGTCCGTCTGAATCCGTCACGGTTAGCTGAATCTCGTAGTAGGTGTCGGCCGGACTATGGCCGGAGCTGGGCACCTGGAAACTGCCTCCCGTCACGCCGGTCAGCGGCCCGAGGAACGGGTGCACGTGGTCGTTGTGGACGAGCACGACCGACCACGAGAACGCAGACGGCGGCAGCGGGCCGTCGTCTGGATCGGACGCAATGCCGGAGAACGCGATCACGTCGCCGGCGCGGTACGTCGTACCGGCCGGTGGCTGATCGATGCTGGCGGTTGGCGGGTTTCCGACCATGATCGGGATCGGCGCGGCCGAATCCTGAGCTGCGCCGTCGCTGACCGTGAGCGTCGCGACATACATGCCGCGCTCCGAGTAAACGTGCTGGGGGTTCGGCAGCGTTGAGCCGTTGTTGTCGCCAAAGTCCCAGTCGTAGCTCAACGCCTGCGGAGCGCCATCGGGGTCGAACGATCCCGCGCTGCTGAACTGCACCGTCAGCGGTTCGACGCCCTGCGTGGGGATCGCCGCCGCGACCGCGACCGGCGGTACGTTGCCTGCGCCGGCGTACGCGATTCGATGAACGCCGGGCGCGTCCGGGTCGCCGCTCCACGCCACGCCGATCGTCACGTAGTAGAGCGCGCCGTCCGGTCCCACTTCCATGTCCACGATCGTGCCCGCCTCCGGCGCGGTGAGAAAGACCGGGTCGGCGATCACGCCGCCGCTGCCGTCGAAGACCAGCCGGCGAATCCAGCGGTTCGCGTAGTCTCCCACAAACAGGTTTCCCTGGTATGCCGCCGGAAACGCCGCGCCGTGATAGACCGGCCCGGCGGTTATGGACGCCTGAAACACGCCGGCGGCATATTCGGGATCGTTATGCTGGTAGGACCAGAGCGGGTACGTGTAGGCGGAGCAGTCCGAAACGAAGCACTGCGGCCCCTCCTGGTTCGGCCAGCCGTAGTTCGCGCCCGCCACGCCGACGTTCAGCTCCTCCGACGAATCGTCGTTGTTGCCGCCCACGTTGCCGATCAGCATGCGTCCGGTCGCGCTGTCGAAGACCCAGCGGAACGGGTTGCGCAGCCCGATTGCCCAGAGCGCTGGCCGCGCGCCGGGTACGCCGAGGAAGGGATTGTCCGGCGGGATCGTGCCGTCCGGCCGAACGCGCAGCATCTTCCCGTGCTCGCTCGCCAGCGACTGCGCGCTGGCGCTGTCGAACTGGTCGCCTGTGGCGATATAGAGATTGCCGTCCGGTCCGAAGTGGATCGTGCCGCCGTGGTGATAGTCGGCAGCCAGCGCCGGGTTCTGCCACACCACGAACTCGGACGCGAGGCTGGCGCTGTTGCCGACGACGGTAAACCGGCCGACGCGATTGCGCGGCTCGTTCGTTGTGTAGTAGCAGTACAGGTAGCCGTTGGTCGCGAAGTCCGGGTCGATCGCCATGCCCACCAGGCCGCGCTCGCCGTTGAGCGTATTGGCCGGAATGTCGATCAGCGGCGCGGCTAGAAGCTGACCATCCTGGTGGATGCGAATGGTCCCGTCGCGCTCGCCGACCAGGAGCCGCCCGTCGGGCGCGAATTCGATCACCGTCGGCTCCATCAGCCCGGTCGCGATGATCGTGCTGCGGACGAATCCTGGCGGAAGCGGCCCGTCGCTGACGGGGGCGACATTCGCCGCGTCCACGCTCTGTGCGACCCATTCGCCGTTTCCAGGAACGCCGGCGACCAGCAGTCCGTCCGGCGATCCGGCGCCGCTGTCGTCGGCGAGCGCCGTGCCGCTTCCGGCCTCGAACCGATAGTAACCCACGAGTCCCGGGGTGCCCGGCGCGACCACGCGGTCGAAACGCGAGAGGATTTGCGACTGCGACAGGGCGACGTTCCAGACGCGGAACTCGTCGAGGAATCCGTTGAAGGAGGGATAGGCCGGGCCCGCGTCGTGCTTCTCCGCGGCCAAGACAATGTACGGCCCCCACGGCGTGGCCTGATCGGGTACGCCGGAGTCCGGGTAGCTGAGGTCGGCGCTGGTCACGCCTGTCGAGCCGGCGTAGTCGAGATTCCCGTCGACATAGATGCGGAGCTGCCCGGCCGCGGCGTCGCGCACGCAGGCCACGTGATGCCAGGCGTCGTCGAGCACGCTCACGTCGCCCTCGATCGTGTTCTCTACGGCGCCGCCCGCGTCGCCGCGTCCGACGCCAAAGCGCACGAATCCGCCGGCGATGCTGACGCCCCAGTCGCGCTCGGAGCCACCAAAGATGTCGCGATCGACGATGATGTTGCCGGTGATCCAGCGAAGGTCGAAACTCTCGTTATCGCCGCCGCTGTTGGCGGAGGTGTTGTTCGCCAGGCTGCCGCGGAGCCAGAGTTCGATCGAGAAGTCGCCGGCGCCGACGTCGCAAGGCGCGCTGGCGTCGGGTCCGGGGGCGTTGTCGTCGATCGGGATTCGGACGCGGTCCTGCTGCCCGATTCCGGTGCCGTGGAAGCGCAGCGCGAACTGGGATGCCTGGGCGAGCGCGACGCGCGCTCCCGCGCCGACGATGACGACCACGAGAATCCAACCGCCGCGAAGTCCGCGGCGCTTGATCTTGTGCTGAGGTGAATTCATCTCGGCATTCCTCACTCGACAGCGCGGAAACAAGTCCGTCGCGGCCCGAACCGGTCCGGGTTCCCGATGAATCGAATATAGCCGTTCAACCGGCTGAGACTCCAGACGCAGATCACCCCTGCGCGACGTGCGAAAAGGACCGCGGCGCCGAAGTGATTTGACGATCGCCCGCCGCCTGAAGACGATCCGGCCATGCGCACCCGCTTCGTCGTCGGCTGCATGTCGGGCACCAGCATCGACGCCGTCGACGCGGCGTGCATGCGAATCGATGGCGACGGCCTGGACATGCGCGCCGCATGCCTGGCGTTTTCATCACGCCCGCTCGGCGAGATCGCCGAGCCGTTGCGCGCACTCGCGGAACAGCGCCCGATGACCGCGGGGCAGCTCGCCTCTCTGCTGCATGGGTTCTCCCGCCGGCACGTGGAGGCCGTCCACGCGGTGCTGACGGCGGCCGGTCGACCGCGCGCAGACCTGATCGCCGTTCACGGGCAGACCGTGTTTCACCGCCCGCCCCTGTCGATGCAGCTCGTCGTGCCCACATTGATCGCGCACGAGTTCGCGTGCGAAGTCGCATTCGACCTGCGCGCCGCGGACCTCGCCGCCGGCGGACAGGGCGCGCCGATCACGCCGCTGGCGGATTACGTGCTCTATCGAAGCGCGGCAGAAGGGCGCGTCATGCTCAACTTGGGCGGCTTCTGCAACTACACCTGGCTGCCGGCGTGCGGCACTTCCGTCGGGAAAGACGAGAGGCGCGCGGGCGCGGGTCCGGTCGACGCGTTTCGCGCAACACGCGCGGAGGCCCTGGACCGCGTGCGCGCCGGCGACATCTGCATCTGCAACCAGCTTCTCGATGCGCTGGCGCGGCGGCTGCTCCGGGCGCCGTACGACGAGGCCGGGCGGACCGCGGCCCGCGGACAGTCCGTGGCGGGGCTGGAGCGCGAGCTCACCGAGCGGCTCATCGCCCAGGCACGCGCCGAGCGATCACTCGGGACCGGCGACGAGCTGAGCAACTGGATTGACCGGGCCTGCGCCGGTGCGTTCCGGCCCGCGGACGTGCTGCGCTCGGCGTGCTGTGCGATCTCGGCCGCGGTCGCTGACCGGCTGATCGCCGATGCCCGTGCGTTCCCGGAGACGCCACGCGCCGGCGATGCGTTGCGGCGCGTCCTTGTCGCCGGCGGTGGCGTGCGGAACCGGACGTTGCTGGGCGAGCTCCGGGCGCGGTTGCCGTGGCCGGTCGAAGCCGCCGACGCGTATGGGCCGGACGCCACGGCGCGCGAAGCCGCGGCGATGGCGGTGCTCGCGGCCCTCGCACAAGACGACGTCCCGATCACGCTCAGCCAGGTCACGCGGCGCGGCGAGTCGAGGCTTGCGGCCGGCGCGTGGATTCGACCGCGTCGCAGCGGATGACACACATTTCATGCGGTTCGGGGATTGGGGTGCCGGCGAGAGATCGAGCGTCGCCGGAGGTCGGCGTCGAGGTGCGACCGTTACGTCCATGCCCCAGCGGGCGACGACCCGCGCTAACGTCCGGAACCAGCCGCGGCCGCCGGCCGGCTCGCGAGCCACTGCCCGCGAAGCGAGGAGACCGCCACGTACAGGTAGCCGAAGATGAACAGCGCCAGGAACGGGATCGCCGCCGAGACGCGTTCGAACCAGTGCTCGAAGAGGAACAGTGTCGCCATGCAGCCCATCATGTACACGGCGATGGCGAGCTCCGCCCAGCCGCGCCAAATGCCGCCGAAGCGGAAGCCTGCGAGCTTCTTGCGCCAACCGTTCGCGTCGCTGATCTGTTCGCCGAACTTCGGCGTGCGCACGAACTCGCCGGACTTGCTGAAAAAACCCTCGATCGCGGCGATCGCGTTGTTGAACGCGATTCCGACGCCGATCGCCATCAGGGCCGGGATGGTCTTGGCGATGTGCAGCCAGGAGCGTTCGAGTCGGCGCTGGCTGACGATGTAGAAGCTCAGTGCGGAACCGGTGCCGATGATGAACAGCACGAAGTCCATGCCCACGCGCCAGGGCGACTCGGGCGCCGGGTCGGCGGCGAGCTTGTAGATGAGCGCGGGGCCGAGCAGCAGACTCAGGGCCAGCATCAACACGTACACGAAGCCGCTCGTGAGGTGGAAAAACGCCTCCACTTTCACGCGCCAGTCGCCCGCCTCGCGCAGCACGCGCGGCAGCATCTTTACGCACGTCTGGGCGCCGCCCTTGGTCCAGCGGTGCTGCTGAGCCTTGAACGAGTTCATTTCCGGCGGCAGCTCGGCGGGCGAGGTCAGCTCAGGCAGGAACACGAACTTCCAGCCCCGGAGCTGCGCCCGGTACGAGAGGTCCAGGTCTTCGGTCAGCGTGTCGTGCTGCCAGCCGCCCGCGTCGTTGATCGCGGTGCGGCGCCAGATTCCGGCCGTGCCGTTGAAGCTCATGAACCGCCCGGTGCGGTTCCGGGCCGTGTGCTCGATGAGGAAATGGCCGTCGAGCAGGACCGCCTGGGCGCGCGTCAGTAATGAGTCGTCGCGGTTCAGATGGTCCCAGCGGCACTGGACCATGCCCACGCGCTCGTCCGAGAAGTAGTGGATCGTGTCGCGGAGGATGTTGGGTGGGGGCAGGAAGTCTGCGTCGAAGATGGCGATGAAGTCGCCGGTTGCGGTTTTCATCCCCTCTTGCAGCGCGCCGGCCTTGTAGCCCGTTCGGTCCGTGCGGTGCTGGAGCTTCACGTTGTGCCCGGTCCGCCGCATCCGCTCGATGGTCTCGTGCACGATCTGGATCGTTTCGTCGGTCGAGTCGTCGAGAACCTGAATCTCGATCCGGTCGCGGGGGTAGTCGATGCGGCACGCGTGCTCGATCACCCGGCGAGCGACGTGTTTCTCGTTAAACATCGGCAGTTGGATGGTTACGCGCGGGAGCTCGTGGAACGCGGCGGCGCGCGGCGGCTCCCCTTTCCGGACCCCCCAGTAGAGGATGACCAGGAAGTACCGGTGGAGACCGTACACACAAAGCAGCGCGAGCACCGCCACGTAAGCCGTTGCGGCGACGCGGCCAAGCCAATCCAGGTCCATGGCTTATAAATTGTCCACGCCAACCCTTGTACTGTCAAAAGCGACCCGGATGCTACGTTCGCCGGCCGGCGCGGTCAAATGGTCGGAGCGTTTCCGCGCGCGGGCGCTGCGCGATACAATAACTGGTTTGCGACTTTGCAGGTGAGCGATGCCCGAGTCCAAACGAACGAACCGCCCCCACGCCCGCGAAGAGAAAACTCGCGGCGAACGCGACCTGGCCATCGACGAGTTCGCCCGCCGCTGGCTCGTCGGTGAAAACCAGGACCTCTACGCCGAGATGCTCGTCACGCTCTGCCGTCTGGCACGAGACGGCGCCAGCCGCGCCGACGCCAAGCTGCTCAACAAGGCCCTGGCCGAGCTGCGCTACGCCTTCAAAACCTTCGCCCCGTACCGCGAGACGCGCAAGGTGAGCATCTACGGCTCGGCGCGCACGCCGCCCGACCATCCCAACTACCACGCTGCGGAGGCCTTCGGCCGGCAGATGTCCGCCGCCGGTTGGATGGTCATCACCGGCGCCGGCGACGGAATCATGAAGGCCGGGCACGGCGGGGCGGGCAAGGAAAAGAGCTTCGGCGTGGCGATTCGCCTGCCTTTCGAGCAGAAGACGAACGAGATCATCGCCGAGGACCCCAAGCTCGTAAACTTTCGGTACTTCTTCACGCGCAAGCTGACCTTCATGAAAGAGGCGTCGGCGGTGGCGCTGTTCCCCGGCGGGTTCGGCACGCAGGACGAGCTGTTCGAAGCCATGACGCTCGTGCAGACCGGCAAGTCCTCGCTGATCCCGATCGTCATGTGCGAGGAGCCCGGCGGCACGTACTGGCCGCACTGGCGCCGCTACGTCGAGCAGGAACTGCTGGCCAAGGGCATGATCGGCGACCAGGACATGAGCCTGTTCCTGATTACGGACAGCGTCGAGGCGGCTGTCGACGACGTCACCCGGTTTTATCGCGTCTATCACTCCAGCCGGGTGGTCGGCGACGACCTGGTGCTTCGGTTGCACCGCCCCCTTTCGCCGCGGACGCTGGAGCGCCTCAACGACGAGTTCGCGCCGCGAATCCTGACCGCGGGGCGGATTTCTCAGGTGCCTGCGCTGCCGGATGAGAACGGCGAGCTTCCGGACCTGCCTCGCTTGCAGATGCAGTTCGACCGCAAGAGTCTCGGGCTGCTGCGGCAGTTGATCGACGTGGTCAACAGCGAGCCGGCGCTGCCGGAATGCGACCTGCCCCGCTGAAAACCGCCCCTTGGCCGGGAGTGCGCCCGGGATTCCCCAAAATTCCAGCGGTTTTTTGCGGATTCCCGCCCTGCGCCGCTTGACGGAACGCGCGAAACGTGACAGAAATGTTCTACGCCGCATGTTGGCCGGGGCGCGGTCCCGGCCGGCAATTCTTGTGGCGGTTGCGCCCGGACGAACAGTTCATTTTGGTCCGGCGGCGCGCCGGGAGCGGCGCCGCCGATAGGAGGAACTCGCATGGCCAAAGCCTCGAAGGTCCGCAGCAAGTCCGAGATTTTCAGCAGCGTCGCCGGTGAGACCGGACTGACCCGCAAGCAGGTGTCGCAAGTCTTCGACAGCCTCACCGGTCTGATCAAGAAGGACCTGAGCAAGGGGCCGGGCATCTTTGCGGTGCCGGGCCTGATGAAGATCACCGTCGTTCGCAAGCCCGCCACCAAGGAGAAGAAGGTCCCCAACCCGTTCAAGCCCGGCGAGATGATGGTCGTGAAGGCCAAGCCCGCGCGCAAGGTCGTCAAGGTGCGCCCGCTCAAGGGCCTCAAGGCGATGGTGTAGTCGCCACGCCCGAGATTCATTAGAGCGCCGGTCGGCGTTGCGTCAGCGGAGCGCCCTACGGCCCCGCGCCAGACGCGACCGCCGTCCGGCGCTGTCGTCTTCCTGGAGACGGCGATCGGCGTTGGCGCGCTTCGACTGCCGCGCACGCGGCAGAAACGGAACCCGTCCGGTCCCCAATCGCGAGTTCCTCGCGATGTACCCATCTGTTGCAGACGCCGCACCCGTTATCAGCCGGCTGCTCCTTCCTGCGTCCCAGATTCGCACGCGCAGCCTGAATCTCGCTCTGGACATGAAATTGAAACGACGCAACCGCCTCGCCCAGCCGATGCATACGGCGGTTGGGTTGGTTTCGGGCCGAAGGGGGCCGCGTGATCTCGAACACCCAAAGGTGGGTCGCGATCCACGCATGATCGCCCCGCTCAGCGGCTGTTGAGGGACCGACTTCCGTTCCAAGGGGCCGGCCGTCGGCCGGCTCGGATTCTGCGACGGAAGCCGGTCCCAGCAGGGCGCCCCGGTGGCGGCGCTCCGCACGGCCTGCTGTCCGGTGCCCGAGGCGAGGACCGTGATCGTGCCGTCAACGCCGATTGCCTGTGCCCGCCACGCCGGGCCTGTCGCCGAGAGGATTGCTGCCGACATGCCGTCCGCAGACCGCGGACCCGCATCGCACGACACGAACCGCACAACGGGTTGGACGAGGCGAAATTCGCGCATTGGCGCGCGTGTGAGCGGCGCCGCTGACGGCAGCCGAGCCGACACGGCCGTCCGCGAAATTCGAACGCGAAGCGCCAGTGGGGGCATCGAAACCGCCGCCCGCGTCCGCCGGCTGATCGCGACCGTGTGCGAGCTCCAGCGCGAACTCGCCCGGTCTTGCGCCGCCGCCGCGCGCCGCCACAGGCATGCGCGGAGCGCGCGGAGTGCGCTACTGGAATGGGCGATGCCTCCGGAGATCACGCCCGCCATGCGGGCGCTGGTCGAGTCGATTGACGGCGATTGCGACCAAACGCGCGGCCACGGCACGCGCGTCGGGCTGCTGGCGGCTCGAACGGGGCGTGCGCTGGGGCTTCCGCTCCAGCAGCAGGCGATGCTGGAGCTTGCGGGCCTTTTGCACGACGTCGGCAAGCTGGGTTTGCCGACGGAGCTGTTGTCGAAGCCTGGCCGCCTGAGCCACGCCGAATTCGAGCTGGTCCGCCACCACCCGCGAATGGGACACCAGTTGCTTGCGCCGATCGGCGTTCCGCGGCCGGTCCTCGATGCGGTGCTGCATCATCACGAGAACCATGACGGCAGCGGGTATCCGCACGGGCTTCGCGGCGCCGCGATTCCGCTGACGGCGCAGATCATCCACGTCGCGGACGTGTTCGACGCGCTGACCTCGCCGCGCGCGTACCGGTCGGCTCTCACGAGCGAGGCGGCCTGCGACCTGCTGCTGCGCGGCTCGGGCCGCGTGACGCAGCCGGTGGTGACGCTGGCGTTTCTCCGGGCGCTGGCGCGATTGCGGCGGATCGAACCGCGAGTGTACGCACGCTGGTTTGCGCACGTGCCCGCGGAAGCAGTGGCGCAGCCAGCGCGCCTGTGAGCGACGCTGGATTCGTGCCTGCGCGGAAATGACGCGGTGGGGGGCGCAGTTTCGTCGGACTCGGAGGTCCGACGCTACGGGGTTCGGCGCTGCGTGCGCCGATTGCCGTAGCGTCGGAAGGTCACGCCAGTCTGCGGCCGCTACAGGCTGATCAGCCCGCTCCCGCTTTCGTCGCTCAGGCCGCCGCGAAGCTTGCGCTCGCGGCGCGTGCGCTCGCCGCCGCCTTCGGTCGCGGCCTCGCCGGCCCAGTCGGCGCGCTTCTTGGAAAGCCCGATCTTGCGGTCGATCGTGTCGACACGCAGGATCTTGACGTCGATCTCGTCGCCGATCCTGACCTCGTCCTGCGGGTTCTCGACCTTGTGGTCGGCCAGCTCGGACACGTGCAGCAGGCCCTCCAGGTCGGGTTCCAGCTCGACGAACACGCCGAAATTGGTGATCTTGGTGACTTTGCCGCGGACGACCATACCGGGCTGGTAGCGCTCGGGGATCGCGCGGACCCACGGGTCCTCGGTCATCTGCTTGAGACCCAGCGCGATGCGCTGCTTCTCCTGGTCCACCTCAAGCACGACGCAGCCGATCTTGTCGCTCTTCTTGACGATCTCCGACGGGTGGTTGACCTTCTTGGTCCAGCTCATGTCGGAGACGTGCAGCAGACCGTCGATGCCCTCCTCGATCTCGACGAACGCGCCGTAGTTCGTAAGGTTGCGCACCGTGCCCTGCACGACCGTGCCGCGCGGGTACTTCTGGGCCACCGTGGTCCAGGGGTTGACCTCGGTCTGCTTCATGCCCAGCGAGATTTCCTGCTTGTCGGTGTTGATGTCGAGTACGACCACGTCGATCTGGTCGCCGACGTTGAGCAGCTCGCTGGGATGATTGATCCGCCGCGTCCAGCTCATCTCGGAAATGTGCACCAGGCCTTCGATGCCCGGCTCGAGCTTTACGAACGCGCCGTAGTTGACGATGTTCACGACCTCGCCGCGGACGCGCGAGCCGACCGGGTACTTCTCGGCCACGCGCTTCCAGGGGTTCTCTTCCTTCTG
Source organism: Phycisphaerae bacterium (assembly GCA_039961675.1). Classification (GTDB taxonomy): domain Bacteria; phylum Planctomycetota; class Phycisphaerae; order UBA1845; family Fen-1342; genus JABRWC01. Next base: position 47,090 of record JABRWC010000043.1, read on the forward strand.
CTTCAACCCGAGCGCGATCTTCTCGCGGTCGCGGTCCACCGTCAGAACCATCACCTCGACCGCCTGGTCGATGCGCAGCATCTGGCTCGGGTGCTCGATGCGGTCCCACGACATGTCGGTGATGTGCAGCAGACCGTCGATCCCGCCCAGGTCCACGAACGCGCCGAAGTCGGCGATGTTCTTGACCACGCCCTTGCGAATCTGGCCCTCGGCGATCTCCGCCAGCAGCTTCTCCTTGGCCGCCTGGCGCTCCTCCTCGATCAGCTTGCGACGCGAGATGACGACGTTGCGGCGCTCCTTGTCGATCCGCAGGATCTTGGCCTCGATCACCTGCTCGACGTACTCGCCCACGTCGGCCGGCCGACGGATGTCCACCTGGCTGGCCGGCAGGAACACCGGCACGCCGATGTCCACCAGCAGGCCGCCCTTGATCTTGCGCAGCACCTTGCCCTTGACCTTGTCGCCCTCCTGGCAGGTTTCGACGATGCGACGCCAGTTGAGGATGCGGTCGGCGCGGCGTTTGGAGAGGATAATGTTGCCGGTGTCCGGCTCGATCTCCTCCAGCAGGACCTCGACCTCCAGTCCGGGCTTCACCACCGACGGATCGTCCCACTCGTCCAGGCCGATCAGGCCTTCGCTTTTGAGGCCGACGTCCAGCAGCACGTCGCGGCCTTCCACCTGTATCACGCGCGCCTTGAGGATCTTGCTTGTGTCCGCGTCGGACACGGGTACGGCCGTGACCTGGTCCATGGCCCCGCGGCCGAAGTCCTCTCCCAGCGCACTGCGAAGCTGCGCGTCGATCTCCGTGTCGTCGACGCCGATGTCCCGAATGAGATTGAGGTCAACCATATCCACTTTCGCGAGCGTTCCGGCTGGGCGCCGCCCGGCTCGCTGCGGGTTGTTCCGTGGATTGCCGCGGAGGCAAGGACGGAGGGCAGGCCCGCTCCTTGCGCCAGACCCACTGGCGCCGCGTAAAGAGCGATCGGTAACAGTAAGGACCCCCGCCCCGGAATGCAACCCGTTTTCGCAGCTTGGCAGGCCGTTGAAAAAGCTGGCCGCCGATGGCCGGCCTCCAGGTGGGTGTTGGATGCTCATGCGGGGAACGGCCTTCAGACCGGTCTTGGAGGCCATCCCGCGTGCGCTCCCGCACATCTTCAGCGAACAGCTGGGGCTGGCGCGCATCGCCGACGATTTCCGACGGCGTAAGCCGTGGGAACGCCGACAAAACGAGAAACCAGCCCCGGACGGGGCGAACGCACGGTGCTCTGGGGATTCGGGCTGGCGATTTCGTCTCGCTGCAATCCGCGCGGGCGGCCGAATGAAGCCGCCCCAAACCCGGTCAGCACACCCGTTTCCGCGAAGCTGCTGCATCGCTCGGCTTGCGTCATGCGCCGGCCCCGCAGCACAATATGCGCTTTGTCGCGGTGAAACCCCTCAAACTCCGGAGAATCGCTGTGAGGCGTTTACGCCTGGCCCGGCTGGTGTTGGTCGCGATCCCGTTCGTGCCTTTTCTCGCCGCGGTTGCCGCCGAACCCCCGCGCGACCATGACATCACCGTCGAAGACTACGCCACGATCGACGTCGTGGACCGCTGCGTCATGTCACCCGACGGTCAACGCGTCGCGTACGTCCAGCGCCGCTGGGACATGCCCGAGGGCAAGCGCAATTTCGACCTGTGGATCGTCGGCACGACCGGCGGCGATCCCGCACGCCTGACGTTCGACCCCGCCGCCGACAACAACCCGCAGTGGAGCCCGCGCGGGGACTGGATTTACTTCACCAGCAACCGCAAACGCGCCGGCGAGGAGAAACCACCGCTGGACGGCAAGACGCAGGTCTGGCGTATGCGTCCCGACGGCGCCGACGCGCAGGCCGTGACCTGGATCAAGGACGGCGTGAGCGCGTTCGAGCTTTCGCGCGACGGGCGCACGCTTTACTACGTCGTCACTGCCGAGGACCAGGATCCGGAATGGAAGGATCTGCGCGCCAAGACCAAGGACGTGATCAATTTCGGCCACGGCGCGCGCAAGGTCAGCGAGGTCTGGAAGCTCGACCTGCAAACCTGGCGAAGTGACCGGCTCGTCGCCGACAGGCGTTTCATCCGCGAGTTCCGCGTCTCGCCGGAGGAGCAGCGTATCGCGATGATCACCACACCGGACGACGCGCTGCTCTCGAACGAGGGCCGCTCACGCGTGGACATCTTCGACGTCGCCACGCAGACCGTCGCGGCGCTGCCGGACGAGTTGTTCCGCGCCCACGCCCCGACGCCGTACGGCTGGCTCGAGGGGCTCGCCTGGGCCTCGGACGGCGCGGCGCTGGCGTTTGGCATCGGCTTTGACGGCTACCCGCCGGAGTTGTTCGTCGCCGAGTGGACCGCCGGCCAGGTCGCCGTCCGAAAACTCGACCGCCCCGAAGGCGTCACTGTCGTCGGCCCGTTCGAGTGGCGCGACGCGACGCGCGACTTGTACTTCCTCGGCGACATCCGCGCGCGACAGCGCGTCTACTGCGTCCCCGATCTGCGGAACGGGCAGCAGGGCGCGGCGCGCACGCTGACTGCCGGCGACGTGGTGGTCGAGACGTTCGGCCTCGCTCGCGCCGGCAACGACATCGCCGCGGTCGTCAGCAGCCCGGTCTCGCACGGCGACCTGATCCTGATCCGCAACCCGGGCGACGCCGCCACGCTCACGCGCCTCGTGAACGTCAACCCGCAAATGGAACGCTGGAAGCTGCCGCAGATGTCGCTCGTGACCTGGAAAGCGCCGGACGGAACCGAGGTCGAGGGCGTGCTGGAATTGCCGCCGGACTACAAGCCCGGCAGCGGCCCGCTGCCGATGATCGTCGAGTTGCACGGCGGCCCGACCGCGTCCACCCAATACCGGCTGCAATACTGGTGCTACGGCCGCGTGATCCTGCCGGCAAAGGGCTACGCGCTGCTCAGCCCGAACTACCGCGGCTCGACGGGTTACGGTGACAAGTTCATGACCGACCTGGTCGGGCGCGAGAACGACATCGAGGTTCAGGACATCCTCGCCGGCGTGGACGCGATGGTCGCCGCGGGCGTGGCCGACGCGAATCGACTGGGGGTGATCGGCTGGAGCAACGGCGGCTTTCTGGCGAACTGCCTGATCACGACCACGCAGCGATTCAAAGCCGCCAGCAGCGGCGCGGGAACGATGGACCAGGTGATGCAGTGGGGCATCGAGGACACGCCGGGCCACGTAATCAACTACATGAAAGGCTTCCCGTGGAGCCAGCCGGACGCGTTCCGGAAGGCGTCGCCGTCGTACAAGCTCGACCAGGTGGTGACGCCGACGCTGATCCACTGCGGCGAGAACGACGAGCGCGTCCCGGTGCAGCACAGCCGCATGCTGTACCGCGCGCTGCGCGAGTACGTGAACGTGCCGACGCAGCTCCTGGTCTATCCGGGCGAGGGGCACGGCCTGTCGAAAGCCACGCAGCGCATCGCGAAGATGGAATGGGACCTGGCCTGGTTCGAGCGCTTTGTTTCGGGCAAGGTAGGCGAGCCGGCAACGCAGCCGGGACCGTGAACCGCAACGGTCGCGCCAAATCCGAGCCGCGACCGTCCGGGAGCGCGGGCCATGCCGGCGTTGCGGCCGGCGTAGAGTTCTCTGGACGGCTCAACACGGTCGCAACGCACATTCGACGTGCATGGCGAGCGCGTTCGTTGGTCGTCGGACTTGGAGTTCCGACGCTACGGGGCGAACGCTGCGTGCGGCTCAGCCCTGCACGAGCACCTTGAAGCCGCCCCAGGACATGCGCTTACAATCGAAGGGCATCTTCTTCGGGTCGCACATGGTCGCCAGGCGCGGATCCTTCATGACCTTGGCGTTGACGCGGTCGCGCTGGGCGCGCGACTTGTAGACGATCCAGGAGAACACGACCGTCTCGCCCGGCTTGACCTTGATCGTCCGCGGGAACGGCAGCCCGAACTTTACGCCTAAGTCATCGCCCACGCACTCGCGGTATTCCAGCGCACCGTGCTCCTTCCAGATCTTGGCCGCCTGCTGCGCCAGGCGGCGATACGCCGGGATGTTCTTCTTCGGAACCGGCAGTACGAATCCGTCCACGTAGGCCATGATGGTTCCTCTCCGCATGGATGCTCCGGGCGTGCCCGAGCGGACGCGCCCGGTTCGCGCTCACCGCGCCGCGCCCGATTCGGGCGCGATTTCGGCCCGCCGGGGAATGATAACGCGGGACGCGAAGCGCGGAGCGAAAAGAGCAACGTGCAAAGAGAAAATGGCAAGGTGCCCGGCGCACAGCGAAAAGTGAGTAGCGGCCGGGTGCCATGCCAACGGCTTTGCGTCGGCATGCTTCCGACCGCGAGCCTAAGCCGGCACGACGACGCCGACAGTTGATCGAGTTCATTCAATTGGACGCGGACAGGGGTTCTCCACAGCATGCCGATGCAGACAGCGGAATGGCACCCCGCCTGCGCGGGGGTAACGAATGCTAACCCGTCATTCCCGCCTGCGCGGCGGTGACGAGTGCGAACCTGTCATTCCCGCGCACCGACCGTCATTCCCGCCAGCGCGAAGCTGACGCACGGAGCAGCCGCTGGCCCGAGCGGGGTCGGCGCGATGGCTTCCTCACGCGCGCGGCTCGGTCGGGAGCGGACTCCCGAGTACGCGGCGGTGACTGCGCCCGCGCGTCGCGCACTACGCGCCGAATTTCGCCAGAATCTCCGCCTTTTTCAGCCCCAGGATTCCGAGCTTCGCGCCGACTTTCTTGAACGCCGCCAGGCCCGCGTCGAGGTGCTGTCGCTCGTGCGCCGCCGAGAGCTGCGTGCGGATGCGGGCTTGCTCTTTCGGCACGACGGGGAAGAAGAACCCCACCACGTAGACGCCTTCGGCGAACAGGTCGCGGGCCATGGTTTGCGCCAGCCGCGCGTTGTACAGCATGACCGGCACGATCGGGCTGTCGCCCGGCCGCAGGTCGAGGCCGGCCTCCGTCAGGCCCTGCCGCCAGTAGCGCGCGTTGGCCTCCAGCTTGTCACGCCGCTCGGTGGTCTTGGAGATCAGGTCGAGCACGGCAATCGCCGCCGCCACAATCACCGGCGGCATGGCGTTCGAGAACAGGTAGGGTCGGGCGCGCTGCCGGCACATCTCGACCAGCTCGCGGCGCCCGCTGACGCAGCCGCCGGACGCGCCGCCGAGCGCCTTGCCCAGCGTGGTGGTGATGATGTCGATCTTGCCCAGCACGCCGCAGTGCTCGTGCGTGCCTTTGCCGCGCTTGCCGATGAAGCCGGAGGCGTGCGAGTCGTCGACGAAGACCAGCGCGTCGTGCTTCTCGGCCAGGGCGACGATCTCGTCCAGGCGGGCGATGTCGCCGTCCATGCTGAACACGCCGTCGGTGATGACCATGCGGAAGCGCTTGTCCTGGTGCTCGGTGAGCTTCTGCTCCAGGTGCTTCATGTCGGAGTGCTTGTAGGTGTCGTGCTGGGCCTTGCAGAGGCGCATGCCGTCCACGATCGAGGCGTGGACAAGCCTGTCGGCGATCATCACGTCGCGTTCGTCGAGCAGGGCCTCGAAGACGCCGGCGTTGGCGTCCATGCACGACGGAAACAGGACCGTGTCCTCGGTCTCGAGGAAGGCGGTCAGCTTGTGCTCCAGCTCGCGATGGATGTCCTGCGTGCCGCAGATGAAGCGCACGCTGGACATGCCGTAGCCGCGCGTTTCGAGGCCGGCGTGTGCGGCGCGGATCACCTCCGGGTGCGACGAGAGGCCGAGATAGTTGTTGGCGCACAAGTTGACCACGCGCCGCGGCGGCGCGCCCGAGGGGAACTCGACCTCCACTTCCGCGGCCTGCGCCGAGTGAATGAAACGCTCCTCCTTGAACAGGCCGGCGTCGCGCGTCTGGGCGAGCGTCGCCTGGTAGTGGTCCCTGGCTGCGGTGCTGTACATTCTTGAAACTCCCCCGCCGGCGACGCCGCGACGGCGCGCCGGACTCGATGCAGTCATGGCGGGCGGCGCCGGCGATCGCGGCCGGCGCGGCGTGCTATTTCACTCCCATTTCGCGCAGCAGCGCCATGATTTTGCTGACGCTGTCGAACGCCTCCGGCGTGGCCTTGGCGTCGGGAATCTGGAGGTTGCACTTTTTTTCGAGGAACACCTTGAGCGAAACCATCGAGAAGGAATCGACGAGTCCGCTGCTGATGAGCGGCGTGTCGTAGTCGATCGGGCGCTCGTCGCCCTCCTCGATGTACTCGTTCTTGACGTACTCCAGGATCGTCTGTTTGAGGTCATCGGGCATGCGGGCGTCTCCTTTGCGTATGCCGCGTGATGCGATCGATCGGTTCTCTCGCGTGCCGCGCGCGGGCGGCCGCGCCGTCAGTCATTTTCCAGCGTGGACAGGTCGCCGATCGGCTCGCCCCATTCCTGCGCCCGCAGCACGCGGCGGAGAATCTTGCCGCTGCGCGTGCGCGGAACGGATGCGACGAACTCGATCTCCTGCGGCATGGCCAGCGGCGACACGCGCTTGCGGACGAAGTTCATGATCTCCAGCTCGAGGTCGGTGCTGGGCTTCACGTCCGGCTTGAGCACGACGAATGCCTTTACCACCTCGTAATTGACCGGGTCGGGCTTCCCGACGGCGGCGGATTCGGCCACCGCCGGGTGCTCCAGCAGCGCCCCCTCGATCTCGAACGGCCCCACCAGGTGCCCGCCGGTGTTGATCACGTCGTCGTCGCGGCCGACGAACCAGTAGTAGCCGTCGGCGTCGATGCTGGCGCGGTCGCCGGTGAGATACCAGCCGTTGCGAAACTTGGAATAGTAGGTGACGCTGTTGTTCCAGTAGGTGCGCATCATCGACGGCCAGCCGGGGCGCAGGGCGATCAGCCCGACGCGGCCGGGCGTCTCGATCGCCTGGTACGTGCGTGGATCGAGCACCGCGGCGATGATGCCGGGGAACGGCCGTCCCATGGAGCCGGGCTTGATCTTCATGCCGGGGTAGTTCGAGATCACGATGCAGCCGGTTTCGGTCTGCCAGAAGGAGTCGTGGAAGGGCAGGCCGAACGCGCGCTCGGACCAGGTGACGGCCTCGGCCGCCAGCGGCTCGCCCACGCTGACGAGGTGCCGCAGGGAGCCCAGGTCGTGGCTGCGCGCGAGCTCTTCGCCTTCGCGCATCAGCATGCGGATCGCGGTCGGGGCCGAGTACCACACGGTAATGCGGTACTTCTCGATGAGCGTGTACCAGCGCTCGGCGCTGAAGCCACCGTCGTAGATGAACTGGGTGGCGCCGTTGGACCACGCGCCGATGATGCCGTAGCTGGTGCCCGTGACCCAGCCGGGGTCGGCGGTGCACCAGTAGATGTCGTTTTCCTGAAGGTCGAGTACCCAGCGCGCGGTGATGTGCTGGGCGATGATCGAGCCGTGTACGTGCAGCGCGCCCTTGGGCTTGCCGGTGGTACCCGAGGTGTAGTGCAGGACGGAGGGTGTCTCGCGGTCGCAGGGGTACGCGTCGAAGCGCTCGACCGGCGGAGCCGCGGACAGGTCGAACGACGTTTCGCCTTCGCGCAGCGTTGCGCTGCCGGCGTCCACGACGATCACGTGGCGCAGCGTCGGCAGCTCGCCTCGCGCCCGGCGGACCTTCGGCAGGTGGCGCATTTGCGTGATGACCGCGGTCGAGGCCGCGTCAGCGATGCGGAGTTGAAGGGCTTCCTCGCCGAACGCGCTGAACAGCGGCTGGACGATCGCGCCGAGCTTCAGGATTCCCAGGAACGCGACGTACAGCTCGGGCACGCGGTCGAGAAAGAGGCATACTCGGTCGCCGGGCTGGATGCCGAGGTCTTGCAGCGATTTCGCGACGGTGTTGGTCGCGCGGCGCAGGTCGTCGAAGGTGTACGTGCGGGTGACGCCGGCGGAATTTTCCCAGAGCAGGGCCGGCTTCTGCGCGTGGCCGAGCGCGCAGATGCGATCGGTGCAAAGCCAGCCGATATTCAGCGGACCGGGAGAAGGTCCGAGCAATTCGCGTTCCGCGTCTCGCCAATCGAAGCGGACGCGGCGGTCCTCATAGTTCCCGATGTTCGGGGTCCGACGGAGCGTGAGCGGCGGGGCGGCGGACGGCATGCGGACTCTCCCGGAGCAGCGGCGACGCCGGCCGGAAGGGGAGCGCGCGGGCCGCCGGCGCGCCGTTTCCAACGAAGCCAGAGTTCGGTTGGTCCCCCTTCCATGTCCGGGCGGGCCGGCGGGCGGACCGCGAACTCACGCGGCCCATCGGCCACGCGCCGGACAGGTCTACGCAGCGACGGCCGCGCGCCGCATGGGGCGCGGCAAGAGAGCGTTCACGCGGAATGGGCCCGGCTGCGGCGGAACCCCCCGGGGCGACCGTGGTGCGGTGCGATTCGCCTGCGGGCGAGCGGGCCGGTCAGTGCGCGGCGCGAGACTCGGGAAAGCGGTCCGCGACGCGACCGAAGGCCTTCAGGCACAGGTCGAGATCCTCGCGCGTGTGTCCAGCGCTGATCTGGCATCGCAATCGGGCCTCGCCTTTCGGCACGACCGGGTAGCCGAAGCCGCTGACGAAAACGCCCTCTTGAAACAGTGTATCCTGAAACGCGATCGCCGTGGAAGTCTCTCCGACGATCACCGGGACGATCGGCGTGATGCCCTCCAGCGTGCGCAGCCCCAGCTCGCGTATGCCGGCCCGGAAATACGCGGTGTTTTCGCGCAGGCGGGCCAGCAGCGTCTTGCCGTCGCGCATCAGCAGGTCGATCGCAGCCATGGCCCCGTAGCACACCGACGGCGGCAGGGCGTTTGAGAAAAGCTGCGTGCGGGAGCGCTGCACGAGGTAGTCGCAGACGAGCTGCGAGCCGGCCACGTAGCCGCCGCACGCGCCGCCGAGCGCCTTGCCCAGCGTGCTGGTCTGCACCGTCCCCGCGCCGAGGACGCCGAAATGTTCGGCGGTGCCGCGGCCGGTCTCGCCCAAGACGCCGGTGGCGTGGGATTCGTCGATGATCAGCAGGCAGTCGTAGCGGTCGGCGAGCTCCTTGAGCGCCGGCAGGTCGGCGATCGTGCCCTCCATGCTGAAGACGCCGTCGGTGATGATGAGCCGGTTGCGGGCCTTGGTGTTTTTGAGCATCTGCTCCAGTTCGTGGAGGTCGCGGTGCCGGTAGATGTAGCGCTGCGCCTTCGAGAGGCGGATGGCGTCGATGATGCTGGCGTGGTTGAGCGCGTCGGAGAAGATCGCGTCGTCGGGGATCGAGGCCAGCGTGGGCATGATGCCGACGTTCGCATCCCAGCAACTGATGTAGGTGGTCGACGCCTCGCAACCGATGAACTGGCAGATTTTCTTCTCCAGCGCCAGGTGGCAGCTCATCGTGCCGCAGATGAAGCGCACGCTGGCCGTGCCGAGGCCGAACTCGTCGATGGCGCGCTTGCCGGCCTGGATCACGTCCGGGTGATTCGCCAGCGCCAGGTAGTTGTTCGAAGACAGGTTCACCACCGGCCGGCCGTTCATTGTCGTGCGCGGCGCCTGCGGGGCCTGAACCTCGGTCGCGACCTTGTACTGCCGCGCCTCGCGAAGTTGCGCAAGCTCGGCGGCGATCGTTTTTTCCACAGTTGTCGGCATGACAAGTCTCCGGCCCGTGATGCGGCTGAGCCATCGTACCGCGGCGGTCGGCGGGCGCGAATCACCGCGATCAACACGCGACGCACTGCGGGCGCGCTTCGGGGAGTCACGGAGGGCGGCGTTCTTTCGCCCCGTGCGGGGATGGTCGTTCGGGACACGCACATTTTCACGGCTCACGCCGTGGGCTAAGTCTTGTCGCCGCTCCGCGGCTGGTTCCCGAGCTCCGGCACGGGCGTCACGGTTGGATGGGCGCGCTGCTTGGGTGCGAGCTGGAAACGTCCGGTCGCGGCGGCAGGATGATCACCTGCACGAACACGGGCGGAGCGCCAGCGCCGAATGCGAGTGTGAATCCCAGCGACTCTTGTGGCGTCGATTCGTCCGGACGGGTCGAAATCGACTCGGTCGGACGAAACAAGGGCGACGCGACTGCACGGGACGAGGCTGCGTCCTCGTCGGCGTCTTCGCGCGCCCCGCGAGCGCCGTCCGAGAGCCGGCCGCGCGCCGGCGCCGCGTCGGGGCGGGTCTTGCGCGCGCCGGCGCCGGTCGCCTGGTCCTGCTCTGTCGTTTCCGCGCCTCGAACAGCGCCGGTTCGAGCCGGCTCGTTTCTCTCCAGGTTTGCGACGGGCGCCGGGGTGACCGCGGGAGGCGCCGCCGGCGGCGCGGGCAACGGGGGCTGCTGCGAGAACAGTCCCTGCACGGCCGTTGCGTCCGATTGGCGGTAGTACGCGGCAATCTGCACGCGCTGTGGGGACTGCTGTTCGAGCGTCGCCAGCAGCCGCGGCAGTGCCGACTGCGGCACCTGAAACGTGGACGAATTGTATTCCCGGGCGGCGCGGGCCTCGACAATCGGAATCGGGCCGGCTTCCTCCGTGCGCGGGGTGGGAGCGCGGGCCGGAGTTCCCGAGACCTTGTCGGCGAGCTGCCGCTCACGTCCGAGCGCGACCGTAGGGCCCTGCGCCAGTCGGGCGGATTCGACCGCCGCGATCGCCGCGTCGTACTCCGCGCGAGAACGGGGTTCGACCGTCACCGTGACGCTCGGCGTACGGAGCGCGATCTCCGCGAAGGCGAGCATCGTGGTCTGGGAGGCGACCCTGCCGCCGACGTATCCGGGCGAGTCTTCCGGCTTGACGTCGGACGCGTCCTCACTGGTGCTGCGCGGTTCCGGTAGCCCGGCCACAAACGTATCGCGGCCGCGCTCGCCAAGCTCCGCGTCCGCGGCCGGCGAATCGCCGCTCAAAGGCGCCTCTGCTGGCTCGGCGCCGACGTAGCCCAGCGCCCGTAGACGCCCCACGCTCTCATCGCGGGTCGCGCCGGGAGCAATTGCTTCCGACTTGCCCTGCGGCAGCGGCGAACGGAGCGAGACGGCCGGCGGCGCGGAAAGGCTGGCCACCGGCGGCGTCGCGGTCCACCAGCCCACGAAAACCCCGATCGCGATGAGCGCCGCGGCGGTCGAGACGCGTGTCGCCGCACGAAGGCTGCGCAGCAGGAGCGCCCGTTGCGCGGAACGGGCGGGGGACGCGGCGGCTGCTGCGACAACCGCGTCGGCGAATCCCGGCGGAGCGGCCGCGTGCGGCAATTCGCGGACGCCCTCGGACACAGCCCGCAACTCGGCAAGCAGGCTGCGGGCCGGCGCGGATTCGGCCAGCCAGAGCTCGATCTCGGCGGCGCGCCGCGGATCGAGCTCGCCGTCGAGGTAGGCTGAGAGCTCGGCTCGTCGTCGCTCGTCGTCATCCGGCGTCACGGCAGCGGTTCTCCACTTCGAGTGCCCTGCGCAGCAGCATTCGGCCGCGATGGATGCGGCTTTTCACGGTGCCGACCGGCACGTCAAGAATCTCGGCGATCGTGGCGTAGTCCAGCTCTTCCACGTCCTTGAGAACGACGGCGGCGCGAAACTCCTCGTCCAGCTCTGCAAGGGCGCGTTCCAGCCGCCGATGCATTTCGTCGCGTTCCGTGATGCGCGCCGGGTCGGTTTCGAGGGCGCTTCGTGGCTGCGGCGGCCCGGCGTCGGCGCCTTCCATGCGGCTGAGCGAAAGCGTGGGGCGGCGCTCGCGCCGGCGGTGCGAGATCGCCAGGTTCATCGCGATGCGGAAAAGCCACGTATAGAACCCGGCGCGGCCTTCGAAGCGCGGCAGACTCTGAAGCGCCTTGACGAAGGTGGATTGCGTCAGGTCCAGCGCGTCATCCGGATCTCGGCACATGCGACACATCACGTTGTACAGCCGGTCCTGGTAGCGGAGCACGAGCGCGGTTACAGCCGCGGCGTCGTGGCGCTTGGCGCGCGCCACGAGCACGGCGTCCTCGGACAGCGGCATGGTTGCGGCGCGCTGCACGTTCGCTCCGGCCGATTATTTGGACGCAGGAGCCGACGGCGGGTTCCCACCCATGCGCAGGCCACAGGCGGGACGCCTGTGCCACCGCGCCTGTGCCACTGGCCTGCGCCACCGGCGGCACGCGATCCCGACAGCCCGCTCAGATGAGCGAGCGGAAACCGTACCAGGCTTCGTACAGCGGGTTGATCACGAGGTTCAGGAAGAAGTCCAGCACCAGGATCGCGATGAAGCTGGCCACGAACGCGGCGGTGCACGCCTGCCCGACGCCCTCGGCGCCCGCTCGGCAGTGGAAGCCCTTGTAACAACTGATAAGCCCGATCGTGCCGCCGAAGAACAGGGCCTTGATCATGCCGGTGCCGAGGTCCCAGTACTCGACGATCTCGCTGGTGTGCCGCCAGTACGGCTCGGACTCGCCGCCGAAGTGCAGCGCGTAGACGCCCCAGGCGCCGAGCGCGCCCGCCAGGTTCGCATAGCACGTCAGCAGCGGCGCCAGCAGGACGCAGGCCAGGAAGCGCGGCGTCACGAGGTAATTGACCGGATCGCAGCCCATCGACCGCAACGCGAGAAGCTGCTCGGTGACGTTCATCGTTCCCAGCTCGGCGGTCAGCGCGCCGCCCACGCGCCCCGCCAGCATCACGCCCGCGAGCACCGGACCGAGCTCTGCGGCGACCGAGATGTTCACAATCGCACCGAGACGCTCCGACATGCCGGCGGCATCGAACTGCGGCCAGCCCTGCACGATGAGCACCATGCCGACGAACATGCCGGTGAGCACCACGACGGGTACGCTGAGCGTGCCGATCGCGTAGCACTGCGGAAGCAGCCGACGCCAGCCGCGGGGCGTGATGAGCGTGGCCGGAACGTGCGTGACCGCGTAGGCCGCGAACATCCAGAAACGGCCGAAGGCGTCGATTTTCTCGATGGTCGCCGCGCCGAGCGAATCCAGCCCGTCGGCGATGGACGAAGTACGCGCCATGAAACCGTCCGCATGTCGAGCGTGCGGACCCGGCTGCGTCCGAGTCCGTGAATCCCGCGGTAGGTTATCGAAACCCGCCTCCGATTTCGATATACTCCCGGTGAAAGATCGCGCCGGACTCGGACGTCCGGGCTCGGCCGCATAGCAAGTTCATGGACGGGCTTGTCGATGGCGCGCCCTGAAACGCGCAGTGCCGCGCTTCAACTAGTGTTCACGACCGTCGGCGCGTTGGTGTGCCTGTTCGCCTGGGTCGCGATTCTGACCTTCGATACGGCCGATTGGCCGTCGCATTCCGCCTGGCCGCAGCAGACCTCGCCCCGGAACTGGTGCGGGCCGCTCGGCGCGTGGATCGCCTACCAGCTCTTCTACAACTTCGGCGTCGGCACCTACGCGCTCGTGCTCATGGCCAGCGCCGCATTCTGGGCCTCGGCTCGGCGCGTGCAGCTTCCCGATTTCTGGCTGCGGTCGATTGGCACAGCGCTGGTCGTGTGCGCGAGCGGCTGCCTGGCGACGCTGCTGCTGCCGTCGTCCACGAGATTCCTCGTCTCCGGCCCGGGGGGGCTGCTCGGGGCCGCAGGAACGACGCTGCTGCTCGAAAACCTCGACCGTGCCGGGTCGCTCATCACCCTGGCCAGCGCGCTGCTCGTCGGCTTGCTTCTCTCGGCGGACCAGACCGTGTTGCGCTTGCTGCGGTGGCTGGGCAACCTGGGACGTAGCTCGACGCCAGTCCTGGCCCGCGCGGGCAGCGCAGTCCTGGCCGGCGCCGGCGCGGCCGTTTCCGCGGGCGTGTCCGGGCTGACGAGCCGGGCCGGTCGCGGAGAGGAAGTCGACGGCGCGCGTTCCGGGTCGAGCCGTTTGCGCCCCGCGTTGCGGCTGGCCCGCCCGACGGACGACGACGAACCCGCGGAGGGCCTCAGCCGCAAGCTCGCGGTTACGACGGACGATGCGCCGGTCCCGCCGCCGATCGCGCTCCGTCCGCTTCGGCCTGAAGAGGTCGCGCCGTCCGCCTCCGTGTCCGCCGTAGCGGCAACCGCGCCGGACGCGCCGCCGGCGGGGCGCATCAACGGCGCGCCCGCGGCTCGGGCGGCGATCCGCGTGACCGCGGTTGAGGACAAGACAGTGCGCCCGGCTCCAGCCCCCCCGCAGCGGACGCGCGTGGGCGACTACGAGCTGCCGAGCATTCAGCTTCTGGACGACGCCGAGCCGGTGGACAAGGCGGCGATCGAGAGCCTGTGCCGCGAGAAGGCGTACATCCTCGAGCAGACGCTCAACGAGTTCCGGCTTGAGGTGCAGGTGGTCGCGATCGAGACTGGCCCGGTGATCACAGTGTTCGAGCTGAAGCTCTCGCCGGGGATCAAGGTCAGCCAGATCATGTCGCTGACCAACGACATGGCGCGGGCGCTGCGGGCGCCGGCGGTGCGCGTGGTGGCGCCGCTTCCCGGCAAGAACACGATCGGCATCGAGGTGCCGAACATCGACAAGGAGAAGGTGCGGATCAAGGAGCTGATCCGCGAGGCCCCGGCGCGCGTAGCGGGGTTCGCGATTCCGCTGCACCTGGGCAAGGACGCCTCGGGCGCGCCGCTGATCGCCGACCTGACGACCATGCCGCACCTGCTGATCGCCGGCACGACCGGCAGCGGCAAGAGCGTGTGCGTGGGCAGCATCATCATGAGCATCCTCATGACGCGCACGCCGGAGGAAGTGAACCTGATCCTGGTCGACCCCAAGGTGGTCGAGCTGGCGATGTTCAAGGACGTGCCGCACCTGATCTGCCCGATCGTGACGGAAATGCCCAAGGCCGAGGGCATACTCGACTGGGCCGCGACCAAGATGGACGAGCGCTACGAGCTGCTGGCCGAGGCGGGCGTGAAGGACATCCGCGGCTACAACAAGCTCGGTGAAGCGGGGCTGCGCGAGCGGATGAACATCGCCTCAGACGACGAGTTCGCGCGCATCCCGGTGCACCTGCCGTACGTCGTCATCGTCATCGACGAACTGGCGGACCTGATGATGACCAGCGCCAAGGAGGTCGAGTTCTACCTCTGCCGCCTGGCGCAGAAGAGCCGCGCCGTCGGCATCCACCTGATCGTCAGCACGCAGCGTCCGCAGGCCAACGTCGTCACCGGGCTGATCAAGAGCAACCTCCCGTGCCGCATCGCGTTCCGCGTCGCCTCGCGGCTGGACAGCCGCATCGTGCTGGACCAGAACGGGGGGGAGGTGCTCATGGGTCAGGGCGACATGCTGTTTCTGCCGCCGGGAAGCAGCAAGCTCGTCCGCGCGCAGGGCACGTTCATTTCCGACGAGGAACTGCGCGCCGTCGTGAAGCACGTGCGCTCGCAGGCCGAGCCGAACTACCATCCCGAGCTGATTCGCATGCCGTCCGCCGAGAGCGCCAGTGCCGAGGAGCGCGACGAACTGTTCGACCAGGCCGTCGACGTCATGATCGAGAGCGGCCGCGGCTCGGTCAGCCTGCTTCAACGCCGTTTGAATGTGGGCTACGGCCGCGCCTCGCGGCTGATCGACCAGATGTACGCCGCCGGCATCGTCGGCGATTACAAGGGCAGCCAGGCGCGCGAGGTGGTGATCACCAAAGAAGAGTGGCAGCAGATCAAGGCCCAGCGCGACGCGGCCGAGTCCGGCCAGCAGACCGAAATGTTCTCGTAGCACCGCGCTCGCATCCGAACCCCGCACGGGAGTGCCGGGGCATGCGCCTTGTTATTCCCGCCGCTGCCTGGATTGGACGCGCCGAGCGGCGATCGAGCGCTCGCCCGCCGGTTGCTCGCGCCCTGCGGCGTCGTGATAATCCCCACGCCATGAATACCACATCCGACCTGCCCGCGAGCGCCGCCGCCGCTGAGTTGCAGCGACTCCTGGACGAATTCCGCGTCGCCGAGGCCCGAATCCGCGGTGGCGGCGGGCCGCGCGGCGTGGAGCGGCAGCACCGCCACGGGCGGCTGACGGCGCGCGAGCGGATCGAGCTGCTCTGTGACGGGAGCCACGCAGGCACGAAGCACCGCAGCGGCGAAGCGGCGCGCGGCGCCGGGGCGTCTGCCGCTTCCTCGGTTCATCTCTCCGTCCCTTCATCACACGGCTTTTTCGAGCTTGGCCTTTGGGCCGCGTACGAGATGTATCCCGAGGTCGGCGGCGTTCCGGCCGCGGGTGTCGTCGTGGGGCTGGGGCGCGTGATGGGCAGGCTGTGCGTGATCGTCGCCAACGACGCGACCGTGAAGGCGGGCGCGTTCTTTCCCGCCACGTGCAAGAAGGTGCTGCGCGCGCAGCGATTCGCACTCGAAAACAAGCTGCCGATCCTCTACCTGGTCGATTCCGCCGGCGTGTACCTGCCGATGCAGGACGAAATATTCCCGGACGAGGACGATTTCGGCCGCATTTTCCGCAACAACGCCGTGATCAGCGCCGCGGGCATTCCGCAATTCGCCGCGATCATGGGCAACTGCGTGGCCGGCGGCGGGTATCTGCCCGTCATGTGCGACACGCTGCTGATGACCGAGGGCAGCGGGCTGTACCTGGCCGGTCCGGCGCTGGTGAAGGCGGCGATCGGCCAGGAAGCCGGCAGCGAGGACCTGGGCGGCGCGAAGATGCACGCGAGCATCAGCGGCACGATTGACTACCGCGAACCGAATGACGAGCTGTGCATCGAGCGGTTGCGGCGGCTGGTCGGCAAGCTCGGCGCCCGGCCGCAGACGCCGTTCGATCGCGCCGAGACCCGGCCGCCGAAACGGCCGGCGGAACGGGTGTTCGAGCCGGTGGCGGCAGCCAAGGCGGGCCAATACGACGTTCGCGACCTGCTGGCGCACGTCTTGGATGCCGACAGTTTCGACGAATACAAGGCCGAGTACGGCCAGTCGATCGTTTGCGGCTTCGGGCGGCTGGACGGCTGGTCGGTCGGTATCGTCGCGAACCAGAAGAAGCAGGTGAAGCCGGCGCGCGGTCCGCTCCAGTTCGGCACCGTGATCTACGTGGACAGCGCCGACAAGATGGCGCGCTTCATTCTGGACTGCAACCAGATGAAGGCGCCGCTGATCTTCATCCAGGACGTGAGCGGGTTCATGGTCGGGCGCGACAGCGAGCAGGAGGGGATCATCCGCGCCGGGGCGAAGGTTGTGAATGCGGTGAGCAACTCAATCGTCCCGAAGATCACGCTGATCACCGGCGGCAGCTTCGGGGCGGGCAACTACGCGCTGTGCGGCAAGGCGTACGACCCGCGGTTCATTTTCGCCTGGCCGACGGCCAAGTACGCGGTGATGGGCGGCGGCTCGGCGGCCAAGACGCTGCTGCACATCGAGGTCGAGTCGCTCAAGCGCAAGGGCCATGAGCCGGACGTGGCCGAACTGAAGGAGCTGGAAGCGCGCATCACGGCCGCCTACGAACACCAGATGGACATCCGCTACGGGGCGGCCCGCGGCTGGGTGGACGCGATCATTCCCCCGGCGGACACGCGGCGGGTGCTGGCGCTGGCGCTGGAGGCGTGCGCGTACGTGGGCGAGCTGCCGGAGCTGAAAGTGGGGGTGTTTCAGGTGTGAACGCCGCCGGCGCTTTCGCCCCGACGGGCGCGTAACACGAAGCAAGTGAACTGCTGGCGTGAGTCTTCGAAGCCAAGCAGCAGTAGCGGGGCCGTTTCGGCTCGGGCCGTGTCCGCGTCGGGCGCAATCCGAACCCCGCACGGCAGTCCGGGGCGACCCCTCGCTCCCGCGAGAGGTTCTGATGTTGGGGGCCAAGCGCCAGAGGTCGGGCTTGGACGACTCAGCCCGGTCCATGTGGTGGTTGAAGCACGTGCGCTTCGTTCCCGCGGGCCACGCGCAGGGCGCAGCCGACGGGCCTCAGGGGCACATCGTCCCGTATACCGTCAGCAGGATGGACAGGTCGGCGATGCCAACGCTTCCGTCCCCGTCCAGGTCGCCAACGCAAACGGGCGGTTGGGCCTCGTAAGCGCCCATGTCGATGGCTGCGGGCCATCCGCCGGTGTTGGAATGCGACGGGTGATCGACTACCCGCGGCACGCCGGCCACGTCGAACGCACCAGCCGGGGCGTAGATATCGCCGGCGTCGATGCAGGGCGAATTGGACGCCAGGCGATAATCGTCGTCCAGGTTGCCGGGGATGTTGTCCGCTCCGTCTGGATCGACGAACTGTGCGTCGGCGTCGATGTTGCCCTCGCCGGGCCAGCCGCCCTGGATGTTGCTGTACGTGGCCACGGTGCTGGAAGCGTCGGGCCCGTCGAATGCCAGCGAGTTGTTGCGCACCACGCAGTTGGTCAGTTGGACCGGCGGGCCCAAATTGTCGTTGTCGTACACGGCGGCGCCGTTGGCGACCAGCGTGCAGTTGGTCAGCGTGACGGCGGTCGCGCTGTAGGTATACACGCCAAAATCGTAGTTCCGGATCACGCAGTTGTAGAAGTCGGCCGTGCTGCCCGTAGTCACCTGCCCCCCCCCCGCTCCGACGCCGCCATCAAAAACGCACGCGCGCGCCGTCACGTGAGATCCGCCGGCGAAGATCGGGTTCGGCGACGAGAAGGTGAGCCGCTCCAAACGAAGACTGCTGGCGTACACATCGACGAAAGACAGGGCTGCCACCGTCTGCGAGGCGCCCGCCCCGATGATTCGAAGAGACCTGCCATCGATGATCAGGTCGCCAGGGTACTCGCCGGGCAGCACCACGATCGTGTCGCCGTCCTGGGCGGCGTTAACGGCTTCCGGAATCGAGCTGTACTGCCCGGCGGCGCCGTCCAGGCCGACCACCCTCGCGGCCGGCGGGCCGGCGATCGTGAACGCGTAGTCGCCGAAATCGGCCATTCCGATGCGAAGGTAGTACGTGACCAGCGGCTGAACCGTCAGGCTGAAGCCCGACGACGCACCCGGCGGGGTCGGTATGCAGAACAGCTCTTCCCCCGGACCCTGCGGGCAGCTCGCGTACAGCGCCAGCATCCCCGAGTTGTCGAAGTTCGTCGGCGTGACGCTCAGCGTGCCGGAGGTCTGCGGCATGTAGCGGAGCCAGGCGTCACGCGAGGCGGCGCACGAGCTCGGCCCGGTAGGGCTGTAGTACTGTGCGGTGAGCAGGTAGTTCCCCGGTCCGACCCAGCCGCCGTAGGAACAAGGCTGCGCCAGGGCGGCGCGAAGACCCAGCGTGAATGACAGAGCGACAACAAACGCGCGCGACATGACTTGTCTCCTTGATTCCGATGGTGGCGCTTTGTCCTGAAATGTCCGGCCCGCAGGCACAATTCTAGAAGACCGCCCAGCGCCGGTACAAGTCCTACGCGCGGCTGTTCGGGTTTACGGGATGGACAACACCCGCGCCGTCATGAACACCAGCAGTGGCCGCTCGCCGTCGCCCTGCGGGAGCGGGATGACCGCGATGCGATCCGCGGCCAGCGTGTTGTTCAGCTCGGTTTCGCGCGTGTCGATGATCGGACGTCCCACGTCCAGCGGCACGCCTTCGAGCGGCTGCCGTCCGACTGCGCGACTGACCTTCAGGCGCATACGCTCGAAGCGCACACCCTCCTCGTCCGCGCGGGTCGCCGTCAGTGTGAGCGACACGCCCTCGAACAGCGACTCGTCGGTCTCGACCGCCAGACACAAATCGTCCTGCTGCTTGAGAAATGGGATCGGCCGACCGACCGAGATGCTCGCCGACTGTCCGATCGCTACCAGGACGCGCGGCGCCGTCACAATCTCCCACGGCGGCGACGACGGCGGATCCGGCGACTCGGGCTCGGAAACCAGCGCCCCGTCGCGGACATGGAGCCGGTGCCCGTTCGCTCGTACGTCCAGCTTGTCGAACTCCATCTGCATCGCCAGGCCCCACGTCGCCAGCCGGCCGTTCGCATCGCGGCCGTGCGGCAGGCCGGCGCGCTCCAGCACGCGGAGATCGAGCGGCAAGTCGCCGGACTTCACGGCGGGACTGAACGTGACGAACCAGAGCTGCGCCGATACGAGCGGCCCTGAAACGGGGGAAGCGCCCTGCGGCGGCGTCTGCGCCGACGCGGAGTGCAAGCAGCCGAGCACGATCGAGCAAAGCGCGAGCGACCGCGTCGGCGAAGTCGCGATGCGGCGACGACACGTGGTGGTGACAGTAGAACGCATGGTGGTGCTCCTCATTCGGTGTGAAGTGTGGTCCATTCGGAAAGTCTCAGCGGGTGTGCGCGGCTCGACGCGCGGGCGACAATCGGCGCGTCGATGCGCACCACTACCGGCGACCGGGGGCTTTTCGCCGCAGCCGCCGGCGTGCCCGCGCCGTCACGACGCTCGATCAATGCCAAACGCGGAGCAACCAGCGCCAACCCTACCATCGCGGCGCCGGCCAGCGCCGCCTGCCACAGCGGCACGCGCCGTGTCCACCATCGTCGCGGACGCTCGGCCGCCAGCACGGCCCGGAGCATGCGCGCTTCACGCGCGGGATCGAGCGGCCGAACCGGCAGGCCGGCCAGCGCGCGCTCCAGCTCATTGAACGACATCATCCACCTCCGGTTCCAGCGCAGTGCGCAAGGCCTCCAGCGCCCGCGCATAGTGGCTGGTGACGGTCCCCAGCGGCCGGCCCAGGATTCCCGCGATCTGCTCGAACGTCATCTCGGCGTAGATTCGCAGCACGACGGTCTCTCGCTGCGCGTCGGGAAGCGCGGACAACGCGCCCTGAACGACGGTCACGCGCTCGCGCAGCTCGACGTCACAGATGCCTGCGTCGTGAAAGCACGCTGCGGCGGAATCGAGCGCGGCGGCGTTCGGCCGGCGCGCCCGCCGCCGGCTGATGGCCTCGTTCCGCAGGCAGCGGAAGAAATAGGCGGACGGGTCGTCCGGCGCGCACTCCTGTCGGACCAACCGCACCAGCGTGTCCTGCACCAGGTCCGCCGCATCGGCCGCGTTGCCGGCCTGGGAGATGGCGAAGGCGATAATGCCGCGGCGGTTTTCCAGGTAGAACCGCGTCCACTCTTCGGCGCATCGCTGCGAGGATTCACTCATGCCCGTGGTCGCCGTGGCCAAATGCCCGTACGCTGCGTTGACGGAGGCACGGGCGTCTGCGCCCGTAACCGTGGTGATGCCGGCCGAACCGCCCCGTGTTCAGGAGAATAGACGGCGGCCGGCGCGGAGTTTATGCAGTCCGGCGTGAAATACCGCGAATCCAGTTCGCCTGGGAACAGATCGTGTGCGCAGCCGAGGACGTGTGCGCCCTTGCGGAGCGTGCCGGCGTAACGCTTGCGCCGCTCTCGCCCGAGCTCGGGCCTTTTGTGCGGGGCGAGCTGACGCGGCACTGGTGCTCGCCGGTGATCTACTCGCGCGACCGGCGCTACGAGGCGGACCGGCTGCCGGGGTTGGTCGCCCTGCGCGACGGAGAGCCGGTCGGTCACGTGACGTACGCGATCGATGGCGACGAGTGCGAGGTGGTGACGCTCGCCGCGACGATCGAAGGCGCCGGGGTCGGCACGGCGCTGCTTGCGGCGGCCGTGGAAGCGGCCCGCGCGTGCGGCTGCCGGCGGGCGTTCCTCACCACCAGCAACGACAACCTCCGCGCGCTGGCGTTCTACCAGAAGCGCGGCTGGCGGCTGGTCGCGGTGCACCGCGGGGCGGTTGATCGCTGCCGCGATCGGCAGAAGGACGTGCCGCTCATCGGGCTGAACGGGATTCCGCTGCACGATGAGCTGGAATTGGAGCTGCTGCTGAGGAATGGGTAGCTCAATCGGGCGTTGCTGCCAGCCGCAGCCGAAACGCCTCCGCCATCTTCGGCTCACGGCGGGATTCGTACAGCTCCACCAGCCGCCCGATCATCACCTGCGTCTGGTAGTGCTCGACGCCGAACTGCTCGCACACGCTCGAGTACGCGCTTTGGAGCGCCTGCTCGGCCTCGTCCATCCGGCCGAGGCGGTGCAGCGCCCGTCCCAGCGAGCTTTCGAAGATCGCCGTGTACCAGTGGTTCGGGCCGAGCGAGCCGAGCCGCGCGGCCTGCACGACTTCCATCAGCATTGCGGCCGCGTCCTCCGGAAGCCCGCCCTCGAGCCGCAGCTTGGCCAGCTCCGCGCGGGAGATGAGCGTGTCGGGATGGTTCGGCCCGAGCAGCTCCTGCCGCGCAAGGAGCACGTCCAGGGCCAGCCGCTCGGCCTCGTCCAGTTCGTCCTGCTCGCGGAGCGCGAACGCCAGGTTCATCTGGGCCTTGAGCGTGTACGGATTGTCGGGGCCGAGCACCTCACGCGCGCCGGCGCACACCTGTCGGTACAGCGCGATCGCCTCGTCGGTGCGTCCGCGCTGCATGTAGATGCCGGCCAGGTTGTTCATCGACATGAGCGTGTCGGGATGCTGCGCGCCGAGCGTCTGGCTCCGCAACTCGATCAGCTCGCGGAAGATCCGCTCCGCCTCGTCGGCCCGGTCCAGTTCCTGGAGCACCGAGCCCAGGTTGTTCAGCACCGTCAGGCGGCTGGGGTGCCCGGGGCCCAGGCGGCGCGTCGTGATCTCCAGCGCCGAGCGGAGCAGCCGCTCGGCCTCCTCCCGAGCGCCCTGGTGCCACAGCGTGTAGGAGAGGTTGTTCAGCGCCACAAGCGTGTCCGGATGCTCAGCGCCGAGCACCCGGAGGCGCGCCTCGTACACCTCGCGGTTCAGCGCTTCCGCCTCCGGCAGGCGTTCCATGTCACCCAGCAGCGCGGCGAGGTTCGACATCGCCGTCAGCGTCTCGAGATTTTCCGGTCCGCGCAGCTCGCGCGTCAGCTCCACGCGCCGCCGCATCATCGGCTCGGCCTCCTCCAGCCGGCCGCGGTAGTGAATCACGCTGGCCAGGTTTCCCAGGCTGGTCAGCGTCGTCGCGGCTTTCGGACCCAGCAGCCGCGTGGACTTCTCGAGCGCCTCGCGGTGCAGCCGCTCGGCCTCGTCCAGCTTGCCCAGCGACTCCAGTACGATGGCCAGGTCGTTCATCGCGGTAACCGTGTCGAGGTGGTCCTCGCCGTGCGTGCGACGGTTGGTTTCCAGCACGATCCGGTAGCTGCGCTCCGCCGCGTCCAGCCGGCCCTCCAGCCGCTCCAGCCAGGCGCGGCTCGAGAGCGATTCGAGCGTGCGCGGGTGCTCCGCGCCCAACGAGGAACGACGAAGCTCAAGGGCGGCTTCGAGCTGCCGGCGCGACTCCGCGTACAAGCCCAGACTGGCATACGTCACGCCCAGCGCGTGCCGCAGCGCCGACTCGATCTCGGCCCCGAGCGCCGGCTTGGCGTTCAGTTCCGCCGCGGCTTGGTCCAGCACGTCGGCGACGCGCGCCTCGCGCCCCAGGTCCACCGGCCGGGCCAGCATCTCGGTCAGGAAACCGCTCACGGCGCGGGCCTGCGCGGCGTCGCGTTCGGCCTGCTGGCGGGCCTCCGCTTCGGCCTGGCGCGCCAGCTCCAACGACTGTCGCCGCTGCTCGGCAAGCTGCTCGGCTTCCGTGGCGCGCAGCCAGAGCACGGCGGTGACGGCCAACGCGGTGAGCGCGAAAACCAGGAACACACTCGCAACGCGGGCCGCGAATCGGTAGCGGTGCAGGCTCTTGCGCAGCGTGTACCACGCGCTGTCACGCTTGGCCTCGATCGGCTCGCCGGCCAGGTAGTGCCGCAGGTCGCGGGCCAGTTCGCCGGCGGCCTGGTAGCGGCGGGCCGGGTTCTTGGCGAGGCAGGTCAACACGATGGTGTCGATCTCGTCGTCCAAGCCGCGCCGCAGCGCGCTCGGACGCAGCGGCTCGGCCTGCTGGATGCTCGCCAGCACCTCGCGCAGCGGCCCGGTCACGGGATACGGGAATTGGCCGGTCAGAAGTTGAAACAGGATCAGGCCCAGCGAGTAGACGTCCGAACGGACGTCTACGTGCTCCGGCACGCCCTCGGTCTGCTCCGGGCTGGCCCAGAACAGCGAGCCCATGAACTCGCCGGTACGGCTCATCTCGGCGCCGGCGGCGTTCTCGCCCACGCCGAGCGTGTGCTTGGCGAGGCCGAAGTCCAGTACGTGAGGCTGTCCCTCGGGGTCCACGCGGATGTTGCTGGGCTTGAGGTCGCGGTGAATCACGCCGCGCTGGTGCGCGTAGCTGACCGCCTCGGCGACCCGGGCCATAAGCTCCAGCGCGGCGCGTGGCGTTAGGATCGAACTTCGCGCGGCGTCGGCCGGCTGCGCCGAGCCACGCACGTCGAGCGCCTCAAGCGGCGCCGCGCGGGTTGGCGAGGCGCCGGTGCCCGGTGCGGCGACCAGCTCGTCGAGTCCCACGCCGTCGATGAACTCCATGACGTAGTACGGATGCCCCTCGTCGGTCACGCCGCTGTCGAAGAGCTGCACGATGTTCGGATGCCGCAGGGAAGCGATGAGGTCGACTTCGCGTTCAAACCGCCTGCGGCGGGCGTCGGAAGCCCAGGCGCCGTCGAGCAGGACCTTCACGGCGACGCGGCGCTTGGTGGAGAGCTGCACGGCGCTGTACACGACCCCCTGACCGCCGCGGCGCAGCTCGCGGAAGCGATCGTAGCCGTCGATGCTGGGCGGGCGCGGGCCGCGGGCGTCGCGGTGCTTCAGCTCGCCCAGCAGCATTCCCTCGTCTTCGTACCAGTTGCCGGACGAGGTCATCGCGTCGCGTCCTTGCCGTTCAGCCCTCTTCGTCCACCTGGCGTTCGATGATCTTCGCCAGACGCTTCATGATCCGCGACTTGGCCTGGTAAACCTGGTCGACGGAAAGCCCCAGATCGGCGGCGGTCTGTTTCACGTCGTGCCCTTCCAGAGC
>JABRWC010000044.1:0-23102 GCA_039961675.1 Phycisphaerae bacterium
ACCCGTATCCGTACAGCCATCCAGGCGTACTGATCTGGGAGTGGTGGTCGCAGTATCCGGAGGTGAAGGAACAGTATGCGGGCTGCGACTTCCATCCGGACTGGATGCCGTTCCCCGAGGCGTGCTTCTATTACAGCGTCATCCTTCCGGAGTCGGCCTGGTTCTATCAGCAGCCGACCGGCGATCCGACGATCTACTGGGTCAGCATCGCCGCGGCCTATGACGGACCGATCCCGCCCGAGCAGTGGGGCGTCAAGACGCGGCCGCGCGATCCGGGCTCGCCGGCGCCGGACGACGCGGTGCGCATCTACGCCCCTCTGGCGCCGACGCTCGGAATGCCGTTCGACTACGGTGAGCCGATCTGGTGGCCTGATCCATCGCAGTCGTGGGACATCGCGTTCCAACTGACGACGATCAGCTACTTCGAATCGGTCAAGTTCTCGCAGCCGCCGCTGGCGTACACGCCGCCGGACACGTTCAACGGCTGGAATGAGCCGTCGCTGTACGGCGGACCGCAGATCGTCGCGGACGACTGGGTGTGCCTGACCGACCTGCCCGTCACGGACGTGCACTGGTGGGGCTCGTTCCTCGGCTGGAGTGAGACGACGCCGCACCACCTGCCCGAAGCGTTTCACCTGGCGATCTGGACGGACGTGCCGGGCGATCCCAGCCACCCGGGTCGGGTGATCTGGGAGTACACGTGCCGCGATTATCGCTGGTCGTTCGCCGGCTGGGATCTCGATCCTCGCTTTCCGACGGTTGCGCCGGAGAGCTGCTTCCTGTTCGAATGCGACCTGCCGCAATGGGCGTGGTTCCATCAGGGTCCGCAGGAGACCGTATTCTGGCTGAGCATCGCCGCGATCGAGGAGCCCGTCACAGAATTCGAGTGGGGCTGGAAGATGCGGCCGCGCGTCGACGCGCTTGCGCCGGACGACGCGGTGCGCATCTTCGCGCCGACCGCGCCGCGCGCGGGAGACGCGTTCGTGCAGGGCGAGCCGATCTTCTGGCCGACGCCGAATGAGTCCTGGGACGCGGCGTTCCGCCTCACCAGCCGGCATGCGACGGGGCTGACCGAGCCGAAGTGGCGTCAGCCGCTGTATCCGCCGCCGATGGGCTTCGATGCGGAGTCCAACCTGTGGTGGCAGTCCGATGACGTGCCGAAGTGGTTCCAGGGTCCGGACGTGAATTGGCCCGGCCTGCACACCGATCCGACGATCGAGCTCGCGGACGACTGGCTGTGCGAAGGCGGGCTGGTGACCGACCTGCACTGGTACGGCAACTACGAGCTGGACGACTTCGGTCAGGAGAAGCGCGGCGCGGGTGTTCAGGCGTTCGCGCTCCGGATTTACGCTGACGCCGGCGGCTTCCCCGGACCGGTGCAGTGGCAGACGTTCGTGCCGTTCACGTCGCTCGCCGAGCAGTGGACAGGCTTGTACAACAACGAGGGCAGCCCGATCTACCTCTACGAGTACGACGTGGACCCGCCGTTCTCGCAGGCCGCGGGAAGCGTGTACTGGTTCGAAGTGCAGATGTTCCCGAACCCCGGGCCGATGCCGGCCTGGCGCTGGCAGGAGTATGGGCGGAACTTCCCGCCGCAATTGAACCCGGCAATGACCAACAGCGGCCTGGGCTGGACGCCAATCGCGTGGCCGAACGAGACGTACAGCGAGTTGGCGTTTGCGATCACATCGGAAGACTCGCCGATCGATGTCAACCGGGACGTTGCGGACGACTTCATCTCGGATGGACGCGACATCCTGGACGTGAAGTGGTGGGGCAGCTACTTCGACTGGCGCTACCAGCCGGAGTACCCGGACGCGATTCACGAGGTGGACGGCTGGTTCATCGCCTTCCACTGGGCGGACGAAAACGTCATGCCCGAGTTCCCGCCAGACCTGCTGCTCGACGGGCACCCGACGGTACTGGCGGTGTACTTCGCTCCGGCGGGCGCGGTGCGCATCGAGCCGATCAACACGGTCGATTGCAACGGGCACGCGTTGTACGAGTACACCGTGGATCTCGACGCGTGCTGCCTGCTGTGCTCGCAGCGCGATCCGCGGAACACGTTCCCGCAGCCGGGCCTGCCGGGGAACTTCCAGGAGTACGCCGGATACCGCTACTGGATGAGCGTCCAAGCTGTGACGGGCATCGAGTGGCTGCCGTGGCCGTGCCTGGCCAGCCCGACGGGACACCTGCCGCCGCTCGACACCGGCAGCTCCGGCCGGTTCTGGGGCTGGCACAACGGCCTCGAGCCGCTCGATCTGCCGGTTCCGACGCACGTGGCGGCGACGGGCGGAATCGTGAGCTTCGCGGCGTATCCGCCCGACTGCTGGGACTACGGCGCCTGGTCTCCGCAGCCGTGGGACTGTCCGTTCGTTCCGCCGGACCCGGTGCACATGTCGTTTGAGTTGTGGACGCGCGTCTGTCCGGAGGACATCGACCAGGACGGTTACATCGGCATCGCGGACCTGTCCGCGCTGCTGACGAGCTACGGGCTGAGCGCGGGCCACCCGCTGTTCAACCCGTACACGGATTTCGATAACGACGGCTATGTTGGCTTGGCTGATCTTTCGTCGCTCCTCGAGTGGTATGGCCTGACGTGTCCGTAGGAGCGGCGGGAAGCGCAGGAGGGTGAAAGAGGCAGGGAGGGCGAACGAGGCAAGGAGGGGAATGGTCACGAGCGGACGTCGCGGCGCGTTCAATCCGAAGGCGCCGCGGCGTCTTGTTTTGCGCCGGGGCGCCGCGACGTTCCGCGGCGTTGCCGGGCGCAGCACGGCCACACACTGCGCGCCGAATTCTGCGTTTCTTGCGAAGGTCCGCCGCCCGTCGTGCTATTCGGTTTTGAACGAACCGGCGCAGGCTTCTACGATGACCATGCTGGCGGAAACCAGACCCACGGCATGCCTGCCCGCCCCGACGGCGGGAGCGCGGGGGGCCGGGCGCGCGGAGAGGGGCGGCATGGCGAATTCGGACGCGGGCGTCCCTGAGACGCGGCTGACGCTGATCGAGCGCTGCCGAGAAGGGAAAGACGATGCCTGGCGGACCTTCTTCGAAGTCTACGGCAACCTCACGTTCCGCTACGCCCGGCACGCCGGACTCTCGGATGCCGACGCCGAAGAAGTGGTCGCCGCGGTGGTCCGCAACTTCATGCAGTCACTGCGAAGCGGGTTCAAGGTCGACCACGGCATCGGCCGTTTCCGCCACTATCTCAAGACGGTAATCAACCATGCGATCGTCGCCCAGCGGAAGCGCGCCGCTGGTCCGATCCGGGCGCGCGACATCGACAAGCTGGGCGAGGACCCGGCCGCTCCTGTAGACCCCGAAATCCGCCGCATGGAACAGGAGGAGCGGCTCCGGCTGTGCTTGGATCGGCTGCGGAGTTCACGCGGCGTGCGGCCGCGCGACATGCTCGCATTCGAGCGCTACGTGCTGAACCGCGAGCCGGCCGAGCGCGTGGCGCGCGACCTGGGGCTGTCGACCGCGCGGCTCTACTCCATCCGCTCGGAGATGATCCAGCGCATCCGCGAGACCAACGCAAAACTCAACGTCGAGCTGGGGGAGGTCTGAGGCATGGGCGCCAATCGCTGCCCTCAGGACCCTGCTTCCGCGGCCCTTGAGTTCCTTGCCGGCCGCGGCCGCTCGCCGGCGTTCAGCGCGCACCTGGTCGCGTGTCCGCGTTGCCGGGCGTTGGTGGCGGCGATGCGGAGGGACGAGGATCTTCTGACGGAGTTGCGGGCGGCGGAAAGCGGCGGGGTCGACGTTCGGACACGACGGCGGGTGGTTGAAATCTGCGAACGCGTGATGTCGGAAGAGTCGCAGCGCCGTCCGCTCTGAGCGTTTGAACCCGACCGGGACGGATCATTCGCAGTGGCCCATTACGCGTCATCCTGAGCGGAGCGCCAGCGACGCGACGAAGCGCCGGCGCGAGCCGCGGGCCGGTGCTGCTCGCGAGATGGTTCGGCCGCCCGCGGCGGTCCGTAGCATGACCACGCAATGGCCGCGGCACGACCAGCTTGCGACCACGACATGAGCGCATCGCAGCCTTGGCCGCCCGTCCTCGACCTGTCAGGCGGCAGACGCAGCTCCTCCGTCAATCGGCCGATGCGTAGTCGATCGTCACCGAGACGTCGTAATGGCCCGTGCACAGCGGCGGCAGCGCCTGCGCTCCCATGTACCCCACGCCGTACATCATCTCCCACCATGAATCGTACTGCACGTGCGCGATGTAGGTGACCGTTGGAGCGAGCGCGTAGTGCTCCCACCCGCCCAGCGGACTCGACGGCACCTCGGGGAAGACGGGCGCTGCGCACACGACGACCGCGTGATTCTCGTCCACTTGCGTGCGCGTGATGTAGTCCTCGCTGAGGTAGAAGCCCGGATCGCCCGAGGGGTTGATGGTGTACGAAATCCCCTCCACCGCGAACCCGGAATAGAACCCGGCCTTGCGCTCGCAGCTCGCGCCCGGGTCGTCCGGAACCCACGCGTACTCCACCCGCATCGTCGCGCCCATCGCGTTCAGCGCGTCGTCCGGCGTCACGACCCGGTGAGATTCGCCGCTCTGGAGCGATCCCTGCCACGTGACCTGCCGCGTTCGCGCCGGCTGCTCCAGCTCGATGCGGTCATACGCGCGGTACTTCACCACGCTCCACGTGCCGAGCACCGCGTTGTCGAGCACCCACTTTCCGGAGCCGTAGATGTCGAGCGCCTGGTTCGCGGCCAACGCCGCGGGTTCACCGGCGAGCGTCGGCGCCGCCAGAAGTTCCAGTCCGCAGCCCGCGAGCGAATCCAGCAGGCCCATGAACGTCTCGGTGTACAGGTGCCGCAGGGCTTCGGGGTCCTCGGCCAGGCCACCGAGGATCGGCGACTCGACGAATGCGCCGCCGAAGAAGTCGACGATCACGGCTTCCATGCAGTCCAGCGGGATCACCACCTTCGCGCCGACGCGGACGGCGCCGAGCACGATGTGCGCGGCGTCCAGCGCGTCCACGCGCCCGAACAGTTCGGGGTTGGCCACCCAGGCCTCGCCCACGCTGGCCCAGAAATCGCTTCCCAGCAGGCCGAGCCAGTCGTCTGCAAGCATCAGCGGCAGCGCGCGCACGACCGATCCGAACGACTCGACCTTGGTGCTCAACAGCTTCACGTCGCGCGACGGCGCATCCGCGAGCTGCTCATCGAGCTTGCCCAGGGGGCTGTCGGCGAGCAGCAGTTCGGAGAACTGTAGGATGCCGGATACGTAGCCGGTCGGGACGGGAACGCTGTACGGCTGGATAACGTAAGGCTGCGCGCCCAGCGCGTTCGCGCGCCCGGTGTCCACCGCCACCCAGCGCGACCCGAGGTTCGCGACGCGCCCGTTGCCCCAATCCTGCCGGGAAAAGTCCACGCCCGTGCGGAGGCGGACCGAGCCGGTCGCGCCCATCCGCGTCTGGGCCAGCATGTTGCCCTTGCCCGATGCGTCGAGCTGCCCGACCAGGAAGTACCCTGCGGCCCGGCGCGAGTTGTATTCCGACACGGGTTCGTCGCCGAGCGCCGGGTGATACAGGTACACCTGCCCGTCCTTATACACGCCGACCAGCGTGTTGTACGGAACGGTGAGCGCGTCCACGTGCCGCTCGCCCTCAAAGAGCAGCGCGCCGCCTGGTCCCGCAAGGTCTGACGCGACGAGCGTAACCTCCGCCGGCGGGTTCATCAGTTCGTTCGCCAGGCCAGTCGGTCCGGCCTGGGGCGTGCAGCCGACAAGCACGGCCAGCAGCGCGAGCCCGGGTGCGAACACAAATCCCGCGAGCCGGCGCGGTCGTGCGGCGCGGAACGGTGCGGTCATGACCTGTCCCCCCTGGCGATGGCCGGTACGAAACGTCCCCGGCCCGGAGTGAATGTTCGTAATTTATTATAGGCAGCCTGCTGCACGATTGCCAGCGGCGAATTCGAGTCCCTGCGGCCGGCGCGCCGCGGCAAGCGCGCCGCGTCTTCGTGGTCTGCGTTTCAGTCATTTCTGGAACCGCCGGCGCCGAACGATCGTCGCCAGGGTCAGGTCAGTGAGACGGGGGTCCGCGTGGCGTGCGTCTCGGGCGCCGCTGTGGGCAGGCGGACCCAGAAGACCGCCCCGCGCCCGAGCTCGCTCTCGACGCCGATCTCGCCCCCGAGCAGCCCCGTCAGCTCGCGCGCGATGGCCAGCCCCAGCCCGGTCCCGTGATGCTCGCGCGTCACGGACTGGTCCACCTGCCGGAACTTGTCGAAGATCAACTTCTGATGCTCGGCGGAGATGCCCGGACCCGTGTCCGCCACGGCCAGCCGCACGCGGTCCGGCTCGGTGCGCTCGGCGCTGAGCACGATGCGGCCCTGCTCGGGCGTGAACTTCATCGCGTTCGAGAGCAGGTTGAGCATGATCTGGCGCAGTTTCTTGCGGTCGGTGATCAGGATCGGCAGCTCCGGCCCGCACTGAAGCTCGAGCGTGAGCTGCTTCTTGTCCGCCTGCGGCCGCACGAAATCCAGCAGCGTCCCGCAAGTCTCGGCGACGTCCACGGTCTCGAGCTGCAAGTCCACTCGGCCGGCCTCGATCTTCGCCAGGTCCAGCAGGTCATTGATGATCTCCAGCAGGATGCGGCCCGAGATCAGGATGTTCTCGGCGTAGCGCGACACGCGACCGTTCGCCTCGCTCACCGGCCCCTCGCGGATCAGCTCGGCGAAGCCGATGATGCTGGTCAGCGGCGTGCGCAGCTCGTGCGAGACGTTGGCGAGAAACTCGCTCTTGAGGCGGTTGGCCTCGTACAACGCGACGTTCGTCTCGGCCACCTCGCCGAGCTTCTGGTCCAGCAACTTGTTCGCCCGACGCAATTCGTCTTGCGACGCGCGCAGCTTCTCGAGCATGTCGTTGAACGACTCAGACAGGTACTCGAACTCGTCGCCGGTCTTGAGTACCGAGCGCACATCCAGGTTGCCGCCCGCCGCGGTGATCGCCACCCCGCGCAGCTCCTCGATCGGCGAGAGGATGAACCGGTGCGTGATGATGTAGAAGACCAGAATCGCCAGCACGCCCGCCAGCGCCCCGGCGGCGATCATCGTCAGGCGGTTCAGCAGCAGCTCCTGGTCGCTCAGCCGCGCCGGCAGCTCGACGGCCAGAATCCCCGCCAACTCGTTCTCGCGGTACGGCCGCGCGGTCTTGCCCTCGTCATGGCACGAGAGACAGCTCTTCTTGACCCGGATCGCGTGGGCGTAGAGGAACCGGCGACCCGCCTCGTGCTCCTGCGTGTGAAAGACGAACTCGCTCTCCGGGTGCGTCAGGAACGTCCGGGCCGACTTCAGCAGGAACGGGCTAGAAGCTTGGTCGTCGAACACCGGCTCCTCGGCGCCGCGCACACCGGACAACCGCACGAACCGCACCTCGTGCGGCCCCGCCGGGAGCAGGCTGGTGTCCACGCCGTGCAGACCGACCGCGACGCCACCCGGCGCGCCGGGATTCGCCAGCGCCAGCCGGAAGTAGTCGTCGGCCACGCGCTGGGCCTCGCGGAACGGCTGCTGGTAGACGAGGTTCTCCATGTGGAACCAGGGAACGCATAGCGCAGCGCCGATGATCAGCACAACCGCGAGGCCGAACAGGATGCGGTACTTGGCGGCCAGCGAGATGCGGATCAGGCGGATTCTCATGATCGTCCCGAGCGGCGGTCGAGCCGATGGGCGGATTATAGAACGCCGCCGCCGATCCGTGGGCAGCCTCCGCGCCGTGGCGTATGATCGAGTTCGTCGCGGCGAACCGGCGCGGTCGGCGCGAAAACGTGGTCCCGG
Source organism: Phycisphaerae bacterium (assembly GCA_039961675.1). Lineage (GTDB taxonomy): Bacteria > Planctomycetota > Phycisphaerae > UBA1845 > Fen-1342 > JABRWC01. The sequence goes on from JABRWC010000044.1 coordinate 7,780, forward strand.
TCCGAGGTCCTCCTTGATGAGCGCGGTCGGATTTCGATTGCGGCGCGCGGCGCGGCAGCTCGCCGCAATGTCGATCCTGCTCGCCGCCGGCTGCACGCAGCTCGTTCGGGTGACCGACCGGGACGTCGCCGAGGCAATCGCCGCGCGCCAGCGGCAGGTGCTGGCCGAGGTCAGCAACACCCGCCTGTCGGACGCAGACAGCGCGCTACCCCAACCGGGTGAAACGGCCTACCGCATGACCCCGGCCGACCAGCCGACCGCCGTCCCGCTCGAGTTCGACCAGCCCGACAAGTCCGGCATACGCGGCGACGCGGAGACGACCACAGCCTCCGCGCCGGTCGCGCTTCCAGCCACCAGCCGCCCTCTTTCGGACAACTCGGCCGCGCCGGCCTCCAGCCCGTCGTCGTCGCCGGTGAACCGCGCGGCGATCCTGCAAGAGGCGCAGCGCGGTCCGCGCGGCTTCCGCAAACAGGTCTTCACGCTGACCGACGCGCTGGCCTACGCCCAGCAGCGCCAGCGCGACTACCTGAACGCGCGAGAGGATTTGTACCTTGCCGCCCTCGCCTTGACGCTGGAGCGGCACCTCTGGACGCCGCAGTTCGCCGCCACCCTGCGCGAGGTGTACGGCAACTTCGGCGAAGTGACGAACTTCGACCAGGCCACGCGCTTCGTCTCGGACTTGAGCGTCGCGCAGCGGCTGCCGTACGGCGGCCAATTCACCGCCGGCGCGGTCAGCACGCTGATCCGCGACGTGAAGCGGACCATCACGGCCAGCGAGGGCAGCCAGACGCGGCTGGAGCTTGAGATTCCCTTCCTGCGCGGGGCGGGACACGTGGCGCGCGAGGACCTGATCCAGCTCGAGCGCGACCTGACCTACGCGGTGCGCGACTACGAGCGCTTCCGCCGCAGGCAGCTTGTCGGCGTGGCGCGCAGCTACTTCGACCTGCTGCGCTCCAAGCAGGCGGTGCTCGACGGCGAGACCAGCCTGCGGAACGCGTTCAACGACTTCGAGCGCACCGAGGCCCTGACGGCGGCGGAGCAGGCCACGCCGCTGGACGTCGGCCGCGCTGAGCAGCGACTGCTGTCGGAGAGCAACCGGCTGGCGCAGCTTCGCGAGGGGTTCCGCGCGGACGTCGACCAGTTCAAGATCCTGATCGGCATGCCGGTCGAGGAGCAGATCGGGCTGGAAGACCTCGAAAACATCGAGTCCATCGAGCAAGCGATCGAGGCGGGTCAGTACCCGCTCCTGCGGCGGCCGGTCGCGGCGGGCGACATCGCGCTCGCGCTGCGCACCGCGGAGCAGCTTCGGCTCGACATTCAGAACCTGCGCGACCAGATCGACGACGCGAAGCGCGGGGTGGCGCTGGCCCGCAACGCGCTGCTGCCGGAGCTGAACCTGAACTCGTCGCTGGTGTTCGACACCGACCCGGAGCACTACAAGCTGGGCGGCTTCGAGTCGGCGCGGGCCACGTGGCGCTCGGAGCTGATCCTGGCGATGAACGACCGCTTCCGCGAGCGGAACCAGTTCCGCGCAGCGCTGATCGACGTGCGCCGCGCCCAGCGCTTTTGCGAGGAGCAGCTCGAACGCGTGCGGGCCGAGGTGCTCGCGGCGGTGAACCAGATTCGCCTCCAGGAGCAACTGGTCGAGATTCAGCGCCGCAACCTGTCGGTCGCGCAGAAGCAGAGCGAGTTCGCGCAGATTCAGTTCGAAGAAGGGCTGATCGACAACCGCGACAAGGTCGAGGCCGACGACGCGTTCGTCCGCGCCCAAAACGACCTGAACCTCGCCAAAACGTCGCGCTGGAGCGCGCTGCTGAACTTTCGGCTGGCGACGGACACGCTGCGCGTCGATGAATCGGGCGTGCAGCACGATCTCGACACCGGCGCCCCGGCCGCGGGGCGCTGACAACGGCAATCAGGGGAGCGCCGGCGCCGCGCAACCGCGCGCTTGCCGATCCGCCGCGGGCGATTATCCTGATGACCCGGGGCCGCGCGGGAGCGTTGCGCCGCGAGACGGCGCTCGGCGGGCCCGCAGAACGTGAGCCAGCATGATCCGCGACGAAGACATCCTCGTGATCGAGTCCCCGCAGCTCTCGGCCGCCGAGCGGCTGTTTCTGCCGCAGATCATCGACGGCATGCGCACCACGCTGCGGCACATGTTCAACAAGCGCAAGCGCCTCCAGCGGGTCGTGCAATACCCCGAGCAGAAACGCGAGCTGCGCGTCGAGAACTACCGCGGCGTGCACCGGCTCAACAAGGACCCGGACGGCCGCGTGGCGTGCGTGGCGTGCTTCATGTGCAGCACGGCCTGCCCGGCGCACTGCATCCATATCGAGGCCGGCGAGTCGCCCTGGCCCGACCGCGAGAAGTACCCGGTCAAGTTCGACATCGACGAGCTGCGCTGCATCTACTGCGGCATGTGCGAGGAAGCCTGCCCGGTGGACGCGATCGAGCTTACGCCGCACTACGACCTGATCGGCCGAACGCGGCACGAGATGATCTTCGACAAGGAAAAACTGCTCGAGGTCTTCGAGGAGACGCGGCACGTCAAGCCGCGCAAGAACCCCGCCGTGACCGACTACGGCCTGACCGGCGGCCAAAGCAAGCAGGTGGCCCAGCCGACGGCGAGACTGAAAGTGTGACTTCAGTGGCGACGGTGATTCTCGTCGACGCTCAGACTCACGGACACCACGGCTGCCCGTAATAATCAAAGCTGATCAGCGTCACCTCGCCGGCCGCCGTCGTCTGAAAAACCCACGCCCGGTGGCAGTCGCAGCCGTCGAAGCAGTCCATAAAGCCGTCGTCGATGCTCCATTCCCACACGCCGCCGGCGCGAACCGTCGGCCGCCAGTAGTTCTCGCCCCCGATGAAGCCGTTCGGTTCCGCGTACTCCACCTCCGGCGCCGCGGCGTAGATCAGCGCCATCGCCTCCGGGTTGAGCGCCCGCGGGAATTGCAGGACGTACAGGTGCAGCGAAGGAATCTCGCCCGTGATCACCGCCTGGTAGTACTCGTTCAGGCACAAAAAATCGTCGTGCGGCAGCCCGGGATCGACCGCCACAAGCAGGTCCTCTGCGGCCCATTCCGGGGAGTGGAACTGATTTGCCAGCGACGCCTCGAACGCGCGGATGGCATCCAGGTCCTGCGCCACGCGCGCGATCACGGCCGCGTCCGCGAACAGCCCGCCGCCGGGACCGAGCATCTCCAGCGCGATCTGCTCCGCCTCGTCGTTGGTCGCTGGCGGCGGGTATTCAAAGAGCGGACAGCCGCCGCCGAAGTTCGACAACAGCGCGCTCAAATCGGGCAGATCGACGCAGCCGCTGGCGTCCAGGTCGGCGTTCGCGTCGTAGCACCCGTCGCCGACGCAGCAGCCGAAGTTCTCGAGCAGGTCCGACAGGTCCGCGAGATCGACGGCCCGGTCGCCGTTCAGGTCGCCGGTGCAGCCGCCGAGCGGGCAGTGATCGGCGAACGAGGCGATCGAAAGGAGCGAAACGCAAATCGCAGCGGTGAAGGTCGTGCGAATCATGTAACGGCTCCATCGAGTGTACGGCTCGCCGAGGCGCAGCGCCGCCGCGTCGGCCGAGCGCCCAGCCGACGCACAGGGTCGCCGAGTCGTAAGCCGACCGGGCGACCCGCGGGCGCTCGAATTGCATTATACCGCGCCACGAGAGTCAGAACCCCGCGTGGAAGTGCGGGGCGCGGCCGGCCGGTTCGGCGGCGCGGTTCGGACGTCGATCGGCGCCGAATCCAGCCGGGCGATGTTGGACCGAGTTGAGCTGAAAATGTCGGCGCGCTCTTTCGCCACTGCGGGCTTGCGTGATCCTGTGCATTCCTAACCACGGCTTGCGCCGTGGGCCAAGCTCTTCCACCGCTCCGCAACGGGTTCGACGCTCTGTGTTGGGTCAGACGCTGCGGCGCCGGTTCGGCGCTTCAAGACACGTTCGGCGTCTTGCGATCGCCGGCGCGCTGGGCGGCAGTCTGCGCGTCTGCGCGTCTTGTCACTTCGCGCGCGTCAGCTCCAGCGTCATGTTGTGGAATTCCTTGCCGTCCGGGCCGATGTCGCGCATCTCGATCGTCGCCCGGTCCGGCTTCGAGAGATCGATGATCCACTTGAACTTGCGGTGTTCGCCCGAACCCGGGTCGTCCTGCTGTCCGGAATACGTGATGACGTCGCGCTCGGCGGCACCCTCGGCGGTCTCCATGCCCGTGCTCATGTTGTCCACCCAGACCGCAGTGAACTTCTTCTGCACGTTGTCATGGCCGAGCAGTCCGTTCCAGCGGAACTCGAAGTCCTCGAATTTGCACACGGCCTTTTCCAGCAGGAACCGGCCGTCGAGCAGCGGTTCGTACTCCGCCTCGCCCTTGGATTCCTGCCACGGCGACTGCTCGTCGTCGCGGAACTTCGCCACCATCGACCAGCGGCCCGCCAGCCGGCCCAGCAGCTTGTGCGACTCGCCGGGCTGCGCCGCCAACATCCATTTCTCCATCTGCTCCTGCTGCGACGTCGGCTCGGCCGGGCGCGTCTGGGGGCCTTCCGCCGTCGCGGACAAGGTGCCGAACGCGAGCAACAGCAGCGCCCCACGTAACTGGATCGTTCGCATGAAATGCTCCTGATTGAACGTGTCGATCTCCCAAGCCGCCTCGCGCGTCGGATTTCGCGTCAAGTCACAATGCGGCGACGCGGGCCGCCAGGCCGCTCGCCGGTCGAGGCGCGCCGACCGACTTCAGCCGGACCGCGCCGGATGCCGCCCGCGGGGCTCCGCTCCGACATCGCCGCATGCGGAAAGCCCGCGCCGCGGCGCCGCGACCGGCCGGACCTTGGCGATGGACTCGAGGTCGTCTGCCGTCGAACCGGCGCCGGCGGCGCCGATGCCGCGGCCCGGCGCAGCCGCTCAACCTCGCGCGCGGTCAATGGACGCCACTGGCCCGGCCCCAGCCCGCGCAAGCTGATGGGGCCGACCTGGAGTCGCTTCAGCCGACGGACGCGCAAACCCGCCGCCAGGAGAAGCTGAACCACGTGGCGATCGTGCCGGTCCGAGATCGTGACTTCCACGATGCAGCCCTCGCGCCCGCGGTGCACCAGTTCCGCCTGCTCTGCCCGCACCAGCACGCCGTCGATCCGGATGCCGCCTCGGACGCGCGCCAGCCCGTCGGCGCGCACGTCGTCGCGCACGTCCGCGCGGTAGGTGCGCGCCGCGCCCGGTCCCGGGCGGGCCAGAGCTTGCGCCAGTTCCCCGTCGCTGGTGACGATCATCAATCCGCTGTGCTCGGGTGCCAGCGGCGTCGCCGGCAGCAGCCGAACGGGCAGCTTGGGCAGGAACTGGACGACGCTGTGGCCGCCGTTGCGGCGCGTGCCAAACGAGTAGTTGCGCGGCTTGTGGACGGCGTAGTACACGTTCGGCGCGGGCCGCACGAGCCGTCCGTCCACGGTCACGCGGTCGGCCGCGCGGACAAACGCCGGCAGCGTGTCCACGATCTCGTCGTTGACCAACACGTGGCCCTCGGCGATCAGTTCCTCGGCGCGGCGGCGCGAGGCGACGCCCGCGTCCGCGAGGAACTTCTGGAGCCGGACCGGTTGTTCGGTGCGGGCGTGGCTCATTCGGGTCGGCCTTCCTTTTCCTTCGGAACCAGCACGTCGGCGTTCTCGGGCAGCTCCGGCGCCGGCTCGCTGGCTGCTGGCGGCTCGCCTTCCGGACGCTCAGGCAGCTCGCTCGGTGCCAGCAGGTCCGGAAGCGCCGGCGTCTCCAGCACGAACTGCGCCGGAATCGCGCCGTTGCGGCACAGTTCGCCGAGCGCCTCCACGATCACGGCGTAATGCAGCCCCAGCCCCTGGTATCGCCCGTCGTCGCCCTTCACGGGCAGCGACGCCATGCGGTGCACGAGGTCCACGACGCGCGGCGCGACGAACATGTGGTCGGACAGCACGCCGCTGCGCCGCGTCCGCGCGTACAGCGTGATCAGGTCGGCGCCCTCGAGCGCGTTCAGCGTCACCCATTCCCTCGGGTGCGAGTAGAAAACCGGCACGTGCACAGCCGTGTTCTTGCCGAACACCGCGATGAGCGGTTCGCGCGACTGGCGCACGTAGATCAGCGGCGGGCCGGATGAATCAACCACGTCCAGTGTCAGGCTCGGCTGCCGCGGATCGAGCGGGCTGGGGTACGAACGCGACACGATCGACGGGTGCCGAAACCGCCGCAGCCCTTCGTACGCGGCGATCCGCAGCGAGCCGTCGCCGTGGTCCAGCAGGCTCGCCAGCCGCAAGGCGGCGGGAGTAAGGCCGCATTCGGCCAACTCGCGGACCGCGTCGAGCTGGTGGGCGCCGCCGCGTTCGGTCGCCAGGGCGGCCAGGACTGGAACTGCCGACGCGTCGCCAAGCCGAACGCCGGCCCGCGCCGCGAATAACCGCACGCGCGCGTCGGGATCGGAATACAGCGGCTGAATGCTGGGGATCGCGGTGGGGCCAATGCCCTCCCAGATGAGCGCGATGCTGTTGAGTCGATCAGACGCCGCGCGAATCTGCTCCAGCAGCTCGCGCATGCGCTGCTCGACATAGCCCGGCGAGTTCTCCAGGTACAGATGCGCGGCCAGTTGGAGATAGCGCTCCGGCCGCTCGGCATAGGCAGCGGGCGTGGAAATCTGGATGTAGCCCATGCTGACGGCCTCGGCCGCCGGCGGGGACTGGCCGAACCGTTCGTTGATGCGGTTCTCCATCCGCCGCGCCAGCGCGTACGACGGTTCGTTGAGCAGCAGGCGTGCCGGACGGTCTTCGAGCGTCATCCCTCCGCCGAGGACCATTCCGCGCCGGACGTTCGGGCGCGAGCCGTTTGCGTCGTGACCGCCGGGCTTCGTGTACACGGGTCCCTGAGCGCGGGCCAGCGTCTGCCCGGCAAGCATCCCGCGCCCACTGGCCGACGCGTCGAAGATGCGCAGCGCGCACGGCAGCAGCAGCCCGCCCTCGAGTGAGCGCGTCTGCGTGCCCAGCGCCTCCACCTGGAGATCGAAACGAGCGCCCTTGCGCGCTCCGCCCTGGACGATCCCCATGATCTGTACCACCGCCGAATCCGGGGATTCGAGCAGTTTCTGCGGCGAGACGCGCGGCCGTGTGCCGCCGGCGCCGTCCGGCGCGTACTCGCGCTGAAAGTAGTCGATCAGGTACTCGCGAACCGTCGTCGGGCAGTCGCTGCCGCCGTCCTGCCCCAGGCCGACCACGACCCCGAACCCACGCAGAATCACCGGCTGTACGCTGCCCAGTACGGTTTTGGCCCCGATCGTATCCACGAGCACCGGCGAGACTTCGGCCGCGGCCTTCGGAGCGGGCTCCGGCGGGGGCTTGTTTTTCGGAAGCCATTTGTCCCAAGAGGCGTCCGAGCAGCCCGCGATGGCGCCCAGCAGCGCGGCGACGGACCATCGCACGGCGCGAGGCGACGGATTCAGCATCTCGTGTTTTCTCCGTTCGATCGCAGGTGCCCGCGGCGGGAGGTTCGCGCCGGAACGCGGCTCTACATCGCTTCCGTCCGCCGGCACCGACCGCCCCCGCGAGTCCGGGCGGGAACGGCATGATACCCGTGCCGGACGCATGCGCGTACAACCGGCGGCTGCGGCGCGGCGGCACCGAGGATCGGTAGCGATGCGGCGAAAACACCGTCCGGCGGCAAAGTCTGAATTGAACGCCGCGGTGCGCATCGTTAGACTTGCAATCGGCCCCAGGCGTCGGCCCGCAAGCCGAGCCGGGACATTTTTTTTGCCTGGCCAGCGGCCGCGCGCTTTCTCACGCGTTCCTCGTCGCCGCGGATCCAGCCGGAGGGCTGAAGATGCGATCGAGTCGCCTCGTTGTTTTCGCACGTTCGCTCGGACTCTCGCTCGGCGCGGCAATGATCTCGTCCGCACGGGCGCAGGAAATTCTCACCGCGCCGCTGAGCAGTCACGAAGTCTTGGCCGTCGTGGATTCCGGCCCGGTCGCCAACGAGGGACCGGAGCTGTGCGTGGTCTTCAGCACGACGGTCGCCGCCCCGGGCGCGGCGTGGATTCGTCTGAATTTCGACAGCGTGCTGCTCGCGGGCGACGAAGCCGCGGGCGACGGGTCGTTCCTGATCGTCACCTCGATGCTGGACGGCGCGTATCAGCATCTCAACGCCCGGCACGTGCGCGAGTGGCACAATACGTCCGCTTACCTGAACGGCGACATGGCGCGAATCGATCTGTACGCGCACCCCGGCGCCGGCCCGAATCGACTCGTGATGAGCAAGCTCACCGCCGGCGATCCGCCGCCCGCTGAACGAAGCATCTGCGGCACCACCGACGATCGGCAGCTCTCCGACGACCCGCGCGCCGCTCGCGTGCTGCCGGTCGGTTGCACCGCGTGGCTGATCAACGACTGCGGACACTGCTTCCTGACCGCCGGCCACTGCACGAGCGAGCTTTCGGTCATCGAGTTCAACGTGCCGCTCTCGAGCTCGTCGGGCGGGTTGAACCACCCGCCACCGGAGGACCAGTACTCCGTCGACAATGCTTCGGTGCAGACCAACGGCGGCCAGGGACAGGGCAATGACTGGGGCTACTTCGGCTGCTTCGCGAATTCCACGACCGGGCTGACGCCGTACGCCGCGCAAGACGCCGCGTTCGACCTGGCGTCCGTGCCGCCGCCCGTTTCCGGCCAGCAGATTCGCATTACGGGCTACGGCACCACCAGCCCGCCGGTCCCCAACCAGTGGAACCAGGTGCAGAAGACGCACCTGGGACCGTACTTCTCCTTCGCCGGAACCACCGTCACCTACCAGACCGACACGACCGGCGGGAATTCCGGCTCGCCCGTGGTGGACGAATCCACCGGGCTGGCGATCGGCATTCACACGCACGGCGGCTGCTCCACCGGCGGCGGAGCGAACGTCGGGACCGGCATCAACCACGCAGGGTTGCAAGCCGCGCTCGCTGCGCCTCAGGGCGTCTGCCTGCAAGCCCAGCCGCTGCTCTTCACCTACCCGAATGATCGCCCCACGCTGATCGACCCGGCTGGCGGCACGACCGTGCGCGTCGAGGTCGCGCCGAACGGCAATCTCACCCCCCAGCCGGACACCGGAATCCTGCACTATGACGGCGGCGGCGGCGTGCTCGAAGTGCCGATGACGCAGGTGACGCCGAACGTCTACGACGCCGTGTTCCCGCCCGTGACCTGCGACAGCGTCGTGCAGTACTACATGAGCGTCGAGGCCACCAACGGGCAGCGCTACTACGACCCCGGCGGCTGCGGCGTTCCGCCCGACCCGTACGCGGCCACGGCGCTGATTTCGACCGCGACGGTGGCTGACGACGCGTTCGAGGTCGATTCGGGATGGACCGCGGGCGCGCCCGGCGATTCGGCCACGATCGGAATCTGGGGCCGCACCGATCCCGAGCCGACCGGCGCGCAGCCAGGCGACGACCACACGGCCGGCGGCACGCAATGCTGGGTGACCGACGGCCGCGCCGGCCCGAGCGTCGGGAGCTACGACGTGGACGGCGGCGCCACCACGCTGCTCTCGCCGGTGTATGACCTGGGCAGCGGCGACGATGCGCATGTCTCGTACTGGCGCTGGTACTCCAATGATGAAGGCACCGCGCCGAACGCCGACACGTTCGTCGTCGACGTCTCGAATGACGGCGGCTCGGCCTGGACCACCGTCGAGACCGTCGGTCCCGCGGGGGCGCAGGCGTCCGGCGGCTGGTTCTTCCACGAGTTTCGCCTGTCGGACTTCGTGTCGACCACAGCCGCGGTGCGGCTGCGTTTCGTCGCTTCCGATCTTGCGGAACCGTCGCTGGTCGAGGCGGCGATCGACGACCTGAGGGTCACGAGCGTAACGTGCGCGGCGCCGTGCCCGGGGGACCTGGATGGCGACGGGCAGGTTGGACTCGGTGACCTGAGCCGGCTGCTCGGCAACTTCGGCGTCAGCAGCGGCATGAGCTACGACGATGGCGACCTGACGGGCGACGGCGCGGTCGATCTGGCCGATCTCTCTCGGCTCTTGGAGCTGTACGGTTCATCGTGCCCGTAGCGTCGGACCTCCGAGTCCGACGCTGCGGAATGCGCAAATCCGCTTCAGTTTCGGCTGAGACGCGTGCGAATCAGGTTGGCGCGGGCGACGCTGCGCTGCTCTCCCGTGAGCCGTTCCCCATACAGCTTCTGAAGATGAGCGGGCTGGGTCTGGATGAACAGTTCGTTCAGCGTGCTGATGTCGACCGACTTGATGCGGCCGGTGTGCAGGCCCATGCGGACGTGCGAGAGGCACTGGAGCGCCTCGTTGGAGCTGATCAGCCGCGCGTTCTGGAGCTGGCCCATGGCGCGGTAGACCTTGTCATCGAGCGCAGACGCGCGGTGCTCGACGAGCGCGTCGCGGGCCGCTTGCTCATACTTGACGATCTTGGGGATGATCTCCTTCTTGAAGTCGTCGATGATCTCCTGCTCGCTGCGGCCGAGCGTGATCTGGTTGCTGATTTGGAAGAAATCGCCCAAGGCGTCCGTGCCCTCGCCGTACAGCCCGCGGATCGCGAGCTTGAGCTCCTTGGCCGCCTGGCCGACCTTCTCCACCTCGTTGGTCAGCCGCAGCGCGGGCAGGTGCAGCATGACCGAAACGCGGATGCCCGTGCCGACGTTCGTTGGGCACGCGGTGAGGTAGCCGTACTGCGGGTGGAACGCGTACTCGACACGCTCGTCCAGAGCGTCGTCGATGGCGTTGATCTGCTCCCAGGCCGCGTCCAGTTGCAGCCCGCTGCGGATCACCTGGATGCGCAGGTGGTCCTCCTCGTTGATCATCAGCGAGCAGACCTGCGCCGGGTCCAGCACCGCCCGCCTCGCTCCGGCGCCCTCGGCGTGCTGTCGGCTGATCAGGTGCCGCTCTGCCAGAACGCGGCGGTCGAGCTCGTCCAGCGCCTCCACGTCTACAAACACGCATTGCGCCAGCACGCGCGTCTTGCGCGCGGCGGCGTCGAGCGTGTTGGCGATCTCCTGACGCGTCTGCTCGTCGGCCCGCGTCAGGAAGACGAACTCGCGCAGGTTCCGCGCCAGGCGGATGCGGGTCGAAATCACGATCTCGTTCAGCGGCCCGACGCCGCGCAGCCACTCTCCCGGCTGGCGGGCAAAATGTCCGACCGGATCACTCATCGGCACGCTCCAGCTCGCGCAGCCGGTCGCGCAGGCTCGCGGCCCGCTCGTAGTCCTCCGCGGCAACGGCCTCTTCGAGCTGTTTCTTCAGGCGTCGGACTTCCTGGTCCGCGGCGTGCGTGCTCGCGGCGGCGCGCGGCGACTTGCCGACGTGGTGGTCGGCGCCGTCGTGCTCGCGCTCGATGAGCGGGTGCAGGGCCTCGCGAAACGCGTCGTAATCCTTGGCACAGCCAAGCAGCCCCTGGTTGCGGAATTCAAGGTAGGTCATGCCGCAGTCGGGGCAGATCAGCTCGTTGTGCGACGAAGCCAACGACTTGGCGGTGCTCACGAAGTGCTGGAGGATCTCCGCCGACAGCGAGGGCTTATGCACCTGCACCAGGCCCTCCTCAACGGCGCAGCGCTCGCACAGGTGACGCTCGTTCCGGTCCCCGTCGGCGGAGATGTCCGTCAGGTGATAGGTGGCCTGCGCCTTCTTGCAACGTTCGCAAATGCCGGCCATCGCGGCGGCTCCGCAACGTGAATCCATCCGTCACGGGATGCTAGATTCCATGCCGAGCACCGTCAAGCGAATCGCGCGCCGCAGGCGACGTCAGCGCGCCGTAACTTCGATCAGCGGCTCCGACGAAAGGAATTCCGGCAGCGCGATCAGCAGTCGGCCCTCGCCGTCGCGCTCCACCGTGTCCACGATCCGGCCGTCCGCGTACACCCAGCAGCGCCGGCCCGTCGTGCCGTGCACGCGCACCACCGACGCATGCCGCAGCCACCGCCCCTGCTTGAGCCGGAAGCGCAGCAGGTTGTCGTCCAGACGCAGCTCGTGGCAGCCCTCGGACTCGTTGAAGCCGTCGCCGTCCAGGTCGCCCGCGACGCCCGCCGCCAGCGCGCCGCGCAGCAGCTCAATCTCCGCCGGATGCTGGTAATCGCCCGCGCAGACCTCGCCCTCCGGCGCCTGGTCCAGGTCGCGCGGCCAGAACCGCAGCAGGTGTGCGCTCTCGACGCGCTCCTCGGCGGCGACGTCGCCGAGCGTCAGCGCCAGCCGGCGCTCGTCGGACGTGACCAGCTCGACCTGGCGCGCCGCCAGCGCGCGGTCAAACGGAACCCACAGCAAGTCCGGCCGATCGGCACCCGCCTGCGAAAGCAGCGCGAAGCGCACCGCCTCCGCCTGCTCGCTGTACGCTGGTTCTGGACCGACGCGCTGAAACCCGAAGCGCGCGTCCAGCGCTACGGCATAGCCCACGCGCGGACCGGACCAGCCGCGCCCGGCGCTCTCGGATGAGACCCAGACGTAGACCGCACCGCTGGGGTAAATGGTGTATCGCCACGAGTGCTCGGGGCCGGAGGCAGCGGGCGCGTCGCCTTCGGCCGGCGTGCTGAACCGCCACCAGCCACGAACTACGGCGCGTAACGGGCTGGACTCTGCCAGTGTCTGCGCCGCGCTGACCCGCTCGCCCCACGCCGCGTAGAGCGCCGGATCGTCGTATGCCACCGGCGCGGCGCGGCCCCGGCTCCAGTCGTCGGGCAGCGGAACCGGCCACGGCCCGAGCCCCGTGGGAACCGTCAGGTTTGGTCGCCCCGGCTCGTTCCAGCCGACGATCACGCCAGCGGAGAACGCCAGTTCGAACCGCCCGCCGCAGCCGACGCACAACCGCCGGCCGCGCTCAAGCACATAGAGTTCGCCCTCACGCTCCGGATTGCCCAGCACCGTGCGGCTGTTATCAACAAGTACGAGGTCATCGAGCAGGAACGGAGTGGGTTCCGCGGCGTCCGGCAAGCGCCATACGAGCGATCCAACGTGCGCCAGGTCGATCTGCTGGGCGACGTCGCCGAGGTCGATGCGTTGCAGGCTCCAGCCGGGCTGCACGGCCAGCGTGCGCGACCAGCTTGCGGCGCCGTCGGCGCCGCGAACGGTCAGCTCGACGCGCAGGCCGTCCGGCGGTCCGTGAATGCTCATCAGCAGCAGCGCGTACGGCTGCCAGTCCGCGGGCAGCGACCCGAGACCGCGCTCGTCGCCGGACGCCAATTCGAGCGTATCGGAGCGCCCCAACGTGGCGCGCAGCGCGCCGGCGCCGGTCTCGTCACGGCCGTGCAGCAGAGACACGGATGGCTGCTCGCGCTCCGCCGCTACGCCGCCCGCGCTCGGCACGCGGAACCCCCGGGCCTGCTCGACCGTGCTGAAATCCGCGATGACGCGGAAGCGTCCCGAAGACAAGTCGGCGTACACGCGGCGCAGCCGCGCCCGCGCGCTCTCCATGGCCGGGTCCGCGGACGTCGCAGGTCGGCGGCCGAAGAGTGAACCGGCGCAGCCGGCGGTCATGCCCAGCAACAAGAGCGCGGCGATCGTCGGGCGCAATGTGAGGTGCATAGGGACATCCCGCGGATCGAACGCCAGCCGCGCCGCACGGGGCTCCGTCCCCCGGCTGCGGGCGGGCCGCGTTCTTCGCGCCGAGTCTACTTCACCGCGTGGATCGGTTTCCCGAACACACCCTCGGCCGCTTCCATGACGGTCTCGGAGGTGTTCGGATGCGGGTGGATCGTCATCGCCAGGTCGCCGGCCTCCGCCCCCATCTCGATCGCGAGCACGGCCTCGGCGATCAGGTCGCCCGCGCCCTCGCCGACGATGCCGACGCCCAGCACGCGGTGCGTCGCCTTGTCGGCGATGATCTTGGTCAGCCCCTCAGGCCGGCCCATGGCAATCGCGCGGCCGGAGGCGCCCCAGGGAAACTTGCCGATCTCCACGTCGAGGTTCTTCGCGCGCACGTCCGATTCCGTCACGCCGCACCATGCCAGCTCCGGGCTGGTGTAGACCACGGCCGGGATCGCCCGCGCGTCGAATTTCGCCGGGCGGCCGGCGACGACCTCGGCGGCGACGATCCCCTCGTGCGAGGCCTTGTGCGCCAGCATCGGCTCGCCGGCCACGTCTCCGATGGCGAAGATGCGTTTCTCCGACGTGCGCATGTGCTCATCGACCTTGATGAAGCCGCGCTCGTCCAGCGCGACCTTGACGTTCTCCAGCCGCAGGCCGTCGGAGTTCGGCTGCCGGCCGACGGAGACCAGCACCGCGTCGAACACGCGCGTATCCTCGGCGCCCTTGTGACTCCACTTCACTTCCACGCCGCCGTCCACGCGCCGAGCGCCGATAAGTTTCGTCGAAGGAAGGATCGCCTCGAATTGCTTGGTGAGCCGCGAGACCAAGGGGCGCGCCAGGTCCTCGTCTGCGGCGGGGACGATCCGCTCCAGCGCCTCGATGACGCTCACGCGGCAGCCCAGCCCCCAATAGACCTGGCCCAGCTCCAGTCCGATGTATCCACCTCCTACGACCAGCAGCGACTTCGGAACTCGCTCCAGCTCCAGCGCCTGCGTCGAGTCGAGGTAGCAATCGCGCGGAATGACGCTCTCCGGCAGGAGCTTCGGCCGTGAGCCGGTCGCGATGATCGCGTGTTTGAACCGCACGCGACCGGATTCTGCCCCTTCAATCCGGACGGTGCGCGGATCCTCGAAGGTCGCCCGGCCCTGGATCACGCGGACCTGCCGCTTGTCGGCCAGCGTCTTGACCCCGCCGCAGAGTCGTTCCACAACGCTTTCTTTCCACGCGCGCAACTGCTGAATGTCGATCTCCGGCTTGCCGTACCGCACGCCGAACTGGCCGACGTGCTGGGCCTCGTCGATCAGGTGCGCGACGTGGAGCAGGGCTTTCGACGGAATGCAGCCCTCGCGCAGGCATACGCCGCCCAGCATCGGCCCGTCTTCCACGATCGCCGTGCTTACGCCGAGATCGGCGGCCTTGAACGCGGCGACGTAGCCGCCGGGGCCGCCGCCGATGACCAGCAGGTCAACCTGCTCAACCAGTTCGCCGACAACCACGATCGCACCTCCGAGGGGTGGAGCGTCACGCGTTCCCCAAGACCGGGCAATGTATCGTGCCGTTGGGCGAAACGGTAGGACCGTGGGCCGACGTCGAGAGTGCCGCCGGTGGGTCAGCCCGGCGCGCAGGCATCAGTGTCAGAAGGGTAAGCGAGCATATCCGACCATCGCGCGAGTCGTCCCTCGCCTGCGCGTCGGGATCGGATCGACACCGGGGGCGTGGATCCAGTCGGTGCCAAGGCAAGGCAGACAGTGAGCGCGCCGCCTCAACCGCGAGGCGCCGCTCTGCCCGAAGTCGGGTAGGGGCGGTCTTTATCCGCCGAAGCCGCCGC
>JABRWC010000045.1:0-20101 GCA_039961675.1 Phycisphaerae bacterium
GCATCCGCCCGTCCGGGTAAATCCAGTCAAAGCTCGTGCCATTGGCGGCGATCCGGGACGTGCTGAGGCGTGCGATCGCCGCCAATGGCACGAGCTTTGACTGGATTTACCCGGACGGGCGGATGCAGGAGCACCTCGCCGTGTACGGGCGCGCGGGCGAGCCGTGCCGCCGTTGCGGCGCGCGGATCGAGATGCTGCGCGTCGGCCAGCGCGGCACGCACGTGTGTCCACGGTGCCAGCGGCTTCCGTCGCGGACGAGAACCCGGCGTCGAGGGGATCGTACGTACACCTAGCCGGTCGGCGCAGCTCCGCAGAGGTTGCGAGTCCGGTCTCCGGGTCTTGGGGGACTGGTCTCCTGATCTTGAGGGATCAGTCTCCCGGTCTTGAGGGACCAGTCTCCTGATCTTGGGAGACCAGTCTCCTGATCTTGGGGGACCGGTCTCCTGATCTTGGGGGACCAGTCTCCTGATCTTGGGGGACCAGTCTCCTGATCTTGGGGGACCGGTCTCCTGATCTTGGGGGACCGGTCTCCTGACCGGTCTTTCCTGTCGGACTCACGGGTCCGACGCTACAGCGTTTTTCGGCGACGCAAGGCCGGTGCTACCGCGAGGATTTGTTCCAACCATGTGCGGCATCGCCGGCATTCTCACTTTGTCGCCCCAGACGCGAATCGAGCCACAGCCGCTGCGGACGATGGCGGACCAGCTTCGCCATCGTGGTCCCGACGACGACGGCGTCTACGTCGATCCGCAGGGGCGCTGCGGACTGGCTTTCCGGCGTCTGAGCATCATCGACCTGGCTAGCGGGCACCAGCCGATGAGCACGCCTGACGGGCATGTGTGGCTGGTGTTCAATGGTGAAATCTACAATTTCCGCGAGCTGCGCGAGGACCTGCGGGCGCGCGGCTACGCGTTTCGCACGCAGTCCGACAGCGAAGTCATCCTGCACGCGTACCAGGCGTTCGGCGACGGGTTCGTCTCGCGGTTGGCGGGCATGTTCGCGCTGGCGCTCTGGGACGAGCCGCGCGGCCGGTTGCTGCTGGTCCGCGACCGGTTCGGCAAGAAGCCGCTGACGTACGCGGTGGTCGGCGACAGGCTGTACTTCGCCAGCGAGGCCAAGGCGATCCTGGCGCTCCCGGAAGTCCCGCGCGAGGTCGATCCGCAGGCGCTGCACGAGTACCTGCTGTTCCAATACGTGCCGGCGCCGCGCAGCGTCTGGCGGCGCTTTCAAAAGCTGCCGCCGGCACACCTGCTGACCGTGCGGGCGGGCGATGCAGCGCCGGCCGCGCCGCGCCGTTGGTGGGAGCCGCCGCGACCGGCGAAGTTCAAGGACAGCTACGCGGATGCCAAGCGGGAGTTGGAGCGCCTCCTGCTCCGGGCGGTCGAGCGGCGGCTGATCGCCGACGTGCCGCTGGGCGCGTTTCTCTCGGGCGGGATCGACTCGTCGATCGTCGTGGCGATGATGCGGCGGCTGGGCGTGTCGCCGCTGCGGACGTTCTCGATCGGGTTTGCCGATTCGCGATACGACGAACGGCCGTTCGCGGCGCTCGTGGCGCGCCGGTTCGAGACCGAGCATCACGAGTTCGTCGTCGCGCCGCACGCGATGGAAGCGCTCCCCACGCTGGCCTGGCACTACGACGAGCCGTTCGCAGATTCGTCCGCGATTCCAACGTGGTACGTTGCGCGCCAGACCCGGGGCGTTGTCACCGTGGCGCTCACCGGCGACGCGGGCGACGAGTGCTTCCTGGGGTATGACCGTTACCGCGCTGCGCGCGCCGCGGCGACGCTCGACTGGCTGCCCGCGGGCGCGCGCCGGGCGCTCGCGCGGCTGGGGCGTACGCTGCCGCGCGGCAGGGCGAAATCCGCGACGCATCGGGCGTTCCGTTTCCTGGACGCGTTGCCGGAGCGGGGATCGCGGCGCTATCTGGCGTGGGTGAACGTGTGGCCGGCCGCGGCGCTGTCTGAAGGATACCGGCGGGAGTTCTCGTCGAGAATTGAGTTTGACGGACCACTTGCCTGGTTCGACGGAGTCTACGAGGCGCTGCCGGGGCGACCCGAGGATCGCGCGAACCGCGCAGACTTCCTGAGCTATCTGCCGTTCGATCTGTTGACCAAGGTCGATGTTGCATCAATGGCGGTTGGGCTTGAGTGCCGCTCGCCGTTCCTGGACCACGAGCTGGTCGAGTTCGCCGTCTCCCTGCCGGCGGATTGGCGGATCGGCAAGCGGATTTTGCGCGACGTGGCGGCCGGCGTTCTGCCGCGCTGTGTGCTGTCGCGGCCGAAAATGGGCTTCGGCATTCCGGTCGGGGAGTGGTTCCGGGGTGAGCTGCGTGACGAATTGCGGGAACGGCTGCTGGATCCGGCGGCGTTCTGCGCGTGCGTGTTGGAGCGGTCGGTCCTGGAGCGAACCATCGACGAGCACGTTTCCGGCCTGGCAAACCATGAGCACCGGCTGTGGGCGCTGTTCATGCTCGAAGCGTGGGCGCGCACCTGGCGACCCGATCCGCTTTGAGTGCCCGCCGGATAGGGCGCGCGACCGTCGCCGGGCGATTCCAGCGCAACCAGCGCTTCGGCCGATGGATTCAGCGGGATTCCGGCGCTACGGGACGCCGGCGTCGCCGCGGGGCGCAGCTCCGCCGCGGCGCCCGCGCACAAACGGCGCAGACCATGCTCGTCGAACCTGCCGAAATCGATGCCCTGCGCTCGGAGGGGGAGGCCGCCGGGCAGCACGCTGCGCCTGCCGCGCGCATCTCCGAGAAAGTGCGGCCGCATGCGGCCGGCGCGGCGCGCGAAACCAAAAGTCCGGGCAGCCGTCCCAGCCCGAACGTGGCGCGCCTGCTGAAGATCCGCGTGCCCGTCATCGCGTTGCTCGCCTCGCGCCCGATGCTCGTGAGCGGCATCCGGCGCTTCACGGTCGGCACGATCATCGAGTTCGAAAAGTCTGTGGGCGAGCCGATCGAACTGCTCGTGAACAACCGGCGGATCGGTCGTGGAGAAGCGATCAAGGCGGGCGAGAAGTTCGGCCTGCACATCACCCAGATCGACGACGCCGCTGCGCGCATCCGAAGTCTCGGCCCCCGCGGCTGAGGGCCTCACGGGGCCGGGTTGTCCGCCGGGCCGGCGGGATCCCGTCGGCCGCGGCCCGTCCGCAACAGCAAGTCCACCTCGCGAACGCCGAACAGCCACGCGGCACCCGCGTACGTCGCCGTCCCGACCGCGAGTCCGCCCAGTGTCTCGATTGCGCGGCCGGCCAGGCTCGTGGTGAGTTCCGGCGGCAGGAAACGGCACCCGGCGCGAAGTGCATGCACGGCCGCGGCGGCAACGATCGCCGCGAAGACTATTCGCACCAGGGTCCGAATGGTGGCCGCATCCAGCAGGGGCGCCCGGGCGTGCCTGCGCAGGCAGGCGAGGCCGATCACAACGCTCAGGGCGGAGGTGAGCGAGCTGCTGATGGCGAACGCGGCCTCGCGGATTCCGTCGATCCAGAGCAGGAACAGGCTGAGGAAAAAGTTGATCGGCAGCAGAGTGCAACTGATGTAGACGGGAGTGCGCACGTCGCCAACGCTGTAGAAGCCGCGCTGCACGATGTGCTGGACGCAGAACGCCCACATGCCGGCGCCGTACCATTGCAGCACGTACGCCGCCCGCGACGTGTCGGCCGGCATGAAGTTCCCGTACTCGAACAACAGGCGTACGATCGGCTCGGCGAGGACCAGCATCATCGCCCCGGCGAGGACGCCTTCGAGCGTCGCCACGCGGAACGTGCGGCGGACCTCCTCGGCCCAGGCGGGCCATTCGGCGCGGACCGCGAGACGGCTGAACGCGGGCAGTGCGGCCGTCGCGAGCGAGATCACCAGGACGCCCAGCGGAAACTGGTACAGGCGCTGAGCGACGGACACCGCGGAGAGCGCGCCGGCCTTGAGCGGGTAGTCGAACGTGAGACCCAGGAAGCTGCCGCGCGGCGCATCGGGACTGACCTGCGTAAGCAGCGCGCAGACCTGCACGTCGAGGAAGGTGCTGAGCAGCAGCGCGCCCTGGCCGATCGCCACGGGTCCCATGAGCGCGATCATGCGCCGGACGTGCTCGTCGCGCGTGTTCAGTTCCCAGCCGAGCCGCACGCCGTGGGCGCGCAGCGCCGGCGCGAGCAGACCGAGCTGGAACAGCCCCGCCAAGGGGACGCTGAGCGCGACGATCAGCGCGGCCTGTTCCCGGCTGGCGCTGGCTGGCGCCGCCCAGATCGCGGCGATCATTCCCACGTTCAGCACGATCGGCGCCAGCGCCGCGGGCACGAAGCTGCCCAGGCAGTTCAGGATGCTGCCCAGCAGCGCCGTGACGCACACGCTCAGCACAAACGGCAGCATCACCGCCGTCAGCGCGAGCAAAAGAAACGTGTCCTGCGCGCGGGCGGCGTCGTCCCGCGGCGTGGCGAGCCAGACGCAGAGCAGGACCAGCTCCAGCGCGACGACCAGCCCGATCAGCACCGTGACCAGCAGCGCCCGGGTCCGCGCCAGAAGCCTCCAGGCGGACTCCTTTCCCTCGCTCTCCAGCGTGTTTGTGAAGCGCGGCACGAACACCGCCGCGAGCGCGCCTTCTCCGAACAGGCGGCGAAAGAGGTTTGGGAACTGGAAGCCGTAGTTGAACGCGTCGGCGACCCAGGTCAGGCCGAACAGGTGCAACAGGAGCATGTCGCGCAGCATGCCCGTCACGCGCGAGACGAGCGTGCAGACAGCGATCAGTTTGGCGGAGGTGATAACGTGGCGCGATCCCGACATCGGCTGGGAATGATAGCTACGGGCGCGAACATCAGCATCTTGCCGGTCCGCGAGCAGCAGACGAGCCCGCACGGACTGGGCAGTGCAGCGGTTCGTTTCAATCCGGGGCCGCAGGCGGCGCGGGCGCCCGGAGAACGTCTTTCTTAAAGACTTTTGTCCCGAGCGCCTGGACCCACGGCGTCCAGTCGCTTGCGGCGTCGGGATCGCCGGAGATCGCGGCGCTCATCATGGTCAGCTTGGCGTCGAGGTTGTCGAGGTAGTGCACGAAGACGGCCTCGCGCGTCGCGGGCAGCTTGGGGCTTCCGAACTCGTACTGCCCGTGGTGGGCGATGATGATGTGCGTCAGGGCGTTCAGCACGTCGCGAGGGAAAGCCTTGCCCGACTTGGCTTCGAGCGCCGCGGCGCGCTGGTGAATCCAGATCGCCGCCTGGACGATGTGCCCGACGAGCTGGCCCTCGTTCGTGTAGTTGAACGACGTGTCGCACGCCAACTCGGCGGTCTTGCCGGCGTCGTGCAGAAATACGCCCGCCAGCACCAGGTCGCGGCTCACGTCGGGATAGCGAGGCA
This sequence comes from Phycisphaerae bacterium, assembly GCA_039961675.1. GTDB lineage: Bacteria > Planctomycetota > Phycisphaerae > UBA1845 > Fen-1342 > JABRWC01. The sequence continues at coordinate 5,339 of JABRWC010000045.1, forward strand.
GCACCAGGACCGCCAGCTCCAGCAGGTTCAGCGTGTGTTCGAGCAGCCCGCCGAGAAATGCGTGGTGATTCGTGCGCGCCGCAGGAGAGCGCTTGAAGCTCTCCGCGAACGCGGGATCGTTGACGAACGCGCCGATCAGCGCGAGCAGGTCGGGATTCTCGATCGTTCGCAGCACGGCCTTCAGCCGTGACCACATCTCGTCGATGTCGAATCTCGTCCGCGGCAGAAACTCGGTCGGATCGACCTCGCCGGGCGCGACGGCGCGCACGCCGTCGATGATCATCTGCGGCCGGCCCTTGTACGATTCCACGCGCCCGCGAATTCGCAGCAGGCCGCTCTCGGGCATCGAGTCGTACACCGACTGCGACGCGTTCCACATGCGGGCGACGAGCTGCCCGGACTGGTCGGCGAACACCGCGTGAATGTACAGACTGCCGGTGGTCGTTGTGCGGAGGTCCTTCTGCGTCAGCAGAAAGACCTGGTCGTCGACGCGCTCGCCGGCGCGGAGTTCCGCGACAGGTCGCCGCGCCGGAGCCGCGGGCTGGTTCATCGGTCTCTCCGCAGAAGGCAGAATGGCCGCTTCGGCCGGTAAGCGTTGCGGTCGGCGCGTGACCGGTCAGGGCTTGTTCGGCTCCTTGGGCTCGGGCTTTCCGGCCGGCTTGGTCGCGCCCGGTCGGACCTGGCCCGGCGCTTCCGGCTCGGCGGGCGCCGAAGCGGCGGCGTCGCCGGGCGCGTCGCTCCGTCCGAACAGCTCCTGCGCCCGCTGGAACAGCAGCATGAAGCGGCCGGTCATCGGCATTACCGTCTGCATGGCGATGTTCGTGAGCGCCTGGTCGTCGAGCTTGGGCGCGGCTTCGATTTTCCCGTAGAGCTGGTCGAAAAGCTCGCGCGCCAGCGCGGCCGCCTCGTTTACAAGCTCGGCCTCTTCGTCGTTGATCGTGTGCTGGATGTCGATCTTCCATGCGTCGCCGACGCGCCGCAGTTTCACGCCGGGCAGACCGGCGACTGCGTCGCCGCTTTGGGCCGCGATCTCCGCAAGCATCTCGGGTGTGAGTGCGCCCGGCGGCGCAGCCATCCCGGGCGGCAGCGCGGCCGGCTGTCCCGGCGACGCAGCGGCGCCCGCTGCGCCCGGAGCGGCAGCGCTCACCGCGGCGAGCGCCGGTCCGAACTCGGCCATGAGCGCCGAGAAGCCCTCCTGGAACTTCGCGGAGTCCACCGAGACGACCGCGTTGTCGGCGTCGAGCACGTCCGCCTTCAGCGCCGCGGAAATCGTCGCCACGAGCTGCTGCGGAAGGGTGTCGAGCTTCTTCATGGCCTCCGCCTGCTCCGGCGGACGGTCTTTTGTCTTGTCGCGCACCGCGGCATTGAATTTCTTGCCGGCGTCGATCGCCTCCTCGATCGGCGCCAGGTCTTCCGCGAGCGCCTTAACCTGCTCGGGCACGAAGGACTCGAGGAGCGTGGCCGCGTCGAGCTCGACGAGCGACTGAAGCGCGTTTCGGGCAACCTGGAGGGCGGCGTCCGCCTCGCCGCCGCCGCCGGCCGCGGGCTGGGCTTCGGCATACTTGGCAGGCTGGTACGCGGCCTGGTCGCGCAGGATGCCCACGTCGACCGCCGGCGCCGCGGGCGGTGCGCCGACGGCGGTGTCGCCCAGCACTCGGTTGTACACGGGGCGGTCTTCCTCCTGCCGGCCGCAGGCCGGAAGGAACAGACCGATACCGGCAAGCAGCAGGGGAAAGCCGATTGCGGCGCGCATCCTCAACCTCTCACGCGTAGCAAGGCGTCGTCGGGCGCGGCGGCCATGTCGGCGGCCGTCGTCCCCCGATGGTCGCCGCGCTTCTGCGCGGAAGCGTAGGGGCTGGTTCGGGCAGCGTCAATCCGCGTCGGCGGAGCGTGTCGGCGACGACCCGAATTGCGAAGGCGCGATGGTTGCGAGGCGGTTGCGAAGCTGGGCGGCGCGCTCGTAGTCCTCGATCGCCAGCGCCATCTCAAGCTCCCAACGCAGCTTTGACGGGGCGTTGTCGGGCATCGTGTCGAGTATCTCGTCGCGCAGCGCCCGCAGCACGCGCACTTCCTGGCGCTGTGCCGCGGGCTCCTCGGACTCGTACTGCTCGCACAGCGCTACAACGTGCTCGATGCCGTTGTCGATCAGCGCCAGGGCGGCCTCGAAGTGGCTCTCGGCCATGGCGCGATACGCGCGGGCGCGCAGGTTCATCATCGTGACGTACGCACGCTGCGATTCGAGCGCATTGCGGTCGTCCGGTTCGGCCGCGTACCGGCGGCAGAAATCCAGCACGCGGAGGTTCCGCGCGGTGTCCCGCTCCACCGCATCGTACTCTTCGAGCACGAACATCGACAGGTAACGCTGGTAGTACAGGTGCGCTTCCTGCCGCAGTTCGAAGCATTCGTCGGGCGAAAGCGTGAAATGGTCGCAGGTGCGGTGCTTACGGATGTGCTTCCGCAACCGCGCCTCGTGGGACTCCAGCAGCGACTCGTACCCGAAGGGCCGCACGCCGTCGGGACGGCCGTCCACCTCGAACTGGATCACACCCAGATCGACGCGCGTCTGCACCTTCTCGCGGCCGTCTTGTCCGATAATCTTGCGGACGGAGATCTTGCCAGTCTCGTACTCCCACCCGTCCAAGATCGTTCGCAGGTCGTGTATCATGCTACCCGCTCTATCGGTCCAGGCGTCCGCGGCGATCAGTTGCGCACCGGCGAAGCGGTGCGGGCTGCGCCGTCGCGCCGAACGGGGTTGCTGCATTCGATGCGCGTGGTCGCCGGGCGTCATCGCGGCTCGATCCTCTTGGCGCCGCCCGGAAACCACACCCGCCCCATCACGGATCGCGTCAAGGAGTCGTTGTTCAGCATCCTCGGCCACCGCTTCGGGACGCTGGCCGAGCTGCCCCCGTTCGAAGTGCTGGACCTGTTCGCCGGCAGCGGGTCGCTGGGGATCGAGGCGCTGTCGCGCGGCGCCGGATCGTGCGTGTTCGTGGAGCAGGACCGCCGCTCCAGCGCGACGCTGCGGAAAAACCTCGCCAAGCTGCGGATCGGCCCGGCCGCCCGCATCGTGAATGAGAACGCCTGGTACATGCGGTTGCCGAGCTCTCACACCGGCGGCTTCGGACTGATCTTCGTCGATCCGCCGTACCGCGAGTCGGAGGACGCGCTGCGCCTGCTGGATTTTCTGAGCCGCATTGCGCCGCGGCTTTCGCGCGACGGGCTGCTGGTGCTGCGCGTGGAACTCGATACGCACGTGCCGCTGGCCGAGCTGCGCGCCGTTCAGTGCGTGGACGAACGCGTCTATGGACGCATGCGGCTGCTGCTGCTGCGCCGGGCGCCGGAGGTGCCGGGACGCATCACGGCGCCGCCGGTCGCTCCTGCGCCTCCAACGCCTGAGTGAGCGACCGCAGAAACGGCTCCACGTCCGTGACCAGCGCCACCGTCCGCGAAGTCCCACGCTCCACGACCTTTGCCAGCGCCTCGGGCGAAATGTCTGCGCACGCCATCGGCGTCCAGCCGGCCAGGACCTTGGCGGCGGCCACGGAGTTCATCGCCGCCGCGGCCATCAGCGCGAAGCGGACGCCGCGCGCGGCTTCACGCAATCGGCGTTGCGCGACAACCGTGTCCGTGATCACCTCCGGCAGCGGGTCGTCATCCTGGACCGAGCCCGCGAGCAGAAGCTCCACGTGATGCTTGACGCAGGCGTGTAGGATTCCGCGCGTGAGCACGCCGCGTTCGACCGCGGCGCGGATGCCGCCGACCGCGCGGATGGTGTTGATTGCGCGAAGATGGTGCTCGTGGCCGACGTCGGAGAGCGCGGCCTTGTCGATGTAGACGCCCATGCTGGTGCCGAACAGACTGTGCTCACTGTCGTACGCCGCCAGTGCGTTGCTGCCGAACAGCAATTGCACGTAGCCGTGCTCGATGAGCCAGACCACGTGCCGCGTCGCGCCAGTGTGAACGATCGCCGGGCCGCCGACGAGCATGATCCGCCCCCCGTCGCGGCGCGTCTCGTGCATCAGCGCGGCGCAGTTCTTGATCAGCCGACGCTGCGGTTTGCGGGCCGAGACCTCCGGCGAGCGGAATTCCATCAGCCCGGTGCCCCGCTGCCGTTCGACGGGTCGGACATTCACGCCGTGCTGGCCGCAGACGACAAGCTCGCCCCGGCGCACGTCTGCCAATGGGGTGCAGCGAACGCCGGCGGTCGCGGGCTCGTACACGATCCCGCAGTGCATCGCCTGGTTGGCGACCTCGAGCCAGCGGCCTTGGCAGCGGACGCGCGTGGGCTGGTTGGTCGTCACGTAGAAGTCGTCCGGAAAGGCGCCGTCGGCGGGGGCGGGACTCAGCTTGGCATCGTCGCCGGCTTCCCAAAGCGCGCCGTGCCGGCCAATGGTGGAAAGCAGCTCGGTCATCTGCTCGATGGTTTCGGTGCGAACTTCGATCCGGGCGTGGCTGCGTTCGAGCCGGGTACGTCCGATGTGGATTTCCAGGATTTCGAACTCGGCGCCGAACGAACCGATGTCGTCGAGCACGAGGGAGAGGAGGTTGGAATCGACGATATGCCCTTCGAGCGTGACGGTTTCGGACAGCACGGGACATCCTCCAACCGTAGCGTGGACCGCTAGTTATCGGACCTTAGGCAACGGCATGTGCCGCAAAGTCAGCCTACAGCACGCGTTCCGGATGCGGCAACTCCGATGGCGCTTGATCGCGCCGCGCAAAGCGTTACGCTAGGGGTGGTCGCATTCGGCGGCCGTTCTGAAGTTTTCGAAACGTGCCCGCAGCCTTTCCTCTCGCGGGCCGGGGAAGCAAACATCATGTCGCGTCGTACCGTACCCACGCCTGCCGCGTTCACGTTGATCGAACTGCTCGTGGTAGTGGCCATCATTGCGCTGCTCATCTCGATCATCCTTCCGGGCCTGGGCGCCGCGCGAGCGCAGGCGCGGACCGCGAAGTGCCTGTCGAACGCTCGCTCGATCGGGACCGGGTTCCACACGTACGTGGCAGAGAACAAGAACCTGCTCCCCGGCTCGACCAACGACTTCATCGACCGGACGACCGGCACGCAGCCGCCCAACAATCCGCCGCTGCCGATCGACTATAACCGCTACTGGCCGATCGACTGGCTGGGCACGATCGGGCAGTCCGGCGGTCAGACGGAGGACGTGCCGCGGGTCGGGCGGATCTTCGAGTACGTGGGGCAGGTCCTGGACATTTACAAGTGCCCGGAAGACGCGATCGACGTGATCGAGGGCGGCGAGTTCGGCGACATCGCCAACGACACGCGCTACACCTATACCGCGCCGAGCATGCTCAGCGGCGCGTCGCTGGAGATGCTCAAGGGCACGCGCTGGATGCGGAAGTTCGACGCGTCCGATTCGTGGGCCGACCTCAACAACGACATCGTCGGCTCGGCGCCGTGGCTGTTCCTCGAAGAGGACGAGTCCAACGCGCTGGCGTTCGTGCGGGACAGCGCGTGGGGGAACATCGACGGCTTGACGGATCGCCATCAGTCCCGCGCGCTCATCGGCTACGCCGACGCGCACGCCGACACGCGCGAGTTCCAGCGCGAGCCGGAGCGCCAGACGGCGTGGCGGGTCTACATGGAACTGATTGACGGACCGATCGTCTCGCTGGGGCCGTACACGAACACGCGGAGTGAGCCGATCCGCTTCGGCTACCTTCGAAACCGCAAATATGTCGACGGCATCATCAATCCGTGACCCGTGCGCGGCGCGCGCGGCGGCCGTTCTGGGCGACCCGCCGCCGTCGGTATCGCTTGGCTCGATTCAGTAGTTACGCTGTGCTCCAACCGGTCCCTGACCGCGCGGGCGCGTCGCGCCAGCGGTTGCCGCCGCGCAGCTCGTGACGTGATTCAATACCGGGTTACGGGCACGTGGCGCGAACGGGCGGTTGGCCCAGTGTCGCCAGCAACCAGCACGCGCACGCCGCCGGCAGGTTCGGGTGGCACAACTGCAAGACCGATTCCAGCCGGGCACGGCGTTCGCTTTCGGTCTCTGCCTTCATCGCCGCGGTAAACCACGCCAGCTCGATCCGCAAGACTTCCGGCTGCGCCGGGCTGAGCAGCGCGTCAATCGAGATCTCGTTCCGAATGAAGGCGTGGAGCGCGGCCGGCCATTCGCCGGGGGCGTCGACCAGCCGCTCGGCGAGCTGCACCGCGTACTCCCGATTGCCCGTCCAGGTGGCGCCGGCCCAGAAGCCGTACGCGCGTGACATTTCCATCGCGGAGCCCTGCTCAACCAGCGCTTCGATCTCCTGCGGGCTCATCGTGTCCCAGGCGAGGATGCCCGCCGCGAAGCTGTCGGCGAACGGCGCGTTCTCCTCGGTCCGATCTTGCAGCACTCGCGCGAGCGCAATTCGGTCACCACCCGCGAACGCGCTCCAGGCGCGCATCCGCATGACCTGGTCCAGCGCGCCCGCGTCGTTGATCACCAGGCGGGGGCCGTCGGCGCGGGTCCGCTCCGCGTACGCGCGATCGGCGTATCGCGCCGAGTCCGCGAGGGCGCCGCACCACATGGCGATTTCGCTCACGTGGCGATCCGCGCAGCCCAATGCGTTCAACGAACGCAAGCGATCGCGGTCGTCATGGCAGAGTCGAACACACTCCTGGCTCTTCGACGTTTGCCCGAACGCGTGGTAGAGAAGCGCGAGCCGGATTTGCACGTCGGCGCGCGCGTCCGTCACGAAGGAAATCGCCCGCCGTACCCGTAGCTCGCGGAGTCGAACTTCGTGTTGACCATCTCGGCTTCATCGAGCCGCTTCGGGAGTTCGATCGGCGGATCGCGGAGCAGTCGGTACCGGCGCGCAAAGCATTCAATCCAGATCAGCCCCTTGGCGCCTTCCCGCGCCTGGTACGGCTCGATGATCTTCAGAGCGGCGTCATGGTCGCGAAGTAGCGTGAGCACGCTTGGAAGTCAACGCCACCAAGCAGCGGACCGCCACGGAGCTGTCGTTCGGCGGCTCATACTCATTGTCCACGGAGAGCGACGGCGACGATTACTCGGACTACGACGAGCGTGAGTGGGGCTTCTGCGATGCGAATCCGCAGACGTACGTGGGCACGTCGCTACCGAACGCTTGGGATTCGAACGCGTCCGAAATGGATCTCCCAACCGGCTGCGGGGCGATGGGCTTTCCGATGCTGGGCGCGAGCCTGCTGGGGATGATCGCGATGCGATCCTCGCGCCGGCTGCGATGCTAGAGGAGTCTGGATGAACTCGTAGCGTCGAACGTCCGTGTTTGACGACCGATTCAGCGTTGGACTTCCGTGTTCGATCGCGGCTCAAGCGTCGGACACGGAGGTCCGACGCTGCCGCATTGGGGAGCCGCCCTCACACCGGCGGCAGCACCGGCTTTCCGTGCCGCACCGCGACCCCCAAAGCGCGCCCCAGCCGAGCCGCCGCCAATGCCCCGCGCACCGCCGGTACGGCAGTGGCACACGTTCGGCGCCACGCGAACGCGAGCGCCGAACCTGCGCCCGCGCTGAGCACCGCGCGCGCATGCCGCCCGCCGCGGATCAGAACCTCTCGCTCATCCATGGCGTCGGGCCGGCGAAGAGCGCAGACGCGGCGGCCAGCGCGTCGTCCGGGCCTTCCAACAGTCCCACCCTGCGAAGCTGCGCCGGGCTGAGGAAGCCGGTGTAAAGCGGCGCCAGGCCGCGAACGCCGACGCGGATCGAGCCGGCGGCGTCGCGGTTCGGCCCGGCGGCTCCGCGCGTCACGCGCCCGAGCCCGTCGCTGACCGACAGCTCGAAGCGCGCGTTGTTGGCCGGGATGAGATCGTCCGTCACCTCCAGTTCGACGCGGCCGCGCACGTGCGGGTCGTACCCGCGGCCGGTGAGCGCTCGCTCCACGTCGACGATGCGAAGCATCCAGTAGATCGACCAGTGGATGTTGTGGCACTTGTCGCGGACGAGCATCAGCAGCGGGTCGTTCGGTGCGCCCTCAAAGAGCACCTCGCTGGCCATCGTGCCGTGGTCGCTGAAGAACGACAGCAGCCGCCGGCCCGCTTCGGGCGTGGCGAACGCCAGGTCGCGAACCATGAGCTTGTAGTGCGACATCGGCTCGGCGCGCTGGGTGTAGACGAGGTAGCCGAGAATGCCCGCGTCCGCGCGGTCCTCGACCACGTAGGCGTAGATCGGGTCGGGCGCGCATTCCAGCACGTACTCCCAGCGCTTCGGCGTGCGGTCCACGCTGCCCGTGTGCTGGCGCGCCCAGGCGTCGTACAGCTCGCGCACCGCGCCGCGGTCCTCCGGCTGCATCGGGCGCATCGAGAGGGACCGGTCGGCGGGGCCGACGCCTTTGATGTCGAGTGCATAGAAGACGCGGTGCCCCGCCGGCTCGTAGCCCGCCGCGCGATACACCGTGTACGTGGACGGGAACAACACCGAGAGCGCGTAGCCGTCGCGGTGGAACTCCTGGATCGCGGCACGCATCATCGCCGACCCGACGCCCGTGCCGCGGACCTCCGGCGCCACGCCGACGCAGCCGATCCCCGCCGAGCGCACGCCGCGACCGCCGAACCACTGGCCGAAATCGAAAATGCCGAACCCGGCCGCGATCCGGTCTTCCGCCAGGGCGACGCGCAGGTTGTCGCTGCCGATCAGGTCCATCCAGATTTCGGTCCGCTCGCGCGGCATGCCGAAGCCGGCGAAGGACTGGTACACGATGTCCGCGAGGCGGCGCCGCTCGGCGTCGCCGCGCACTGGACGAAACTCGATGTCGGGGCGCGTCATCGGTGAAGCCTCCGTCGCGGGCGGCGCATGCTATCCGCTTGCCGAACGCCGGGAAACGCAGGCGCAAGTCGGAGATCGTCCCGGCCGAACGAGCGCAGTGGCATCTGCCCGCTTGGGCCGCCGACGATTTCAACGTCGGACGCGGAGGTCCGACGCTACGCCAATTCGTGGGACGCGGAGGTCCGACGCAACAAGCTTGCGTTGGTTGGTAAAGCGCCGGTAGCGCCGGGGCGATCAGAAACTGCGGCGAGAATCGAGCAGGATGCAAATCGGCCCGTCGTTCACGCTCTCCACCTGCATGTACGCCGCGAAGCGCCCGGTCTCGACCTCGACGCCGTGCGACCGGATTGCGTCGGCCAGGCGTACGACGAGCGGCGCCGCGACGTCGCCCGGCGCGGAGGAGTCGAGCGAAGGCCGCCGGCCGCGGCGGGCGTCGGCCAGCACGGTGAACGCGCTGACCAGCAGCACCGCTCCGCCGGACTGCGTCACGTCGAGGTTCAGCTTGCCGTCGGCGTCCGGGAAAACGCGCAGGTGCGACACCTTGTCCGCGATGTACCGCACGTCGTTGTCGGCATCGTCCGGCGCCGCGGCGGCGTAGAGCAGCAGCCCGCGCTCGATCCGCCCGACAACCTCGTCGAGCACGCGCACCGAGGCGCGCGCCACACGTTGAACCACGGCACGCAACGGCGAACTCCGCAGCGGGGCGCTACGTTCCCAGAGATCAGATCTGCGCGTCCACTCCCTCGGACGCCAGGCGGATCGTCTTGCGCGTGAGGTCATGGTACGCTGTGATGTAGCGCACCGTCCGAGAGCGCGCCCGCATTACCACGGATTGCGTCCGCGCGACCGCGCCATTCACGCTGACCCCGCGAAGCAGCGCGTTGTCCGTAATCCCCGTGGCGGCAAACACAATGCCGTCGCCCTTGGCCATGTCCTCCGAGGTGAACGAGCGGCGGATGTCCTCCTCGGTGTATCCCTGCTCGGCGAGCATCGCGCGTTCCTTGTCGTCGCGCGGCCACATGCGGCCGACGATCTCGCCGCCCAGACATTTGATCGCCGCTGCCGCGAGCACCGCCTCCGGCGAGCCGCCAACGCCCATGTAGATGTCCACGCCGCTGTCCGGCATGGACGGGGCGATCGCCCCCGCTACGTCGCCGTCGCCGATCATGCGGACGGCGGCACCGGTCTTGCGGACCTTGGCGATGAGGTCGGCATGCCGCGGGCGATCGAGGACGCAGACGACCAGGTCGCGAACGCGCTTGCCGAGCTTGAGCGCCACGAGCTCGAGGTTCTGTTCGACCGGCACGTCGAAGCGCACCTGGCCGGGGCCGTCCTTGACCTTCGGCCCGACGGCGATCTTCTCCATGTACACGGTCGGAACGGCGGCCAGCCCGCGCTCGCTTTCCGACTTCACTTTGGCTGCGGCCATGACGGACACGGCGCCGGGCAGACCTTTGGACGTCAGGGTTGTGCCGTCGATGGGATCGACGGCAATGCTCACGCAGGGCGATCCGTCGCGCCAATTCCCGAGCTTCTCGCCCACGAAGATGCCGGGCGCCTCGTCCTTGATGCCTTCGCCGATCGTGCAGGTGCCGCACATGTCCACGTACTGGAGCATTCCGCGGATCGCATCGGTCGCGGCGGCATCGGCCGCCTCCTTGTCGCCCTTGCCGATCCACTTCAGGACGTTCAGGGCTGCGGCCTCGCAGGCGCGCACCAGATCGATTCCGATCAGTTTCTCCGGTTCGAGGACCGCCGGCTGCATCGGCGCTGGTTCTGGCATGGCGTGTTCCTTCGCGTGGTCTGATTGCCGCTGTCTGCCCCCGCGGCGGTCGTTTTGCGATGGGAGACCGCCGCCCAGTCGGGCTTCATCCGTTCCGAGGCTACACTATCCGAAGGCACAGCGAGGCTCAAGCGAGGCGATGATGCCGACAACGGACTCGTTCAGTTGGGAGGTGATCCGTCCGCACGAGCCGGCGGTGTGCGCCGATCCTGACGTGGTCATGCGCAGCGCGCTCGAGCGCCAGGCGGACGGACTCGCCGCGTTCCTGGACGGGGCGGCGCGGCTCGGCCAGCCGATTCTGCTGCTCATCAACGACTCGCATCGCGCGACACGCACACGGACGGCCTTGCAAGCGCTTGCATCCCACTGCGCCGGACGCGAGTCTCCGGATCGCTTCCGGGCGCTCGTCGCCGCCGGCACGCACCGATTCGCCGCGGCGGAGCGCGCGCGCTTCGAACGCGAGACTCTGGCCGATTGCAGCCTGGCGATCGAATCGGTTGCGTGGCACGACGCAACGGACGCAACGGCGCTGGCCCGGATCGGCGAGTTCCACTTTCATCGCGAGGTCGCAGTGGCGCGGCACCTGCTGCCGATCGGCAGCGCCGAGCCGCACTACTTCGCGGGCGTAACGGGCGCGCACAAGACGTGCACCATTGGCGTGCTGGCGCGCGAGGATATTGAGCGAAACCACCGCGGCGCTCTCGACCCCGCCTCGGACGTCATGGCGCTCGCGGGAAACCCTGTCCACGACGGGATCGTCCGCGCCGCGGCGGCGCTGGACGCGGCTGGAAAACAGATTTTCGCCATCAACCAGGTCGTCTGCGGCGGCGTGCTGCTGGGGGCCGCAGCGGGCGACGTCTTCGGGTCGCTGGAGGAACTGCTGCCGCTCGTTCGCGCGACGTACATACACGCCGTGGAGTCGGCCGCGGACGTGCTGCATCTGCGCGTGCCGCCGCCGCTGGGCCGCAGCTTCTACCAGGCCGACAAGGCGCTCAAGAACAACCAGCTCGCGGTGCGTAACGCCGGCGGGATCATTCTGGAAGCCGAGTGCGTGGAAGGCGTCGGCCCGGACGCGTTCATGGACCTGCTTCGAGCGGCGCCCGACCATGCCGCCGCGGTCCGCATCGTCGAAGCGCGCGGCTATCGGCTCGGCGACCACAAGGCCGTGAAGCTGCGCTATCTCACCGATCCGGTGCGGCGCGGCGTTCGGGTTGCGATCGTCTCGCGGAACATCGCGCCGGAACACGCACGCGTCCTCGGAATGCGCGCATTCTCGTCGTCGCAGGAAGCACTCGCGTGGCTCGAGTCATCGGTCGGCGGCGGACTGCGGCGCGGCCTGATGATTGAGGACGCGGGATTCGTTTCCGTCTACGCGGCCGGCTGACGACGCCGCTCACGCGCTTTGTGCTGCGCGACCATGGGTTGGATTCCTGACATCCGAAATTAGATCGTCGGAGTCCGCTCTTGCAGCGTCGCACAGCGGGTTCTTTGTCGAACTCAGCCGCAGCGAGTACATTCTGCTGAGGCGGAATTCGCCGAGACGGCGCGGCGCGAAGGTTCAAGCCGGCCGCGCCGCCGGAACATCAACCAGCAGGGTGAACCCATGACGGACTTCCTCCGAACGCTCGGCATCGAGCAGACGAACCCCGGCGGTTTCTGCGGCGATTGGATCGGCTCCGGCCCGAAGCTGGACGTCATCACGCCGATCGACGGCGCGCGCATCGCTTCGGTCACGCAGGTCACCGAGGCGGAATACGACCGCATCACGCAGCGCGCCCACGAGGCGTTCCTGAAGTGGCGGATGGTCCCCGCGCCCAAGCGCGGCGAAGTCGTGCGCGTGCTCGGGCACAAGCTGCGCGAGATGAAGTCCGAGCTTGGCGCGCTGGTCACGCTCGAGATGGGCAAGATCGCCGCGGAAGGGCAGGGCGAAGTGCAGGAGATGATCGACATCTGCGACTTCGCCGTCGGGCTGAGCCGACAGCTCTACGGCCTGACGATGCACTCCGAGCGCCCGATGCACCGCATGTACGAGCAGTGGCACCCGCTCGGCGTCGTGGGCGTCATCAGCGCGTTCAACTTCCCCGTCGCGGTCTGGAGCTGGAACGCGGCGATCGCGGCCGTGTGCGGCGACAGCACGCTCTGGAAGCCCGCCAGCAAAACGCCGCTGTGCGCCATCGCGACCACGCGCATCGCGCAACGGGCATGCCAGGAGTGCGGCGTCGATCCGGCGATCTTCTCGCTGGTGGTCGGGCCGGGTCGGACCGTCGGCGAGAAGCTGCTCCACGACAAGCGCGTCCCGCTGGTCTCGTGCACCGGAAGCTGCCAGGTCGGAGCACACGTGGCCGAAGCGGTCGGCAAGCGCTTCGGGCGCACGATCCTCGAACTGGGCGGCAACAACGCGATCATCGTCACGCCGCACGCAAACCTGGACCTGGCGCTGCGGGCGATCCTGTTCGGCGCGGTCGGAACGGCCGGCCAGCGCTGCACGAGCACGCGGCGGATCATCGTGCACAACGCTGTGAAGGACGAATTGGTCCGGCGGCTGGTCGGCGCGTACGAGCACATTCGCATCGGCGATCCGCGAAAGAGCGAGACGCTCATGGGGCCGCTGGTCACGACGCAGGCCGTCGAGGACGTGCAGAACGCCATCCGGCGCGTGAAGGAGGAGGGTGGACGGATTCTCTGCGGGGGCGACAAGCTCGACGGCGCCCACTTTCCTGGCGGGCACTACATGAAGCCGTGCATCGCCGAGGCGCGCAACGAGTTCCGCATCGTGCAGGAGGAGACGTTCGGCCCGATCCTGTACATCATCGGCTACGGCCGGAGCACCGCGGCCTCGCCGGCCGATCCGAGCCGCGACCGTAAGGGAGCGGGGATCGGCGACGCGGCGCTGCTCGCCGACCTGGACGAGGCGCTGGCGCTGCACAACGGCGTGCCGCAGGGACTCAGCAGCGCGATTTTCAGCAACCACGTGCTGGAGGTCGAGCGCTTCCTGTCGCACATGGGCAGCGATTGCGGCATCGCAAACGTGAACATCGGCACCAGCGGGGCCGAGATCGGCGGCGCGTTCGGCGGCGAAAAGGACACCGGCGGCGGGCGCGAGAGCGGCTCGGATTCGTGGAAAGCGTACATGCGGCGGCAGACGAACACGATCAACTGGAGCACGGAGCTGCCGCTGGCGCAGGGGTTGAAGTTCGGGGATTGAGGACGCATAGCACGCCGCGGCCGTGACACAAGATGCGCCGTCATTCCCGCGGCAACGGTATGCAGCCGCCATGGTTGTTTTCGCCTTCACCCGCACGGGGGTAATCGGGCGAGCGTTTGTGCGACGAACGCTACGCGCAATGCCGTGCAGGCGACCTCTCGGCTGGACGGCGGCTAGCGTGGCGTGTCATTGAAACGTGTTCGTACCCCGGCGTTGATCGTCTCCAGGGGTTGAATGCTGCCTCGAACCGCGATCTCGAGCGGAACACTGTACGTGCGAAACGAGCAAGTTATTGCGAGGCACTGTAGCCCATGGCTCCCGCCACGGGAGACGTAGCCCATGGCTCCAGCCATCGGAGACGTAGCCCATGGCTCCAGCCATCGGAGACGTAGCCCATGGCTCCAGCCATCGGAGACGTAGCCCATGGCTCCAGCCATGGGAACCCATTGTGAGTGTGAGGGGTGTGGGACCGGTCTCTGACCGGTCTTGAAAGCCTCGTGAAAAGCCCATTGGGGGGCGTGAAAATGGGGGGACCGGTCTCTGACCAGGTGGGGGACCGGTCTCTGACCAAGTGGGGGACCGGTCTCTGAACCGGGTGTGGGACTGGTCTCTGAACCGGGTGGGGGACCGGTCTCTGACCGGTCTTGAAAGCCTCGTGAAAAGCCCATTGGGGGGCGTGAAAATTGGGGGACCGGTCTCTGACCAGGTGGGGGACCGGTTTCTGACCAGGTGGGGGACCGGTCTCTGACCGGTCTTGAAGGTCATTCGGCACGCTCCCGCCCTTAAGACGTGCAGCTAGGGAAATTCAGCCACAGAGCGCCGACAGCACGTAGCCCGTGGCTCCAGCCATGGGAACTTGTCAGCGACTGGCACCAGCCCCGGCGGGGCGAAAGAAAGCCAATGACTCAACGCGTCGCAGCCCTCTTTCGCACCTTCCGAGGCTGTGCTTGCGATCACGCAGCTTGTCCCACGGATTGCGCTGTGGGCTGGTGTCAGCGGGCGAGCAAAACCAGCCATGCG
>JABRWC010000046.1:0-45758 GCA_039961675.1 Phycisphaerae bacterium
CGTCCGTGAGCGGCAGATGAAACGCGGCCGCGATCGCGTCGACGATCTGTCCGCGGATTTCGCGCTGCGCCCACTGCGACACCGGAGGGAGCAGATGGTAGGGCAGATCGGCGGTCCGGCTGGGGCCGTACTCCATGGTGCGGGCAAGCGCCTCGACTCGCTGCATGACCCACTGGTCCTCCAGCCACGCGGCGCCTTCGGTCCAGCCGTTTACGCCCGGGGGGTTCATCAGTTCCTGGCCGCTGTCGGCGAGATTGTCAGCCAGCCAGCGCAATACGTCGGTCTGCGACTCTTCGCTGTACACGTGCATGTCGAGCGTTCGCGCCACGCCGACGTAGTGCTCGACCGGCGAGCTGATCTGGGCGCCCCGCGCCTCGGGGGAAAAGAGCGCCTGCGACAGCAGCAGCGTGCGTACCAGTGGAGCGATTTCGAAGTTCGCGGCGACGAACTGGTCCGCCAGCGCCTGGACGACTTCCTCGGACGGGTTGTTGTGCACGAAATACTTGAACAGGTTTCGCGCCACGTAGCGCGGGGCCTCGGGCTGCGCGAGCGTCAGGTCCGTGACCGTGATGTAGTCGTGGTTGCTCGCGCCGGCGCGCTCCGGAAAGATCAACTTGTCCGTCTCGTCGTGGTTGTAGAGGTCGAAGATCGGCCGCGGGTCCTGCTCGGAGTCGTCCGGGTACAGCAGCGTGATTCCGGTGAACGCGCGGGAGGACTCGCGGATGTCCACCTCCGTGTACAGCGTATCGCGGCCGAGCGTGAACAGCTCCCAGAACTCGCGCGCGTAGTTTTCGTTGGGGTTCTGCTTCGGGCTGTTGGCCCCGTCGAGCCACAGCAGCATCAGCGGGTCGAGCGTCAGGTCGAGCAGAAACTGGCGGTAGTTCCCCAGCGCGTTGCGCCGCAGCATCTGCATGTGCTGAAGCGGCAGATTGCGCTGACGCCAGTCCGACGCGATGCGCCGCGACGTGGCGAACCGGTCATGCCAGAACAGCGCCATCCGCTCGTGCAGTGGGTTGGGAGACTCGATCATGTAGACCAGCCAGCGCTCGGCGAGACGATCCTCCTGCGCCTCGGCCAGCGCGTCGATCTCCGCCGGAACCGGATGCAGTGCCAGCAGGTTGTCCACGGTCGCGACCAGACCTTGATCCACTGCGCGGGCGACATCCGCCGCCGTCGCGCCGAACGAGGTGCGCCGCAGCAGGTGATACGCCTCTTCGCCCGTCAGCACGTTGCGATACGGCGTGATCTTCAGGGCGTTGCCGGAAAAAGCCTCGTCGAACGTCTCCACAGGGTCCGCGGCGCCGGGCGTCGAATCGCCCGCGGAGTCTGCGGCGGGATCGGAGTCTCCGCCGTCCGGCGCGTTCGGGTCTCCTGGAGCCCCAGCCGGCGGACACCCCGTAAGCGCGAGCACAAAGAAACCCACCGACCAAACGAGAACGACGCGGAGTGAACGCATGGACGGCGACCCCAGCTGAGAATTCGGCCCGTACCTGCCGGCGAGACCGGCGCCGCGCGTTCTTGCGGCGATCCGCGGACGCCGGATCGTCACAAGAGCTTTCCAATCGTTCGACCAGCAGGCAAATCGTGCGCACGAGACGCTTGCCCGTCGGTCGGATGCGGGTGGGCGTGTGCGTACCGAAACCTTAGCTGATAACAGGTGTCCCGGAGAGCGTCCGAGAACTGGCGGGCGCTACGAAGATCGCCATGCTGCACGGCTGCCCGTGTGCAGCACGCGCGCGTCAGGCTCACCGGGCGAGTCTCCGCGCCGCCCCGGCGAACGCGACGGCCGCCGCAGCGGCGGCGTTCGCCGACCGGCGGCGCTGCGGCGCGAAAGCCCGAGCAGATCGGCGACCACTGATTCCGCCGTCGGCCAGCGACCGGCGCCGCGGCCGCGCAGAATTTCGTGAGACCCGTCTACCAACTCGATGATGGCCGCGTTCTGTTCCGCTGCAACCGACGCAAGCGGGTCGTCCGCTTCGAGCGCTGAGAGCCTCACGCTTGCGCGCGGGCCGCCGCCGTCGATTTCCAGCGTGGCGACGTGCCGCAGCACGCGATCGGTGCCGGCTTCGTGCCGTGCGGCGCGGACGTTCGCTTCGGTCAGGTCGTCGCACGCTACCTCGTGGCCAGGCAACCCATGTACGCCAGCGGTCCGGGCGATGAGGCAAAGCTTGTCGGCGGCGTCACGGCCGGAGAGGTCGCGCCGCGGGTCGCGCTCGGCAAAGCCGCGATCCTGCGCCAGGCGCACCGCATCGTCGAACGGTGCACCAAAGGCGACCTGACTGAGCACGAAGTTCGTCGTTCCATTCAGCAGTGCACGCACCGACCGAATCCCGCGGCGGGAGATTCTTGCAACGCGCTCCAGGACGGGCGTGCTTCCGCCGACCGCGGCGGAGTATCGCATGCGGCGGCCGCGCGACGCCGCGAGTTCTACGAGCCGCGGACCGTGTTCGGCGAGCAGCGCTTTGTTCGCCGTGACGACGTGCGAACCGGCGCGGAGGGCGTGCTCGATCGCGGTCCGCGCCGGCTCGACCCCACCGATTGCCTCGACGACGACGTCGGCGCCGCACGTGGCCGCGGCGATCACGTCGTTCGTAAGCAGCGGTTCCGGCGCCGCGGGCGCGCGGGGCTTCGAACATTCGCGCACGGCGATCGAAATGACCTCGAATCGCACGGGCATTTCCCGGAGCAGTTCGAACACCCCGCCGCCGACCGTGCCGAACCCGAGCAGCGCCAGACGCAGGCAAGTCGGGCGCTCCGGCGGACCGAATTGCGCTGGGCCGACGCCGATCCGCGTGGGGGCGACGCTGTTGAACCCGCCAAGCTCGAATGACAGCCGGCGGCTCCGCGCGAATGCGACCGCCTTGTGCTGGATGATGGATCCATCGGTCGCGAGCGCATCGTCCCAGCGGGCGCGGGCAAACCGCGCCGGCGTTGCGCCGGGCGCCGACGGGTCGCTTTCGTATAGCCCATCCACGTCCTTCACCAGGCGGCAGCGGTGCGCGTTCAGCGCGTGAGCGAGAAACAACGCCGTCAGGTCCGAGCCGCCCCGGCCGAGCACGACGGTACGGCCGGAGGAATCCTGCGCGACGAAGCCCGGCACGACGACCACGCCGCAGCGCGCGAGCGCATCAAGAAGCGCTCGGGCGTCAGCGCTCACGGGATCGGCGTCGAGCGCCGGGCCGGTCGCGATCAGCCGGATCGCGCTCGGCGTCAGCACGCGTGCCGGAACGCCGGCGCGATCCAGGTGCAGGCCGAGCAGCGCGGCGCTGTGCAGCTCGCCGTTCGAAAGCAGCGCGGCGACCGCGGCGGGATCGGCGGAGTCGCAGATGTTTCGCGCCTGGCGCAGCAGCGCGTCGGTCTGGCCGGCGAGCGCGGACACCACGGCGATTACGCGGTGCCCCGTCCGCCGCCAGCGATACACCTCGTGCACCGCCAGACGCAGCGTCGTTTCGTCGCGCAGGACCGAGCCGCCGAACTTGAGGACGATCAGGCGCGCGTCGGGCATGGTTCGGCCTCCCTTCGTTCGCACGGCGTTGCGTTCGAGGTTTCGACCGTGGCCGCCTGAATCGCGCAGCTCAGGTCGGCGATCAGGTCGGCCGGGTCTTCGAGTCCGATGGAGAGGCGTACGAGACCGTCCGTCACGCCGACGCGCGCGCGCTGCCGCGGCGGAACGTCCGCGTGCGTCATCGTCGCCGGGTGCGTAATCAGGCTCTCGACCGAGCCGACGTGCTCGACGAAGCGGAACAGCCGCACGTGACCCAGCAGCCGCTGCGCCGTCTCGCGCCCGCCGGCAAGCTCGAACGACACCACCGCCCCGTGATGCCCGAGGTGCTGCCGCCGGGCGATGGCCGCCTCGGCGTGCGGGCGCAGCATCGGGTACAGCACCCGCGTCACCTCCGGCCGCGCGGCGAGCCACTCTGCCACGCACTGCGCGTTTTCCGACTGGCGGCGCAGGCGGAGCGGGAGAGTCTTGAGGCCCTGCGCGGTCAACCACGCGTTCAGCGGCGTCTGAATGCCGCCGGTGCACTTGCGGATGAAGCGCAAGCGTTCGAGCAACCGCTCGTCGCGGGCGACGATCGCGCCGCCCAGCGCGGCGGAGTGGCCGTCGATGAACTTCGTCGTGGAGTAGACCGAGAGGTCCGCGCCGCAGTCCAGCGGTCGCTGGAGCACGCCGGTCAGAAACGTGTTATCCACGGCGAGCAACGCTTGGCCGTGGTGGGCGACGCGCGCGACGGTCTGGATGTCGGTGAGATCGAGCGTGGGGTTCGCCGGAGTCTCGATGAACACGAGGCGGGTGTTGGGGCGCAGCGCAGCCGCCACGTCGGGCGCGCGCGTGGAGTCCACGAACGTCGTCTCGACGCCGAGGCCGGACAGAACCTGCTGAAGCAGTCGGGTGGTGCCGCCGTAGACCGCTTGGCCGCAGATCACGTGGTCGCCGCTGCGCAGCAGGGCGAAGAACAGGGCGGCTTCGGCCGCGAGTCCGCTGGCGAAAGCGACGGCAGGCGGCGCCTGCTCGATCGCTCCGAGCGCGCGTTCGAGCGCGTCGACCGTCGGATTCGAGACGCGCGAATACGCGTGCGGCGCGCGGCTGTCCAGTCCGGCGCAGCAGAAGGTGGTGGACTGGACGATCGGCGTCACGAGCGGGTCGCCGTCGTGCTGGCCCTGGCCGGCCCGGGCGCAGAGCGTGTCCGCGTTGACCGGCCATGCGCTGCAAGCGACGTTGTCGTGTGGTGCGAGCGCTCCGCGTGGTTCGATTCTGTCGGTGCGGTTCATGCCGAAAGCTCCATCACGGCATCAAGAGCTCGGCTTGTCGCCCGCAATCAGAACCCCGACCGCAAACGAGCGGATACGGAACGCGGCCATGGCGCTCGCTTGCGCCCGCGGTTCTGAACCAGGTTGTACGACGCGGAGTGCAGCGACCGTCGCTGCCTGCTTGTGACGAATCCCGCTTTCGCGGCTTCGTCCGCATCGTTCCCAGCACCAGGCTGGGCTAGCCTCGGCACCGCGGCCGTTCAGGGGATGAACGGCTCGGTTGCCGCCCGGGGGACTCAGGCTTCCCCGGGACTCTTGATGCAAACGGGCGGGAGTGTAGCGGTCCTCGCGGCGTTGTCAACGGCGATTATGAACGAGCGCTCGCGATTTGAAGAGGCGAAACTTCGAGATCGCGTCAACGTGAGTTTGCCGGCGCGCGAGATACTCGGCGCGTGGTGCTTCCCCGGCGGCGCGGCCGGTCGCGTCAGAGACTGCCCTGTGTCGGCGGCAGCGCGTCCGAAAGAGACCGCTCCCTGACGGTCGCGGCACGACTGGAAAAGTTCCTC
This sequence comes from Phycisphaerae bacterium, assembly GCA_039961675.1. Taxonomy (GTDB): domain Bacteria; phylum Planctomycetota; class Phycisphaerae; order UBA1845; family Fen-1342; genus JABRWC01. The sequence goes on from JABRWC010000046.1 coordinate 5,319, forward strand.
ACGGCCGCGGTACTCGGCGGCGCACTGATCCGCAGCGGCACCAGGCCGCCGACGGGGGTTCCGGGCAACGCATGGCTGGCGACGCCGCCGTCCACGCCGCGCATCGGAATGGGGCTGGTCGGCGCCTGGCGGCGCTTGCGGATGTCGCCGCGCATCAGCCGCACCGCCCAGCCCAGCGTGCGGCGGATGGTCTGCGTGGTGCCCCACATGCCGAGGGCCTGCATGCCGGCGTCGGCGAGATAGAGCTTGCTCCGCGGGCGCAAGAGCGCCCACAGGAAGCGCAGCGGGTTATAGAAGTACAGGTACGCGAGGATGATGTTGAGCTGCTTTCGCCAGGGCTGCGCGTGTTCCGACGCGACCACGTAGTTCGCATCGAGCATGTGCGGCTCGACGCGCCGGCCGGCGACGCTGTCGTACGCCAGGCCGGACGTGAACGCACTCTCATAGAGCTTGGAGCCGGTCGCGGGGGTCATCATCAGTACCTGGAGGCTTACCGCACCCGCCTTGCGCAGCAGCCGGGCCTGGTTGATCAGCCCGTAGTGCCCGCGGCGCGTATAGAGCGGCTGCGTGTCGTGGTGCATCATCATCGGCATCGGACAGATGCCGTGCCGCGAGAGCAGCCGGAACGCCTCGTCGGTCTTGTCGACGCTCTGGCCCTTCTTGACGAACGTGGCGGTGATGTCCTCCACGCCCAGCCACAGCGCGCGGACGCCCGCATTGCGCACGTCGGGCAGGTGCTCGCGCAACTGGAGCGTGTCGTGCACCGTGACCTCCGTGCCCCAGCGGACCTTCTTGCGGAACGGCGCGCCGTCGATCTCGGTGCGGGCCAGCGTCTCGATGATGTCCAGCGTGCGCTGCTTGTGATTGAAGAAGTTGTCGTCCGCGCCGAAGAAGTAGCGCAGCCCGAACTCGCGGTTCAGTCGCACGAACTCGTCCGCGATCCGCGCCCCGCTCTTGACCCGGTGCTGCCGCTGGTTGTACGCCGGGATCGGGCAGTACTGGCAGTTGAACTTGCAGCCGAACGTCAGCACCAGCGATACGATCGGGCTGTAGCGACGCACATCGCCCGGCGGCAGGGGACGCGCCGAGAGCGTGGGTCGGTTGCTCGGCGGCTCCAGCAACCGGTAGCCAAGCTCGGGATGCGGCAGCTCGTCCAGGTCGCCCACCAGGCGTTGGATGCCCGTGTCCACCAGCTCTTCCGGCACGCCGCCAGGCTCGCCGTTCGGATAGACCAAGCCGGGCACGGCGTCCAGCAGGCCACTGTTGCGGGCGCGGTAGAACGCCTCGCGCAGCGAGCCGCGCGGGTCGCGCAGCGAAAGGAGCACTTCCAGCAGGTTCAGCAGCACATATTCCTCGCCGGTCACGGCCACGTCGGCGCCCCACGGATCGCGCGGGTCGCTGCTGAACACATCCCACGGCTCGTAGATCGTCTTCGCCCCGCCGGCGATGATCAGCGGCCGGCGCGCGGGATCGATGCGGCAGGAGTCGCGGATCAGGTCCTTGCACGCGGCGGTGTGAATCTGCATGCTCGAGACCAGGAACAGGTCCGGCACGCGGCCGTCGAGCTGCATCTGGGACGGGCGAAAGCGGCGGTTCCACTGCTGAAGCACAATGCGCGTCTTCTCGAAGCCCGCGTCGGCCATGGCCGAGCCGATCGCGCGGACGCCCGCCGGCGCCATGCGCAGGTCGGCGTAGATGAACGGGAGCATGCGCGTGCGATGATCGAAGGCGCACGCGACGACCGTGGTGAGGTCGTGGCGGCGCGCGAGCGGCCGCAGGCGCTGCCGCAGTGCGGTCAGCGCGCCCGGCCGCAGGAGTTCATCGCCGCGCTCACGGCGGGGCAGTTCCATGAAGCCTCGTTCTGCCGCGGTTCCGGGGCGTCGCAAGCGGCCTGAATTGCGACCGTGCTCCTGCTTCGACGCACCTGGTTGATGCCAGACCGGCCCGACGGCGCATGATAGTGTAGCGGATCGCGCGGGCGCGTCGAGTGTCGGTGTGTGCCCGGCGAGGGGGGAGGGTGGGTCAGACCCGGCGCTCGATAGCGGCTCGAAGTTGATTCGGGTCCCGGTGCAAGGGACGGATTCGGCGGCCGACGATCTCCGACTCCCTCGCTTGCGCGTCGGGCTGGAACGTTGCGCGCGGGTCGCCGCTTCCAGACGCTGAGGCGATAGAATCCCACCAGCGGCGCTCGGTCGCGGCTTCGGGCCGCTTGATGCGCACGGACCGGCGCCAACGGCTGTCCGATCCCGCCGCCGCAGCGGCGGGTGGAGCTGCGCGCTTCCGCGCGGGGTGAGTGGTGAGTGTCGAGGGGAGCGGGCGTTGAACGCACAACCCGAAACGCCGACCGGACAGACCGGCGCCCAGGAGGCCGGAACGCACGCCTTCAACGGCGAAGCGTTGTCGCACCTATTGAGCGCCTTGATCGCGGCGGCCCGGCGCGACCCGTCCGTGCGGGACGCACTGCGGCAAGCCGCGCAGTGGTTGCTCGAAGTTTCGCAGGAACCCGTACAGTCCGCTGCGCCCGCGGCGGAGTTGACGACGCGCATCCCGCCGCCGGCACCCGCCGAACCGCAAGTGCAGATGCCGCTGCGGATCGGGGACGCGCAGATCGTGATTCCGGTGCGCGACGACGGTTCGCGTTCGTCCGCGGCGGTTGTGGCCGCCGCGGGGCCCAGCGGGCCTCGCGCAGTCGCCGTGGCGCCGCCGTCGGCGCCGGACCTGGCGCTGGTGAAGCGGCGGGTGGCGCTGAAGGCGGAGTGCTGCCGCTGGGCGATTGAGCGTCGCCGTCGCCGGGCCGAGCAGGCGGACTTCGAGACGTCCATCAAGCCGCGCGACCATGAGCTGGTGGCCACGGCCAAGTCGCTGCCAAACTGCTACGTCTGGCCGCTCGATCCGTACGTTTCGCTGCCGTCGGACGAGGTGCTGGAGCGGGCGGCGCAGTGCTATGAGAACCTGCAATGGGCGGCGGACTTCGCCCTGGCGGTACGCGGCGCGGACCCCGAGAGCGACATGCTCGCGCCGGCCTACTTGCGGCTGGCGGAGGCGCAGTCGGCCGTGCGCTCTCTGATGCTCCAGTTGGAGTTGCGCGAGGACGCCGATCAGTACGACGCGTTCCAGTGGCTCAAGCGGCACACCGAACTGGACCAGATCTATGTCGAGCGCTACATGAAGCGCAACGACCCGGCCGACCCGGCCCGTGCCGGCGCGCTGGCGGACGCCATCGAGCAGACGCGCGCGGCGTGGGAGGCCCGACGGCAATCCGAAGCCGCCAAGGCACGGCTGTTCAACCGCGCGCGGTATCACGCGCGCCGGCTGGTCGACCGGGACGCAGTGGCCGATCGCGGGGACTGGCAGCGTTTGTACGAGGCGGTGATCGAGCTGGTCGATTCTGGGCTGCCGCCCTCGAACGCCGAGCTGCGCGAGCTGTTGCTGCCGATCGTGGACCGGCTGCCCGAAGACCTCGGCGACGACGCCCGGTTTCACCTCGTGCTGCGCGAGCTCGACCGCTATCTCGCCTCGCGCGAGCGCGAGCGTCCGCCCACCGCCCCGGAGCCGCAGGACGAGAACGTGCAGCGCGTGCGGGAGCTGCTGCGCGGGACAACCGTGGTGCTGATCGGCGGCGAGCGGCGGGACGACACGGCCGAGCGCCTGCGGCGGACGTTCGAGCTGGATGAGCTGCGCTGGATCAGCACGCGGGAGCACCAATCGACGGCCGAGTTCGAGCCGGCGATCGCCCGGCCGGAGGTGGCGCTGGTGCTGCTGGCGATCCGCTGGGCGAGCCATTCGTTCGAGGATGTGGCGGACATGTGCGCCCGCTACGAAAAGGCGTTCGTCCGGCTGCCGGGGGGATACGGCGCGCGGCAGATCGCGCACCAGGCGTTGCAACAGGCCAGCGGGGTGCTGGCGGCCGGGCGCTCGCGAATGGCGGTTCGCGGGCAGTGATTCGCCTGTTTACGGCGGCGTCCCGGTCCGTGGATTCGGGACCGCGCGAGGGAGCGCAGCCGATGCAGCAGCCGTACGAAACAACACGCGCCGTCCAGATTCTGGAGCGTACGCCGCGAATCCTGCGCGCGTGGCTGAGCGGCCTTGATCGCGCCTGGACGCACACGAACTACGGCGAGGACACGTTCAGCCCATTCGACGTGGTCGGCCATCTGCTTCACGGTGAGAACGCGGACTGGCTGACGCGGGCGAAGATCATCCTTGAACACGGGACCGCCCGGCCATTCGACCCGTTTGACCGCTACGCGATGTTCGAGGAGAGTCGCAGCAAGTCGCTCGATCAGCTCCTCGATGAGTTTGAGCGCGCCCGTGCGGCGAACCTGGCGACGCTGCGCGAACTCGAGCTTACGCCGGCCAAGCTCGCGCGCCGCGGCATGCATCCGGCGCTTGGAGAGGTCACGTTGTCGCAGCTCCTGGCGACGTGGGTGGCGCACGACCTGAACCACCTGGCGCAGATCGCCAAGTGCATGGCCACGCAGTACCACGACGCGGTCGGGCCGTGGCGCGAGTACCTGACCGTGCTCAAGCATCCGCCGGTGCGGATGCCGCGGTGAGGATCCCGCGATGTCCGGACGCGTGCGTCGCAGGCTCGCGGTGGCCGACATTCGGGGTACAATTCTGAATGCCTGGGGGCGGCCCGCTGCGGCGGGCCTGAGATGCCGGCGCGAACGCCGGCAGACCCTTTGAACCTGATCAGCGACGGGCCGTGTGCCGCTGCTCGGCGAGCGGTGCGAAGCCAAGCCAGGCTTCGAAGTGGCGCGCGGCCGGCTGCGTAGGGAAGGACATGCCGTTCGCGGCGGGCGATCACACGCTGGACGTCGAGTGCGACACGCGAGGGCGGCGCTGGAGGTTTCAGCCTCCAGCGCGCAATGGCGACGGTTTGGACGACCGCGACGCAGGACGTCGCGTCGCTCAGGGCCCGGATCGCCGCGGTGCTTCGCGGCGAAGAATCGGGAGAGAATCCATGACCCAGCTCCAATCCGCCCGCAAAGGCGTCATCGCGCCGGAAATGGTCCGCATCGCCGTGTGTGAGCAAGTCTCGCCGTTGGGGCCGCTCCGAAGCGGTCTAGTCTGCGGGCTCGCATCGGAGTGCCGCTGATGTTTTCCATTCCGGTGTCGATCGAAGCGCTCTCCGCACTATGTCGGCAGCATCACGTGCGAGAGCTGGCGGTTTTCGGCTCCACGGCCCGCGGCGTGGCACGGCTCGACAGTGATATCGACCTGCTGGTCGAGTTCGAGCCCACGGCCCGGGTCGGTTTCCTGGCGCTCGCGCAGCTCGCGGAGGAGCTAGAACGACTCCTTGGCCGCAAGGTTGATCTCGTGCCGAAAGACGGGCTCAAACCGCGCATCCGAGAGGCCATCCTTCGGGAAGCGGAGGTGCTCTTTGCGGCGTGATGATCTCTATCTGGCGGACATTGTCGAAGCCGCAGACGCGATCGCCTCGTTTCTGGCCGGTGTAAAGGAAACCGAGTTCGTCGGCAATGACCTGCTGCGCAGCGCGGTGCTTCAGAAGCTCACGGTAATCGGAGAGGCCGCAGCTCGAATTAGCGCCGAATTGCAGAATCGCCATTCCGCAGTCCCCTGGCCGCGGATCATCGCTTTTCGGAACATCGCCGTGCACGCTTACTTCAGCGTACAATGGTCGACTGTTTGGACGACCGCGACGCAGGACGTCCCGTTGCTCAGGGCCCAGATCGCCGCGGTGCTTCGCGACGAAGAATCGGGAGACAATCCATGACCCAGCTCCAATCCGCCCGCAAGGGCGTCATCACGCCGGAAATGGTCCGCGTCGCCGTGCGCGAAAACGTTACGCCGGAGTTCATCCGCGACGGCGTCGCCCGCGGCAGCATCGTGATACCGGCGAACAAGCGGCATTTGGCGGGTGCAGGCGGCGAAGCGCTGAACGCCAAGCCGTCCGACGGCGAGCGGCGAGCGGTGAACGGTGAGTTGAAGAAAAACGGCGACAGCGCCGGTCCGCTTGAATCGCAACTTGCGACGCGCGATCCTCGATGCCCGTCGGCCACAGAAGATCGACGCCACGGAGAGGCGGTTGGACATCCGACGTTCACGCCCGACTCCGCCCTGTGGGTCAACCAGACCGTCGCCCAGCGCCGCAAGTGGCTGTTCGACCCCGAGCATTGCCGCGGGCAGCGCGCCCCCAAGCGTCTCGACCCCACCGGCATCGGCCGGCCGATCACCACCAAGATCAACGCCAACCAGGGCGCCAGCCCGGTGACCTCCAGCACGCAGGAGGAGCTGGACAAGCTCCGCTGGGCCGTGTTGTACGGGGCGGACACGGTCATGGACCTCTCCACCGGCGGCCAGCTCGACGAGTGCCGCCAGGCGATCATCGACAACAGCGTCGTGCCGGTCGGCACCGTGCCGATCTACAGCATGATCCTCGGCCGGCGGATCGAGGACCTCACCTACGACGACATCCTCCGCGAGGTCGAGCACCAGGCGCAGCAGGGCGTGGACTACTTCACGATCCACGCCGGAATCCTCAAGGAGCACCTGCCGCTGATCCGCGGTCGCATCACCGGCCTGGTCAGCCGCGGCGGCAGCCTGCTGGCCAAGTGGATGATTCACCATAACAAGCAGAACCCCACGTACGAGATGTTCGACGAGATCAGCGCCATCATGCGCGAGTACGACGTGACGTACTCGTTGGGCGACGGCATCCGCCCCGGCTGCCTGGCCGACGCCAGCGACCCGGCGCAGATCGCCGAGCTGCACGTGCTGGCCGAACTGGTCCACCGGGCGCGCGAGGCGGGCGTGCAGGTGATGGTCGAAGGGCCGGGGCACGTGCCGCTGAACGAGATCGCCTGGAACATGGAGCACCAGCGCGCGATCTGCGACGACGCGCCGTTCTACGTGCTCGGGCCGCTCGTGACCGACGTGTTCCCCGGCTACGACCACATCACGTCCGCGATCGGCGCCACCGAGGCCGCCCGGGCCGGCGCGGCCATGCTCTGCTATGTGACGCCGAAGGAGCACGTCGGCCTGCCGAAGGCCGAGGACGTGAAGGCCGGCTGCATCGCCTACAAGATCGCCGCCCACGCCGGCGACATCGCCCGCGGCATTCGGGGCGCGCGGCAGTGGGATGACGACCTGAGCAAGGCCCGCGCGGCGCTGAACTGGCCGTTGCACTTCGAGCTGGCGTTCGACGGCGAGACGGCCCGGGCGCTGCACGACGAGGACCTGGAGGTTGATACCGACTTTTGCGCGATGTGCGGGCACGACTGGTGCAGCATGCGCATCAGCAAGGAAATCACCGATTGGGCCAGCGGAAAGGCCGAGGGCTTCGTACCGCTGAAGGTGGCGACGAAGAGCCCGGGACTGACGGACGAGCAGCGGGCGCTGTTGGCCGCCCGCGCGACAGGGAGCGTCGGCGCCCCGCCGGCAGTTGCTGGCACAGGCGTCCCACCGGCAGTCGGTAGCACAGGCGTATCGCCTGGGAGGCGAGCCTGCCACAGCGACCTCGTACCTGACCCGGAGGCGGCGAAGCGTGTGCAACGCGAATTAAGTATAATTGAATAGGCTTGTATGAGTTTTCGAGGCCCGGCTTTGTCTTCGCGGCGCAAGAAGTGAGTCGAAGCGGCCGTTGCCGGGCTTCGGAGACTCAGCCCGGCCTACGGCCTCGCCGCAGCGATGAGAAACCGCTTCACCCGGCGGAACACGGCGTCGAACATCGGCTCCGTGAGCCGGCGGGTGAACGTGTTCTGCTGGCTGGGGTGATACGAAGCAAGCAGCAGCCGATCGCCCGGCAAGTGCAGCTCGGCCCCGTGCGCGAACTTCGGCAGTCGCAAGCTCAGCGTGCGTCCCACGCGCGTCCACGCCAACCCTCCCAGCGCGAGCACGACGCGCCACGGCGTTCGGGTCAGCGTCTCGGTAAGAAATTCCGAGCAATTCGCGATTTCGCCGGGGGTCGGCCTGTTCGCCGGCGGCGCACAGCGGCAAACCGCCGTGATGCGGCAATCGCGTAGCGCCTGGCCGTCGTCGCGCGCGCTGGACGTGGGCAGGGCTGCGAAGCCCGCCTTGTGCAGCGCGCGGTACAGCCAGTCGCCGCTGCGGTCGCCGGTGAACATGCGCCCGGTGCGGTTCGCGCCGTGGGCCGCGGGAGCGAGACCGACGACGAGCAGCCCGGCGCTCGCGTCGCCGAAGTCGGGGACGGGCCGGCCCCAGTACGCCTGGTCGCGGAAGGCCGCGCGGCGGACGCGCGCCGTCTGGCGGCAGTGCGCGCGCAGGCGCGGGCAACGCTCGCAGCGGACGACGCGGCGCGCCTGGTGATCGGACCAGTTCGCCAGGATTGGCATCGGTCGCGACCGCAATTCAGGCTCCGCAGGAAAGGTTCGGTCGTGTTGTTGTGGAGCTCCAAGCCCAGCGCGTTCGTCCATCGGGGGGACCGGTCTCGGACCGGGCTTGCTCGTCGGACACAAAAGCCCGACGCCACCAGCATCGCGGTCGGAGACCGCGCTTACTCGGCCGTCTTCCGATTGCGCTTGCGGGCGACGAACGCCTCGATTTCCCGCGCGGAGCGCGTATTCAGCACGTCGCCACGGCGCAGACCGGCGCGGCGCGCAGTCATGACGCCGAAGCGCATGTTGTCGAACTGGTCGCCGGCGTGCGCGTCACAGTTGATGCTGATCACGGCGCCCAGCTCACGCGCCCGGCGGGCGTGCTGATCGCGCAGGTCAAGCCGAAAGTCGCTGGCATTGATCTCGAGCGCCGTGCCGGTTTCGGCCGCGGCGCGCGCAATGGCGTCAATGTCGATCGGCATCGCGTCGCGCTTGTTGATCAGCCGCCCCGTCGGATGCGCGATCAGGTTTACGTATGGGTTGCGGATCGCCGCCAGCGTGCGGCGCGTGTTGGCCTCGGCGTCGCGCCCCATGCCGAAGTGCACCGACGCGACGACGAAGTCAAGCTCCGCCAGCAGGTCGTCGTCGTAGTCCAGCCGGCCGTCGGAGTGGATGTCCACCTCCGCGCCGACCCAGAGCGTGATGCCCTTCAGTCTTGCGGCCGCAGCGCGCACCGCCCTGACGTGGGCGCGCAGTCGCTCCGGCTTCAGGCCGTTGGCGATGACGCTGCTCTGCGAATGGTCCGTGATACAGATGTACTTGTATCCGCGCGCCCTCGCCGCAGCGGCCATCTGCTCGATCGTCTCGCGGCCGTCGCTGGCGGTGGTGTGCAGGTGCAGCTCGCCGCGGATGTCGGCCAGCTCAAGCAGGTCCTTCGGGACGCTCGTTCCTTCCAGCTCGCCGCGGTCCTCGCGCAACTCCGGCGGAATCCAGGGCAGGCCGAGCGCGGCGTAGATGTCCTGCTCCTGGCGCGAGGCCAGCACGCGCCCGGTGTCGATCTCCGTCAGCGCGTACTCGTTGAGCGTCCAGCCGCGCTTTCCGGCGAGCTCGCGCAGGCGGACGTTGTGCTCCTTGCTGCCGGTGAAATACTGCCAGGCGGCGCCGAACGAGTCTTCCGGCACGACGCGCAGATCGACCTGGATCGCTTCGCCGCCGGCGTCCACAAGCACCGAGCCCTTGGTGTCGCCGGCCGCGAGCACCTTCGTAACGCCCGGGAGTCTCGCGAACGCCCCGATCGTCTCCGCGGGCGCCGCCGCGACGCACAGCAGGTCGATGTCGCCGATCGTCTCGCGCCCGCGCCGCAGCGAGCCGGCCGGCTCGATGCGCTTCACGCCGGGCAGCGCGGCGACCGCGGCGCGGACGGTCTCCATGACGGCCCAAGCGGTACCGATGCGCGCGCGACCCACGGAGCGCTGCATGAACTCAATCCCCTCGCGGATCTGGGCGACAGTCTTGTCGCCGAAGCCCTTGAGGCCGGCGAGGCGGTTCTGCTCGATGGCCGCGACGAGTTCGCTGAGCGTGGTGACGCCGCGCTCCTTCCACAGCAGCGCGACCTTCTTCGGACCCATGTGCGGAATGCGAAGCAGTTCGAGCAACGTCGGCGGCACCTCGGCGGCGAGCTGGTCTCGAAGCGCGATCCGGCCGGTCTCAAGCAGTTCCTGAATCTTTCCGGCCGAGGACTTGCCGATCCCCGGAAGCGTGCTGAGCTCGCCGCGGGCCGCGATCTGGGTGATCTCCTCGCTCAAGTCCTCGACGGTGCGGGACACGCGGCGGTAGGAGCTGACGCGGAACGAGTCGGCGCCCTGGATCTCAAGCAGGTCGGCGATCTCGGAGAACGTGCGGGCGACCTCGGCGTTGGTCATGCGCGGCTCCGCGGCGGACGATCCAGCGTGCCATTTCTTATATGCAGGGCGGGAGATTCTGCCAAGTCGCGGTCTCGTGCGGCTCCGGCGCGGATTCACGGACCACAGCGACTTTGCGGCGCTGAATTGGTCGCTCCTTGACCGTCGCGGGTCGGCTGGGCGCGGTCTCAACTGAGCGCGGCGAAGCGCGGGCCTCGGGCCGGCAATCAGTACCCCTCGCGGGAGCGAGCCGTTGCACCGCACTTCCGTGCGGGCTTCTGTCGGGGGCACCCGCAGGCGCGGGTCGGCGGGGCGCGGCTCACTCGATCACCGCCGCGGCGCACGTCACATGCGTCTCCGAAGACATGTCCACGGCCTGGTGATACGCGAGGACGCGGCAGGCGTGTCCAAGCAGCGCACGAAGCAGCGTGTAGATGCATCCGACGCTGCAAATACGCGTGGCGTTCTCCGTCCGGCGGACGCGCTCGACGAACTCCTCCTCCTTGCGGCGTTCGAGCAGCTTCAGCAGTCGCCGGTCACTGTCGCCGACGCGCTTCAGGAATTCTGGGGTCGTCGGCTGGTCGTCGCCGAAGCGCTGGCCGACGTGGCTGAGGTCAGCGCCGGCGATGAGCTGCGTGGGAACGTCCTCATCGAGCAGCAGGTCGCGCAGCGCGTCGGCGAAGTCACCGAGGTCCGGCCCGCGGCCGTCGCGGGGGCGCGTCCCGGTTGGACCGGCGGGGTCCGGGCAGAGGACGGGGACGATCGTGAAGCTCCGCGCACCACGGAGTACCTGAAGCAGATGGACCTGAAGCTCGACCGAGTGCTCCGGCACGTGGTCAAACTCATGATCGCAGATCGACGCTCCAAGCCGGGCTTCGATGCGGTCGATGAAGCCGCGGTCCGTCGCGACACGCCCGAGCGGCGTGTGGAAGTCCTTTCGCGTGGCGACGACCGCGCATGAACGGCCGAAATGGTTTGTCCCGAGGATCACGTAGCGATCGGCCGGCGGGGCGTCGGCCAGGGCGCGGTACGCCGCCGCATAGCACGGAGCGCCACGGGCGTAGTCCAGGTGCGGGGCGATGATGCCGCGAATCGCCGCTGCGGCGCGGGGCGGCTGTCCGTCTTGCGACAGCAGCGATTCAAGCTCGGCGCGCAGCTCCGGCGCGCTCGGCCAGCGGTCGCGGTTGTCGCGCGCCTTCGATGCGAGATATTCGTCGCAGCGCGCCTGGTATGCGCGCTCGAATCGTTCGTTCTGAAGCAGCAGCGCCTGATCCAGTTGGTGAACCAGCTTCGCGATCTGCTGCGTCGCGATTCGCTGCCCGAATTGCCGGAGAAACGCCGCCTGCACGTCGCCGATGGTGTGGCGCCCGTCGAAGTGCGCGAGAATGAAATATCCCGGCGGGGACACGGCGAGCTGCCGCTCGGCCAGGCGCGAGCTGTCTCGCAGGGCAAGGTACACTTCGCCGCCATCGCCGCGGAACGGAAACACGTCCACGGCGCGCAGCTTTGGCAGCGGCTGATCCGCGTTCATTCCCGCCTCCGGTATCCGTTATTGCGTGCCGGGAGCGCGTGACGCCGGCGCGAGCACGTCGCCGCCGGCGCCCACTTGCGGCAGAGCCGGATTGGTCGCCGTTTCGGCCTCGTCGCGCGCGGCATCCTCGAGCTCGTGCAGCTCGGTGCGGCTCGGCACGTGCGCGCCGAGCAGCGGCACCAGCACGCCGGGCACCGCCCAGACGAGCTGGATCAGCCGGTTCGCCAGCGCGAAGGTGACCGCGGCCGCGCCGGAGTTCAGCCCGTTGTGCGCGAAGAACACGACGTACGCCGACTCCATCACGCCGAAGGCCTGCGGCGGGGCGATCGGGATGGCGGCGATCAGGAAGCCGATCGGAACGCACACGAAGTACAGCTCGAAGCCGCCGCGCATGCCGAGCGCCAGGGCCATGACGTACGCGCTGATGACGACAAGCAGTTGCAGCGCGACGGTGATGGCGAGCGCCGCGAGCAGCAGGCCCATGGCGTAGCGCATCGCGACCGTCGCGCGGCCGATGCGGAGCAGGTGCTGCCCACCGGGAAGCCGCGCCGCCAGTTCCGGCATGCGCACCGAGTGCCGCAACCGGCGGCTGAAAACGACGACCGAGCCCAGCGCCAGACCGCCCCAGACCAGCCCCAGCATCATCGCCATGTAGTTTCGGTAGTGCGCGTCCCAGCCGATCCGATTCCAGGCGTAGCCGAACATCGCGGTGGCGAGGAACATCAAGCCAAGCAACCCGACGACGCGGTCGAGAAAGACGGTCGTCACAGCTTCGGTCTTGCGGTGCGTGTGCTGCGTGACGTAGTACGCCTTGATGAGATCCCCGCCGGTCGTGCCGGGGAGCGCGAAGTTGAAGAAGTTGCCGGCGAACGTCAGCTTGGTGGAGTCCCAGAGGCTGAGCTGCACGCCCTGAATGCGCAGCATCCAGACCAGACGCACGGCAGACATGAACGGCACCGGCAGGAACAGCAGGATCGCCAGCAGCGCCTGTCCGACGTCGATCTGCGACACGACGCTGCCGACACCGTAGTGGATGTCGGGCATCGGCGGGTCGCCGAGGAAGCGGACGTCTCCGGCCGCAATGACCTGCTGTGCGCCGTCGCGGAGCACGACGAAATCATCGCCGCGCTGTTCGACCAAACGGACGCGCGTCTCGTGTCCGTCGTTGAGCACCACGTAGTCGTGCCATGTAACAACGAAATAGAGGTACGCCAGCGCGACCACGCAAAGGCCGTAGCGCAGCGCGGGCAATAGCAAGCGGGCGGCCGCGAACTTCATTCCGGGCTCGGCTCCGTCGGACCGCGGCGACCGCGCGCAAACCTGCGCCCGTCGGTCGCACGCCTACGAATATATCGCGGCCAAGACCCCGATGACACGCGCACGGCGTGTGCCGTCGGTCACGGGACTGCGTAAAGCTCCACGCCCGCCGGCAGTTCCGCCGCCACCGGCGACAGTCCGGCGGACCGCAGCCGCCCGACCCACTCCGGCGTTACGACCTCGGCGAAGCCGTACGTCCGCCGCAGTCGTTCGACCTCCGGCCACGAGACGCACACGTGGGAGAAGGCGCGCTGGTGCAGCCAGGCGACGCACGCACCCGCGTCGGGCTGCGCGCGGGCAAACTCCAGCCACGGGTCGCGGCCGAACACCACCGTGTAGTGCATCGCACGCTGCACGTAGAACACCGCCGCGTCCCCGATCATCCAGACGCGCGATCCCGGCGGCAGCGCGGCGTTCAGGGGATGCTTGCGGACGAACAGGTCCGTCTGATCGACCAGCGCGGCGAGCGGCGCGCCGACCCGACGCTGCCAGCTATCGTCTTCCTGGCGAATCATCCCGAGAAGCTGAACCGAGCTGAACACGCCGCCGGCGAGTACGAACGCCGACAGCGCCGCCAACGCCGCGCGCGAGCGGCCGGCGGCGTGTGCGACCAGCATGGTGATCGGGACGAGCAGCGGCATCGCGAAACGTCCGGGCATGTGCGTAAGACCGGCCCATGTCGCCACGATCGCCGCCGCCCAGACCGCCGTCATCCCGCGAAGTCGGCCGCGTCCAAGCGCGGCGGACGCCAACCCGACGGGCAGGAGCGCCACGCCGAAGAGCGACGGATGCAGGAACGGCGGCCTCGCGTCGACCGTTCCCAGCAGCTCGCGGCCAGCGACGTGGAGACGTTCGAGCGGTCCGCCGTTTTCGGCCGCGAGTGCATGCCCGCGGCGCCACTGGGCGTCCTGCTCAGCGCTCCAGCCTCGCCCGCCGAAGACGCTGTAGGCGAACGGATAAAGCGGGTTTCCCGTGAAGGCGAGGTTCCGAATGGCCCAGGGAGAGAACGCGATCGCGACGCCCAGCGCGAAATACACCGCGACGCGCCCGCGCGCCGGCGCCAATCCCCTCATCGCGGCGACTGTTGCGACACCGAGGCCCGCCGCTCCGAGCACGATGGCCGTGTACTTGCAACCGCAGGCAAGCCCGGCGCATAGCCCCGCCGCGAGAATTTCGCGAGCGGGGTGTCCGCCGGAAGCGTACGGAACGAAATTGTCGTCGGACAAATGAAGCGATTGCGCGAGCAGCCCCGCCGCGACCGCCAGGAACAACAGCATGCCGCACTCGACGTACGCCAGGCAACCGGAGTACGCGATCCACGGCGTAGCCCCGGCCAGCGCGGCGATGAGCCAGCGGTCTGCGCTGCGCGGCGCGAAGGCGACGAGCGCGACGATTGCGAGACCGCCGCAAAGCGCGTGGAGCATCTGGGCCGGGATCGCAGCCGCATGCGCGTCGCCGGTCAGGTGCATGAGCAGTAGGTAGAGCATCTCCATTTGCTGTGGAAACGAGGCGTACACATTGTGCGGCAGGAAGCGGATGCGGCCGGACTCGAAGTATTCGCGCGGCGCCTGGAGGTGGTATTCGAGCACGTCGTATCCGCGCGCCTCGTCGGTCCAGAGGACGCCGGGCGGCAACGTCGCGCCGAAGAGCAGGACCGCCAGCGGGACCGCGAGCGTGAGGGCGAACAACACCGGGCGCACGCCTGCGCGCGCTGATTGCGGATGACCCGCGCTGGACCCCCGCGCTTCACGAGTGGGCCGTGCGGCGTCGCCTGCCTGGGGAGCGCGGGCGTCTTGCCCGCCACTGCGTCGAACGTACGCGACTCCCGCTCCGCAGCCGCCCGCCACCAGTCCCCACGCCGTGAATCGGCCGAGCCACCCCCCGCAGCCCAGCGCGAGCGTGGCGATCGCGAGCACGCCGAGTCCCAGCGCCGTTGCAAGACAGAGCTGCGCCGCCGCGCCGCGTTTCCCCGGCCGTAGCCAACCGGCCGGCCAGGCGCCACAGCCCGCGGCGGCAGCGACCACCGCGAGCGAGTACAAGCCGTCTGACAGCCACACCACGACGCTGAGCGGCGAATAGAGCGCGAGCAGCACGAGCGCGGGAGCGGCCAGCGCCAGCGCCGGCAGGTGGCGGCGGATCGCGAGCATCGCGACATGGTACCGTTATCGCTCGGACCTGCGGGCGAGGACGCGCGACATCGGGTCAGTCGCGCAGCTCCAGCTCGACGACCAGTGGAAGGTGATCGGACGCATGCTCGCGTTCGACGCGGACCGTACGCGCGTGCACGCCGCCGCGCTTGCACACCTCCACGACGGATTCCGAGAGGAGGATGTGGTCGATCTGCTCGCGGACGCCCTGAAACTCATACGTCCAGCGGGTGTCGAGCTTGTCCTCGTCGAAGTACTTCGGCAGCCCAGTCTCGACAAGGTCCGGCTGGATGTCGTCCAGCCCGCGGATGCGTCGCAGCGCCGACTGTCCGCGCCCGGCGTTCATGTCGCCCATTACGATCACAGCCGCGCCCTGCGCCAGCTCGGGCAAGTACGCGCGGCGGACGATCGAGGACTGGGCCAGGCGCTGGGCGTCCGCCTCGTAGCCGCCGAGCTGGCTCTTGAGATGCACGACGTAGAGCCGGAACGTTATCCCGTGTGCGTCGAAGGTCACGGCCAGGCCCTTCGACACGCCCGTATCCTCCTCGGCGTCCAGGTCGTCGGCCTCCTTGAGGTACGACTCGCGGCCGGGGATCGGCGTGACGAGTTCCCGCAGCGCAAAACGCGAGAGGACCGCGGTGTTCTGCCTGGTCGTGTTGTCCGTGCTGACGCCGACCTGCATGTGCGCGTAGCTCACGCCGCGCGCCGCAAGCTTGTCGCGAAGGGTCTGCACGTCCGCTGCGTCGCCCACCTCCTGAAGGCCAAGCACGTCGGCGTTGACTTCCCTGAGCACGTCGGCGACGGCGTCCGCGGCCTCATTGAAGACCTGCTCGCGCCGCGCCGCATCGGTGATCGGATCGCGTTCACCGATGCGCATATGAATTTTCTCTCGAATCAGCCATTCGCAGTTGTGCGTGGCGAGCGTGAGCTTCTCTGCGGCCGGAGCGATTGCCGCCAAGGTGTGGCACAGGCCGGCGGTCAAGAGCAGGCGAAAAGAGAGCTTCGTCATTGATGCACCGGATTGGCGGTCGCCCGTGTACCGTCCGCGCGGCGCAGCCGCCACGCAAGATAGCCCGCGAGCACAAGGAGTGCGGCGTCCTGCGCGATGGCCGTTTGAAGCGATCGCTCCACCATTCCAAGACACGCACACGACGATCGCCAATCGGTGCGGATGCCGACGGCGACCAGGATCGCAACGAAGACTGTAAGCACGACGATCGTGCATGAACAGCATGCTCGCGGGCCAAGCCCACTGACGAGCCAACGCCCAAGCGCGATTTCCGCCGCCGGAACACCGTAGGCGAGCTGGGAGCGGATGTCGGCCGGAACTCCGAGCGCGGCGAGGATCGGATGGAGCGTCGCCGGCCCGGTCCAGGTCTTGAGCACGCCGGCCGCGATGAACACGACGGCCAGGGCGGCTTGTGCCACGAGGATCGATGCCGAGGACAGGCTGGCGGCGCTTGCCGGTTTCTCGACGATCGAAGCCGCGGCGAGGGGAGGGTCTTGGGACGCGCTCATGTGCTTCGTGGCCTGGGGTCGTTTCAAAGACGCCGTGGCGACCTCACCGCCGGAACCGGCCTTCCACTGGTCTCCGCGTGGGTGAGAATCGCGGCTCGGCTCGAACGCCGCACGAGCGCGGATGTCGCCTTGATTCGCCGTGCGCAATTCGGCGTCGGCGGACCTCAGAACCTGCCACGGGATCGGCGGGCCGCGCGCCGCACTTCCGCGCGGGGTTCTCCTCGCGTGGCGCGAAGTCGCCTGCTCCGGTTCAGTGGGGGTGCTGGTGCAGGCGGAACAGCGCGATGAAGCCGACAAGCGCGATCGTCCCCGCCCACACGCCGACACGGGCGACGGGCGGAATCTCGCGCGGCGGTGAGACGGCGGGTGCCATTCGCACTCCTCCGTCCGGTTCGACGATGTATGTTCGCGGCGGCAAGTCGAGTCCCGCGCGATAGTCAGCCACCCCTGTTTTCGGTGGCAAGGTCAGCATTGGCGGTTCGGTCATCGCGCCGAAATCGAAGTCGATCGTCTCGAATTCGACCGGTTTCCGAATCTCGGCCGCGCGCTGATCCGCAAAAACAGTGTTGCACATGTAGACCGGCACGAGGGCGTCACCGTCCAGCGCCTCCCACGCGATTACGCAGCGGCTCCGCCATTCCGGGCAGCGCCATTCCACGGTCGTCCCCGGGGCTTCGTCGATGACGACATCGATCAAGATGGGCTGGTGGCCGACCAGGTATTCGATCCGAAGCAGGCTCAGCCCGTCGCCGAGCTGGAAGCCTTCTACCCCCTCGCATAGATCGATCAGCTCGCCGAGCGGCTTGCGCAGCCGGGCCGGGTACAGCAGGTCGTGCGGGATCGGCGCCGCGAGAAAGTCAGTCCGCGGTTCGATGAGCGCCTGGTAGGTCCGATGCCAGATCGTGGCGTGGATCTCCGAATCCCGGTAGACGGTGCGCGGTTCCAGCACGCCGCGCTGCGCCGCGGGGGGAACGTCATACTGCATGTGAAGCTGCTCTGCGTCTTCCAGCCGCTGCCACGACAGTTCGCCGCGCGCGCTGCCGCCGACGGGCCGGAACTGGTCGACCCACGGCGACGGGCGGGGTATCGGCCCGGTGTTCACGTAGATCGACACGTCGAACGTGGCCGAAACATTCTCGAGGGATACCTCGACCGCCTGCACTGAGCGAAGCAGATCCTCGATTTCGTCCGTCGTCAGCGGCCGAGCGCCATCCGTTGGGATCAGATCACACGCGACCGCCGCCGGCTCCGGCGCCTGCACGTCCGCGCGGGCCCAGTCTTCGCACCAGCCCAGACTGAACCAGCCGGCGATGCTCGTCGCAGCCAAGTGCCTCATGGACATGCGCCACCTCCGGGCATTCGCCCGCCGATCCGCCATACCAGAGCGCAGGAGCCGCGCGTTCAAGGGATCGGCACACAACCGGCAGTCTTTACTTCGACAATGTCGCAGTCGCTCGTGCAGCCCGATTGCTTGTGTAGTACCGAATATGTGCGCAGACGACATCACCTTGCTCACATTGATACCCCGCCTGTGTGTAGCAGACTCGGAAGGGCATCAGCACTCGCTTCTTTGATTGCGACGTGCCTTCGCCGTTACACGGATGCGCCGTAGCCGTTTGACATACCGTCGCGATCCCGCAGCCCTGCTGGTATTCGTCGTCGCAGATGTAGTCGTGCAGCCGTTCAGCCAGCACGGGCGCCGCCAGCAGAACGGACACGCCGACACCGTATGCGAGGCAGAACGCCGGCCGCTGCCGGAGACATGCGTGTGTTGTCATCGCCGCACCTTCACCGCGCCGAAAGGAGCAAAACGGAAATGCTCGCCGGGCGGCAGGCCGCGCTCACGTGGGCGGAGGGGCGGGCCGTGAAGCCCGCAAAGGTCCGTCGCAACCGACGAACCGGCTTTCTTCTGTCCAAGTTCGGAGTTCACTTGTGCATCGGGCGGTCGTCAACCACACTTGTGCAGTTCTCCCCGTAGGTTTGCGCGATCACGCTTGTCGGCGCAGTTCGCTTGGCCAACTTCTGCCGCTCGCTCCTGACCTGCCCGCACGCTGGTGGACCGCTCAAATCCGCTCACAAACACTCACAAACGCAGATCGCGTGCCGCCATATCCCCGCCCGCAAACGTGGGTCCGAATCACCGCGACCCCGCAACCGACGCCTCCGCCGGCGCTGCGGACATCGACGCGGACATGATCGCGTCCGCTCCGCGCTTCAGCGGTCCGATCGTGAGCAGCCCCGTCAGAAGCAGCACGACGGCGCAGGCGTGCACCGTGAGCTTGCCCAGCGCCGGTGCCTGAAGCGGCCGGCCCTGAACTTGAACGCCGCGCAGGTACATCTCGCGGATGATCCGCGCGTAATAGAACAGACTCAGCGCCGTGTTGATGACGATGACGAACACCAGCATCCACAGCGCGTTCGTCACCGGCGTGACGCCGTCGCCCGCGGCCCCGCCCAGCGCCCACAGCAGCCACCACTTGGCGATGAATCCGCCCATCGGCGGCAGGCCGATCAGCGACACGAGGCACAGCGTCAGCGCCGCGGCGACCAGCCCGTCCCGCCAGCCCAGCCCGCGGAACGCGTCAATTTCCTCGCTGCCGCTGTCCACCGCCACCAGCCCGAGCGCCAGGAACGCGCCCAGGTTCATGAACATGTACACCAGCAGGTATTGAATGACGGCGCTGGTCGGCTCCGCGCTGCCGCCGGTCATCACCACCGCGCCGGCCGCCAGCATGTAGCCCGCGTGAGCGATCGAGCTGTACGCCAGCAGCCGGCGGATGTTGTTTTGCTGGAACGCCGCCAGGTTCGCGACCGTGCAGGTGACGGCGGCGAAGAGGGCCACGTCCCAGCCGATCAGCGGCAGGACGTTGCGCTCGTACTGCACGTTCGCTGGGCCGCAGAAAATCGACACCAGCCGCAGCAGCAGCACCAGCCCGGCCGCCTTGCTGGCCACGCTCAGCCACGTGGCCACGGGCAGCGACGCGCCGTGAAATGCGTCCGGGCACCAGAAGTGCATCGGGACGGCGGAGATCTTGAAGCCGATCCCCACGAACACGGCCAGCAGCGCGACCGCGAGCAGGGGCGCGGTGTAGACCTCGGTTCCGGCAGCGGCCAGGCGCTGCACCAGCGTCGGCAGGTGCAGCGTGCCGAACAGTCCGAACAGCAGACTGACGCCGAACACCGAGAACCCCGCGCACACCGCGCCGAACAGCACGTATTTGAGCGAGGCCTCGGCGGCGGGCCGCCGGAAACGGTCGAAGCCGACCAGGGCGTAGCTGGGCAGCGACGCCAGCTCGATCGCGATGAGCATGAGCAGCAGGTTGACCGTCGTGCTCATCAGCGCCATGCCGAGCGCGCTGCTGACCAGCAGCGTCATGAACTCGGGCGCGTGGCGCTCGCGCTCGGCGTCCAGCAGGAACCAGACGACCAGCACGCCCACCAGGAACAGCATCAGGAACGCGCGGAAGTACATCCCGAGCGGGTCGGCCGCAAGCATGCCCGGCGCCGCATCGGTCGAAAACAGCTCGCGCGGCCCGCCCGAAACCGGCCCGAACAAGGTCCACGCGGCCGCCGCAGCGAGCACGGCCCCCAGCAGTGCGATCGAGCCGCTGACCCGTGCGCTGCGCCCCGCCACCATGGGGACGATCAGCAGCGCGGCGATCGTCGCCACGAGCACGAGCTCCGGCAGCACCAGCCGCATTGTGAGAACGTCCGGCATCCAGATGCTGGTTTGCATGTGCGTCACTTCTGCTTGAGTTGCTCGGTCCACTGGATCACGCCGTCATCGGCGGTCAGGGTGCCGGTTTTCACGACCTCGGCGCCGCGGAACGTGATCACGTCCGCGAAGTCCTTGCCGTACGTCAGGTGCAGCGTCGTGCCGCCCTTGTCCGCAACGGCGGTGACGATCGGGAAAATCTCGTTGTTCTTCTCGGTCTTCAGCGGCGACGCGTCCGTCACCAGTCCGGACTCGACGCACGCGTACTCGATCGGCGCGCCGTCGCCTTCGTACGCCTTGCGCTGCACCAGGACCAGGACCATGTGCGTGCGGTCGCCGTCGATGAGCTTGTGCTTGCCGCGTTCGGAGAGAATCTCGATTCGGTACGCCGGCTGGCCATCGACCTTGGCGGACTCGATCGTCAGGTGCGTCTTGTAGCGGCCCGTCTCGTACTCGTGCGGGGAGTCGGTGGCCGTGCCGGCGTCCTTGGGCCAGCGGTGGACGGTGAAAACGCCCTCTCCGGTCCACTTGCCGGTGGGGAGTCCGGCGGGGGCCGGTCCGCCGGCGGCGACCGCGGCAACGGCCAGGGTGACGAGCGAAACGAGCGTGGCGGGAATGAAGCGGTTCATGTGGGGCCTCCTGGATTGGATCCGCGCGCCCGCTCCGCTGCGGGCGTTCGCGTTCAATATACATCCGACTGCGTTCATAGGATGCCCGAAGTGCCGTTGAATGAATTTCATTCACACCCGTGATTGCGCTACGTCGACTCGGCCGAGCGTTCGAAGCCCAGCACGAGCGCCATTCCCTAAGAGACGTCGCTGCGGCTCCGTCACTCTCCGTTCACGTAGAACGCCCCGGTGAGCGTCTGCGGTTCGCCCTGGTCATAGGCGTGCGCAAGCGCGGCCGCGAGGTCGGCCACCTTGATGTCGCTGCCGTCGATCAGGCCGGTGGTCGAGAAGTAGACGCTGCCGAAGCCGCCGGAGACGTCCGCGCCGCCGACGCCGCTCACGTCGATCGTGACAGGCAGGACCGCGGCCGGCCCGTCGTTGGAAGAGCCGGTGGTGTCGTACCAGTTGGCGTTTATGTCGGTCGTACTGTAGACGTAGCTCGACCCGAGCGGGCTGTACGCGCCGACGATGCCGCCGGACGGGAACGGCGCATTGAAGCGGTTGCTGGCGGTCACCGCGTACGGCACGCTGAAGAACGAGCGGTGGCGGCCGGGCTGGCTGGAACCGGGCGTGGGCGGGTTGCTGGCGCCGCTGATGACGTAGAACGTCGCGCCGCTGGCGCGCTTGACGGCCGCTCCGCAGCCGGTCCAGTCGTCGGCCGCCTGGTCGAGCTCGATCAGCACGTCGAACACAAAGTGCGTACTCTCGCCCGCGAAGCCGCTGGTGGTGTAGCTGCCCGTGTCGAAGGCTACAACACGGATCGTGGCGTCGCCTTCGGAAGGCGTCGGCGGCGCATCGGCGGGGCAGCATTCCGTGCCGTACACCGTTAGCAGCGCGGAAAGGTTCGCTAGCTCCACGTCGCCGTCCCCGTCGAGGTCGCCCTGTGCGCGTGTCGCGCCGCTGGCCGTGCCGTAATTCGTGAGCAGCGCGGACAGGTCGGCAAGCCCGACCTGGCAGACATGGTCCACGTCGCCGGCCCAGAGCGCCTGGCCGTCGGAGAGACAGCACGCGTGCTCCACCAGGTTCACGAACGCGGCGTCGTCGGTCGCTTCGTACCCGCAGTCTTCCGGGTTCAGCGGGTTGGCGCTGAAGTTGCAGTCGCCGTGCCAGCAGCGGCTGCCTTCGAGGCCGGGAAAGTCCGCCTCGCACTGCTCCGGGTCGAACCGCGCCACGTAGTACGGACTGCCGCTGCTGCTCGGCGACCCGTCCAGACTGCCCACGTTGCGGTCGCCGTTCATGTCGCCCTTGCAGCGGCTGACGTTCCAGATTCGCGCGGCGGGCGTGTTGCCAGTGTACGGGGTCGAGTCCACGACGACGGTAGCGCCGCTGTCCCAATCGTCGTCGCTGTCCGACCGGCCGTCGTAGTTGACGGCGATGGCCGCCGTGGGCGATCCAAGCGCGCCTTCAATCTCGATTTCGTCGCCGGTGCCGTTGTGGAGCGCGCCGTCGATCAGGATGCGGCCGTTCAGGTCGCCGTTCACGATGTAGCCGCTGGTGATGTTGGTCGCCGAGAATCCATCCAGGAGATCGCCCGCGATGAGCACCGATCCCGTTACGTCGTCGGGAATGAGCGCGCCTCCGTTCTCGCCGAGGTCGCCCGCGATGCGGAGCTGAACCAGCGTTCCGCTGAGCGTGTTCGACAGGTCGATCTTCTTGACATGGCGCGCGCCGTCAAGGCGTCCGGCGGACGGGTCGCCGAAGACCATCAGGTTCACAGGGCCTGCGCCGTCCTGGTCGATGACGATCGCGTCGATGTCGCCGGGGTCGCCGGTGACATCGTCGAACGCCTCGAATTTGAACGTCTCGGTGTCACCGGCGTGAATAGTGATTGTCCGCTGAACCTGCGAGATCGTGTACTTGCTTGGATCGATTGCGGAATTCCACTGTCGAATGAAATTCGCGCCGAGCGCCGCACCAGCACACATCGTGGCCGACACAGCTGCGAAGAGTCTTTTCACGCTCCTACTCCCCAACACTGGCTCGGCACGAGCAAATGTCGGCACCGTGACGTGAGCAACGTCGCCAGAACAAACATCACAAAGGACGCTGGCTCCGGAACCACTCCGAAGCGGACGTGGTCCCAATCAGCGAACGACCTCGCTCCTTGAACGCCGTCACCGAAGGCCACAAAGGATGTGTTTAGGCTGAACAAATCCCAGGTGCCATTTCGAGTGAATATTCCATCGATCCAGAGCGAGTAGGTGACCATGTCCGTAGATTCGATCCGGTAGGCATGAAACTCGAATGGGGCGATTGGCTCAGTCCAGCCCTCAAGATCGCTAACGATGCGATCGACAACGTAGCTCAGACCTAGAGTCCCGCTGCCATCCGGCGCGATTACGACACCGGAATCCGCTGCACCAGGATTTCCTTCATTGGCCGCAATCTGTACGCGCCATTCGGCGACGAACAACTCGCCTGGGTCCGGATCAATGGGCCGGTCCAGTTCGTAGAAATCATAAATCTGGTTGCTGCGCAGCGAGTCGATCGTCATGACGCCCTCATGGATTGTGCGCGCGGCCCCGCCTTCATGCGGGCCGTCCTCGTTCCCATAGACGCGCTCCCAGCCCTGATTTTCGGGAAAACCATCCCCGTCCCACGCGACCCAGTACGGTGCAGCCAGAGCCGGGACGGCCAACGCGGCCGCCAGCAGCGCGGCGGAAAAGAAGCGTGCAAACATGTGTCAATACTCCCCCGCGCGATTGTCCGAAATTCGCGAGAAAACACCTGTACGCGCGTTGCATGAGGCGTTGCACCCATGGAAGCGCGGGCGCCGCCTCACCCCCCGTGAATCGCCAGAATTCCGTTCAACGTCCCCGTCACGTAGTCCAGCAGCATCTGCTTGGGCAGGATTCCCAGCAGCACGCACAGCGCCGCCATTGGCGCCAGGATCGCCACCTCGCGCCCGTCGGCGTCGCCGAAGCCCTTGTACTCGTCGCGCGCCGGGCCGAGGTACACGCGCTGCACCATCCACAGGATGTACGCCGCCGACAGGATCGCACCGCCAGCCGCCAGAATTCCGAACGGGAACGCGTACGCGCCCAGCGCCTCGGGCTTCGAGACGAATGTCCCGAACACGGCGTAAATCTCGCCGATGAATCCGCACAACGCCGGCAGCCCCAGCGAGGCGAAGAAGCCCAGCGTGGCCAGCGAACCGTAAACGGGCATGCTCAGCCACAGTCCGCCGAAGCGGTTGATTTCGCGGTGGTGGGCGCGGTCGTAGATGACGCCGACGAGGAAAAAGCACATCGGGCTGGAGACGCCGTGAGCGATCATCTGGAACATCGCGCCCTGGAAACCGGCTTCGGTCATGGCCGCCATGCCCAGCAGCACGTAGCCCATGTGCGAGATTGAGCTGTACGCGACGAGCTTCTTGAAGTCGTCCTGGGCCATGGCGCACAGCGCGCCGTAGATGATGTTGATCACGCCCAGCGCGCCGAGGAACACCGCCAGCGACTCGGCCGCCGAGGGCAGGATCGGGTAGCAGATTCGGAACAGGCCGTAGCCGCCCATCTTGAGCAGAATGCCGGCCAGGATCATGCTGATCGGCGTGGGGGCCTCGACGTGCGCGTCGGGCAGCCAGGTGTGGAAGGGGAAGATCGGCAGCTTGATCGCGAAGCCGATGAACAGCAGCAGGAACATGACCGGCGCGAACGACAGGCCGAGGAACGTCTCGCCGGGGTTGTTATAGACGTCGCGCAGGACGGGGTCGGTCGCCAGGCGCAGGATGTTGAACGTGCGCGAGCCGGTCGGGGCGTAGAAATAGAACGCCAGCATCGCCACCAGCATCAGCACGCTGCCGGCCAGCGTGTAGAGGAAGAACTTGATCGCGGCGTATTCCTTCCGCGGTCCGCCCCAGATGCCGATGAGGAAGTACATCGGCAGCAGCATGACTTCCCAGAAGATGTAGAAGAGGAAAAAGTCCAGCGCAACGAACACGCCCAGCATGCCGGTCTCGAGCAGCAGCAGCAGGAACAGGTAGCCTTTCAGCCCGCGCTTGGTCTTCCAGTGCTCGAAGTTCCAGCTCGCGGCGCAGGCCAGCAGCGTGATGAGCGTGGTCAGAATCACCAGCGGCATGCTCAGTCCGTCCACGCCAAGGTGGTAGTTCACCGTGAACGCGCCGCCGGAAGTGCTGATCCACGGCACAAGCTGCTGGAAGAACACGTCGCCGTAGCCCGCGCCGGCCACGCCGGCCTGCTCGCCGAGGAACGGCCGCAGCAGCAGCAGGCTCAGCACAAACGGAATCAGCGTGAACAGCAGTGCCACGCGCTTCAGCAGCTCGGCGCCGCTGAGCACGAGAATGGCGACGGCGCCGATGGTGGGCGTGAACACGATCCAGGATAGAAGGGAACTTTCGCTCATGGTCGATCACTTTCCTTCCGCCCGCGCGGGCAGAGATCAAACTGCGAATCGCGAAGAACGAATTCAGTGAATGCGCGGGGGCATTGCGCAGCTCATCGCTCGCAACTCACAACTTGCCGCGCGAATCTCGCAGCTCGCGATTCGGCATTCATCGCTCTCCCATCAACCCGCGGCGCACCTGCTCCCAGGGCGTCAGCAGCGCTGCCGCCGCCGCGACAAACAGAGCCAGCGCCCAGCTCGCCTGCCCGCCGCTAAGGACCGCCACCACCAGCGCGCACACGCCGAGGGCCGCCAGCAGGATGTAGTTCCGCGCCAGGCCGGTCTGGAAGCGGCGCAGCAGCCCGCCCAGCGACCACAGCCCGCCGCCCAGGCCGTTCACCGCGCCGTCCACGCCGCGGTTGTCCAATACAACGCCGGAAAATCGAGCCAGGCGCTCGAAGACGTACGCGGCGTTGTTGATGACGCCGTCAATGACCCAGTTGTCGAACAACCGGCAGATGACGGCCACGACCTTCGTCCCGCCGACGAGCACGAACCCGTAGACGTGATCGAAGTAGAACTTGTTCCAGAGCACGTGGTGCAGCAGATGCACGACGGGCGCGCGGCGGATGCGCTCCGCCAGCGCCAGGCCGTTGCGGTACAGCAGCCATGCAGAGCCCAGCCCCACGACCCAGGCGAACCCCACGATCGCCGGAAGCCACTGGTGCGCGGCGTGCAGCGCGTGATCGTCTCCGCTGATTGCAGGCACCAGCGGCGCATGCCCGGGCGCGGCGTGAGCCACGAACGGCCGGAACAGGAAAACCGGGATGCTGCTCACGACCGTCAGCCCGGCCAGGACCAGCAGGGGGCGATACATGATCGGCGTTTCGCGGGCGTGCGCGTGGATGTGCTCGTCGCGCGGCCGGCCGAGAAAGGCCAGGATGAAGCAACGGCCCATGTAGAACGGCGTGACGTACGCGATCACGATGGGCAGCCAGAACAGCGCCGCCGGCACGCGCGAGACGGGCGGCGCGGCATGCGGTGCAGGACGAGCGGCGGCGTGGCCGGCTTGCGGATCGTCGCCGTGCGACTGCGCCGCATGGGCCGATTCGTTTGCGGCGAGCAGGACCGGCACGCCGCTTCCCAAGGCCGCAACGTCGCCGGCGGCGCGCTCTCCGGCCGCGTGTTCCGCCGCAGGCTTGTCCGCGTTGAAGTGACGATAGAAGGCGACGGCGAGGATTTCATCCTTGCTGAAATACCCGCCGAGGCCGACGTTCAGCCAGGGCAGGCCGGCGCCGGAAATGGCCAGCACGGCAATCAGGAACGCGATCGCGGTGTTGGGCATCTTCGAGGCGAGGCCGCCCATCTTCCGCAGGTCCTGCTCGTGGTGGCAGCCGGCAATCACCTGCCCGGAGCCGAGAAACAGCAGGGCCTTGAAGAACGCGTGCGTGAGGAGGTGGTACAGCGCGCCGACCCACGCCCCGACGCCCAGGCCGAACACCATGTAGCCGAGCTGGGAGAGCGTGGAGTACGCGAGGACGCGCTTGATGTCGGTTTGCACGATCGCGATCAGCGCCGCCATCGTGAGCGTGATGCAGCCGACCACGGCGATGAACATCTGCGCCCCGGGCGTCAGCAGCAGAAACACGCGCGCCACGAGGTACACGCCGGCGGCCACCATCGTTGCGGCGTGAATCAGCGCGGAGACGGGCGTGGGGCCTTCCATGGCGTCCGGCAGCCAGACTTGCAGCGGGAACTGGGCGCTCTTGCCGATCGCGCCGCAGAACAAGCCGATGCCGAGCCAGGTCGCCAGCGGCACGCCCCAGAGCAGCGTCGTGAAGAGCCTGGCGGCGTGGGCGGCCTGTTCCGCCGGGACCGCGGCGGCGGCCGCGCTCAGCTCCGTGCTGGACCAGCCTGCGGCCCGCGCGCCGGCCTCGAATACGGCCGGCGCCGAATCGAGCGAGAGCGTGCCCAGGTACACCAGGCACAGGCCCAGCCCGATCACGAAGCCGAAGTCGCCGACGCGATTGACCACGAAAGCCTTGATCGCGGCGTTGCTGGCGCTTTTTTTCTCGAACCAGAAGCCGATCAAGAAGTACGAGCAGACGCCGACGAGTTCCCAAAAGATGAACAGAAAGAGCAGGCTGCGGGCGATGACCAGGCCGAGCATGGAGAAGCAGAACAGCGACAGGAAGCAAAAGAAGCGTGCGAAGCGCGGGTCGCCGGCCATGTATCCCACGCTGAACACGTGGATGCACGTGGAGCAGATCGTGACCATCAGGAACGTGATGACGGTCAGCGAGTCGAGGTTCACGCCGAAGTGGATGGGGACGCTGCCGAGGTTCGTCCAGAGCGCGGCGCCGTGGGCGGCCTGCTCGCTCCAGGCGCGGCGCGATTCGCCGTCGCCGCCCGCCCAGATGAACGTCGCAATCAGGGCCAGAATCAGGGACGCGGCGATCGCGGCTGTCGCCACCCAGCCGGCCAGCGGCTCACCGGGCGCGGCGGCCGCAGGGTGACCGTGCTCTGCGTGTCCGTGTGAGTTTTCATGGTGGGCGTGCTCGTGCCGACGAGCGGCGCCGCCCAGCTTGGAGCCGAAGAACGCGAGGAACACGAAGCTCGCCAAGGGGATGAAGACGCCGAGCAGCAGGCAGGCTTGAAGTGCGGTGGCCATCGCGGAGTTTCCCCTCGGTCAGCCTTTGAGCGACGCCCCCTGGTCCACGTCGATCGTGGCGTGGTTGGCGTAGAAGTTCAGGAAGATCGCCAGGGCCAGCGCGGTCTCGGCCGCGGCGAGAACGATCACGAACACGGCGGCAAGCTGGCCGTCCAGCCCGGGCACGCGGTAGCGGCCGAACGCGACGAAGTTGAGCGCCGCGGCGTTCAGCACAAGTTCGGCGCCGAGCAGGATTCCGATGGCGTTGCGCTTGGTCGCCATGACGGCGACACCGAGGCAGAAAACGACGATCGAAACCACGAGGTAATGAGTCAGGCCGATGTCGAACATGGGCTATCGCTTCTCCGGCCGCGCCAGGTACGCCGCGCCGATCATCACCGCCAGCAGAAGGACCGACGCCACCTCGAATGGCACCAGGTACGAGGTCAGCAGTTCGCTGCCGATCGTGCGCATCTCGGCCGCGACAGGCGCCGGCGCGGGGCCGGGCAGCTCGATCCACGGGCCGCGCAGCGCGACCACGAGCAACCCGGCGCACAGGATCAGCGCCACCACCGCCGCGATGGCGATCTCCGAGCCGCGCGCCAGGGGCATCGCGCCCGCCTGCCGTCCCGTGAGCATGACGCCGAAGACGATCAGGACCAGCACGCCGCCGGCGTAGACGATGAGCTGCACCGCGGCCAGAAAGTTCGCCGCCAGCAGGAAGTACAGGCCCGCCGCGGCGCCAAGCGTGCCCAGCAGCCAGACGGCGCTGCGCACGATGTCCCGCGAAAGCAGGATCGCCAGCGACGAACCGATCATCGTCGCTGCGAACACGTAGAACATCAGCGCTTCGAGCAAGATCATCCCCCCCGCAGCGGACGCTCCACGGCCAGGTCGCCGACCAGCGCGCGCCGCGCCCGGAAGCCGGCGGCGGCGACGTAGAGAATGCCGATGGCGATGATCGCGCCGAGGATCGCAAGGATCGCCTGGATCACCGACGCGACCGCGCCGAACGCCGGGCTGGCGCTGACGGCCAGCTCCCAGAACGTGCTCGCCAGCAGCACCAGCATGATGAGCGGCAGCATGACCTGGACGCAGGAGTACAGGACCTGGTCGATCCGCAGCCGCGGCAGCGTCCAGCGCAGCCACATCTGCACATAGATGAGGAACAGGCACTTGGCGACGAACCACAGCGGGCCGGAGAAGAACACGCCGGCGATGAGCTGCTGCGCCAGCGGCGCATCGGGGCTGAGCCATGCGGCCGGCGCCAGACCCGACCAGGGCGCGTCCCAGGCGCCCAGGAACAGCACGGTGAGCAGCCCGCTCACGACGAACATCGCGGCGTACTCGGCGAAGAAGAACAGCGCCCAGCGGAAGCCGCTGTACTCGGTATGGAAACCGGCGACCAGCTCGCTCTCGGCCTCCGGCAGGTCGAACGGCGCCCGCTTGCACGACGCCAGCGAAGCGACGAAGTAGGAGAGCATGGCGATGAACGCCCACGGGCTGTGGAACGCCAGCCAGTTCGCCCAGCCGCCGGCCTGCAACTGCGCGATCTCGTTGAGGCGCAGCGAACCGGCGATCATCACCGGGACCAGCAGCGACATCCCCATCGGGATCTCGTAGCCGACCATCTGGCACGCCTCGCGCATCGCGCCGTAGACGCTCCACTTGTTGTTGCTGGCCCAGCCGGCGATCAGCACGCCGACGACCTCAATGCCCATCATCGCCAGGATGAACAGCAGCGCCACGTCGAGGTCGCGGAAGACCCAGTACACGCCGAACGGCAGCGCCATGAACGCCGCCAGCGCCGGAACGAACGCCAGGTACGGTGCCAGCCGGAAGAGCGCGCGGTCCGCGCCGTCGGGGATGAGGTCTTCCTTGGCGATGAGTTTGATGCCGTCGGCCAGCGACTGCGACCAGCCGTGCCAGCCGCCGACGCGCATCGGCCCGAGCCGCGACTGCATGAACGCGGAGACCTTGCGCTCCCACCAGATCGCGAACATGGCCAACAGCGACACGAACGCGAGCACGCCCACGACGCCGATCACGTCGCGCACGAACTCGGATTGCAGCGCCCAGAGCAACCACGCCGGCCAGCCCACGTTCGCGATCGCGGCCGCGGCACGGAGTTCTTCCACCGAGAACCAGCGGTTCGGCCAAGGCGCGCCGTCGTCGGCCGCCTGCTGCTGCACCAGCCATGCGGCGCGCAGCGACAGCGCGACCAGCCACGCCAGCAGGCAACTGAACACAACCGCAGTCGTGAAAATCGCGCCGGGAAAACGGCGCACGATCGGAGCGGAGGCCTGATACAGCACGCGCGCCGCGGTCGCCGCGAGTTTCGCCGCGCCGCGAAACTCTGGCCTGCGACGCTCCGGCCAGGGAAGGTAGTACTCGGACACGGACCTTATCCGTTTCCACCGCCTTCGGGGCGGAACGATCCGCTACACGATAGTGACTTGGAGCGGGGTTGCAAGGTGCCGGCGGCGCAGCGAAACGAATGCCGACGCGCCACCCGGCGCCGGGCGCGATCAGGCCACGGCCAGCGCAGGGGGCCGGTGGCGGGCGTTGCGCAAACCGGACTGGATCGGTACGAAATCCGTGTGGCCCGTCAGCGGACCACGCCGAACTCGTAGCGGACGTTCCAGATCCCCTGCGCGTCCGCACCGAGACTCGCCGAGCCTCCGCCCGGAACGCGCCCGAGCAGCTCGTCCAGCCGTGCCGCCGAAATGCCGAGGTCGCTCACGCCGGGCCAGCTCCGAATCATCCACGCGAGGCCGCCGCCGACCCACGCATGCGCGTCGAGCGCCAGCTTGACGCCTTCGTACCCACCGATCTCCGTCAGCAGCGAGCGCAGGCCGTCGAGCGGACCGACCGATTCGATGCCGCAGAGGCGCGGGTCGATCTCGCCTTCGAGCCGGTATCCGCGCACCATGGGCGTGCCGCCCATCGTCCGCTTCACGTCGATCGCGTGGAAGCGCGCCGCGACGCGCCGGTCCGGCGTCAGCAGGATCACCAGCGCGTCGGTGCGGCCGAACGCGTCTCGGCTCACGTGGCACAGCCCGAGATCGGTCTTGAGCGACGTCTCCTGCGGCAGAATGCGGTCGTAGTCGCGCGGCGCCTGTCCGACGGTGAACTGTCGGTAGTAGGCGTCGGCGCAGCCTGTCGCCAGCGCGGCGAGCAACGACGCCTGAACGAGGGCCAGACAGCTCGATTGACATCGTTCCATCGTGTGACTCCCCTGAAACCGCGACCCGTTAATACCCCCGCCGCGCGACGCGGAAACCTCGCCCCAACCGGTTGTGCCCCGGCACATCGGCGGCGGCGCCGTAAACCCGGCTCATGGTACGCGACGATAACTCAGGTGTCCGTCGCACGGTCGGCGTCGGCGCCGAGGGGGCCGACGGGCCGGGCCGCGCGCGGTGAGTCCGTTGGTCCGCGCGTCGCGGGGCCGATCCCAGGAGTCGTGGTTCGACGCAGAAACAGCCGGAGAGATTAACATGCAGAAACCGCGCGTTCCCATCGCGTTCGTGGCCGTTTTCGCGTGCGTCGCTGCTATTTGGCCAGCGGGCTGCACGACACCCGCGACGACCAGCTACGGCGTCAACGACCTCTCGACCTCGGAGAAGTCTGGCATCCAGGCGGCGATGCGCTCGTTCATCTCCGTGCAGCAGGCGACGACCGCGTGCCGCGGCGTCTCGCTTGTCGATTCGCCGCAGGAGGGTCAGCTCGACCCCACGGCCGGACTGTCCTTCACGGTTGGCACATGCCCGGTCGTGGAATTCGAGCAATCGAGCGGGAATCTCGCGATTGTAACGGTCTCAGCGGACTTCGGAGAGGGGTGCAATCCGGCTGGCGCGGCAGAGTACACGTGTTCCGGCTCGGCCAGCGGCACGCTGAACGTGAGCACGAACACGTTCTCGATGACGTTCAACGCACTGCTCTGCAACGGGCGGGCGTTGGCGGGAACGGTGGACGCTGGATACAGCGCGGACCAGGGCTTGGTGCAGTTCGACGGGGACTGGGAGCTGACGTACACCGAGGCGTCGCGCCAGACCGCCACGCAGGGCGCCGGGCAGGCGCTCTACAGCGACGCGCAGCGCGAGACGACCGTGCCCGCGTTCGAGGGGACGGTTCAGGAATCCGCCGAGAGCTACGCGCTGACCATGAGCGACGTGACCCTGAGCTACCAGAACAACCCGGTCCTCATCCCCTACGCGGGGGAGATCACCGTGAGCGGCTCGTCGATCCGCGCGCTTACGATTCATTTCGACGCCGATTCGCCGACGACCGGCTACGTCGAAGTATCCATCGACGGCAGCCCGTACTTCGAGGTGCACATCTCGCAGCTCTGATCCGGCGCTGCGAACCACATGAAACGACACCGAGGGCGCTGCACTCCGCGGAGCGCAGCGCCCTCGATGCTTGAATCGTCCGCCGCGCGCCGGCCGGCGCAATCCTATTCCGGCTTGGCGGCGATGACCTGCACCAGCCGGCCGCGGAACTCCACCACGCCGTCCGCCAGCGCGAAGAGCGTGTCGTCCCGCCCGCGGCCGACGTTCAGACCGGGTTTGAACGGCGTGCCGCACTGCCGCACGATGATCGAGCCGGTCTTGGCGAACTCCCCGCCGAACAGCTTGACGCCGCGGTACTGCGCGCGGCTGTCGCGTCCGTTGCGTGTGGAGCCTTGTCCCTTCTTATGAGCCATGGTGCCGTTCCCTGCATCGCCGCGGGTGAGCGCGGTGGTACTTTTCAAACGCCTCGCGATTCAGAGTTCCGAATCATAGCAATGCGCTTCCCGGTGCTCAAGGGGGAACGCTGCGCTCAGCGCATGATCCAGCGCGCCTTCAGCAGCTTCGGTTCAGCGGACTGGCGTGCGTTCATCGAGCCGGGCAGCAGGTAGTGCAGGGCGAGCGTCTTGCGGATCGTGAAGAAACGCGCGTTGTCGCCAGCCGCAGGAGCGCCGCCGTTCGGACCGGACTCCTGCTTCGACTCGGGCCGGGAGGGATCGTAGGCGGGGTTCTCGACGATGCGAGCCTCGCCGCTGAGGCCGGCGACGAAGATCGTGAAGGCGTTGGCGGTGAGGTCGCTGGCGCGCCAGATGGCGGCGGATTCGATCGCGTAATCGTCGCCAACGCGCAGCTCGCCGATCGCTTTCGTGGGGTGGACGAGGTAGGGGTGCGTCTTCTTGTGGCGCTCGCGGATGGCGTCGAACACCAGCGCGCTGATTCCCATGTCCGTGTCGATGACCTTCAAGTCCTCGGTCACGAGTTGGAACGTGGGATGGAACCGCTGCGTCGCACCGCCGCGATTCGTGACCGTGTACACCAGGTACCAGTAGACCTCGGTGCGTCCGGCGACGTTGACCTCGATCCGCCGCGGTTCAATGTAGCGGAAATCGAACTCCCACGAGACCGCGGTGGGCGACGGTTCGATGGCCCGACCCGCATCGACCTCGGGCGGCACGGACTGCGCCGCGAGCAGGATCAGCCCGAATAGTGCGAGCATGGCCGGTTCCTCAGCCGCGGTACAAGTTTCGGATGATGACGCTGGCCGGGCTTGCCGGCAGGTTGAGCGCTCCGAGCGCCTTGGACGCCGCCGTTCGGATCGCCATGTTCGCGTCGCTCTCGACGATTTTCGCCAGCCGCTCGATCTGCTCGGCGGGCAGGTGGCTGCCGCTGCGCTTGGCGGCCTCGGCCAGCGCGGTGAACATCGCCAGGCGCATCGCCTCGGTCTCGGTCTCGTTGAACGCGGCCTCCGCGATGGCGCGCTGCGCTTTCTCGCTGGCGATATAGCCCAGCACGCCGGCGACGATTTCGCGCAGCTCCGGCTGGGGGGCGTTGAGCGCCTCCAGGAGCGCGGCCTCCGCGTCGGCTACGCGGAACACGGGGTTGTCGGTCAGCGCGAGGTCGCGAAGCACCAGCGCCGCCTCGGCCGCGAGCTGCGTGCCCATCTCGGCGCTGACGGCCTGCACGCCCACCGCCTTGGCGACCTGCGCGATCGCGCCTCCGATCGCTTCCGGCGCCGCGTCGGGCCGGATTTCACCCAGCCGATGATCCGCGCGAACCCGGTCGCGCACCGCGGATTCGGCGTCGGGCCGCGGAACGATCATCACCGGCGTGCTGACGAAGCGAAACTCGCTGCGAATCTGGGCCAAGGCTCCGGGAAGGTCCGGCGTTACGTTGGACCCGATTACGATTACGTCGACGCCGGCCGTCTCGTTGCGGACCTTCTGAAGTCCGGTGAGCAGGTTCGCGTCGATCACGACATCGTAGCCTTCCGCCCGCAGCGCCGCGGCGACGGCGTTGGCGCTCGCCTCGTCCGGATCGGCGACCAGCGCCGCCCGCGCACCGCCGGTCAGCCGCAGCGCCTCGCTCAGCACGGGGATCAGGTTCTGCGAGTTGTGGAAGGGCTGCGTAGGCAGCGCGCCGCCGAGGGCCAGGGCGGCCTGAATCCGCACCAGCCGATCGGGGAACGAGAGCGCTTCGGCCAGCGGATGGCGTCCTTCGACGCCGTCGGTCAGCGCGGCGCGGCCGGCGGTGCTGCGCAGGGCGACGATCGCGCCGAGCGCGACCGCGGGATCCTTGTCGTCCACGGCCCGGGCCAAGGCCCGCAGGCAGTACTCGGCCCCCGCCGACTGCGCGAAATACGCCGCGGTGGGATAGTTATCCGGCCGCGTGAGATCGACGTCCCCTTCGGCGAGCTGCGCCTCGCGACGGAAGTTCGCGGCGAGCCACAGGGCCAGCGCGGGCTTCATGTCGGGGCTCAGGCGCAGGGCTTCCTCGCAACAGCGCATCACCATGATTTCATTGAAGATCGCGGTGGGGACGACGACGTTCTGGAGCAGGCCGTCGCGCCAGTACCAGACGTTGGCGGTGTCCAGGCGCGCGTCGGCGGCGACCGACTCGGCGTTCTCGTAATACTGCTTGGCAAGCTGGTAGAACGCCTCGCCGGCGGCGAGCCCCGGTTGCGTCTGCACGCCGTGCTGCGCCAGGTCCGAGAGTGATTGGTCCACGGCGGAGCGGATCCTGGGCGAAGTCTCCTTCGCGTCGCGCAGGGCCAGCAGGTACGGGACGCTCTGCCCGTAGCCGATCTGGCCCAGTGAGCGCACCAGGTATTCCTTTGTGGTATCGTCGTCCATGCGCAGCGCGATCACCAGCGGGTTCAGGCCGGCGCGGCCGATCTGCGGCAGCGTCCGGAGGAGTGGCTGCACCCAGGCTTTCTTCTCCGCATCCTGCAACGCCTGGATGATGAACGGGATGGCGTACTCGCCGGATTGCTTGAGGTTCGCCAGGCCGTTCTCGAAAGCCCGCGGCGGGCCGGCCAGGCGCTCGATGTTCTGACGGATGCGCACCGGATCGGCCTTGATGAGTTGCTCGCCTTCGCGAAGCAGCTTGAGCATGTCGACGGCCGCGGCGCCCATCTCCGGGTGACCGCTGAGCTGGACCAGGATTTCCGCACGCCGCGGCAGGCGGTCGCTGAACTCCAGCAGCGCCACCGGGTCAGGCTGCGACGCGATCAGCGCCTCGAAGTTTGCCTTCGCCACGCCGAAGCGGCCGATCGAAGCGAAGTACCAGCCGTCGTCGGCCTCGTTCTTCTGCTCGCGGCCGATCTCCAGCCTTTCCCAGATCTTGCCGGCGTTGGGGGCGACGGTCTTGCTGAGAACGTCCTGCTCCAGCATCAGGAGCGCGCCCGCGTCGCGCGTGCGCTTCTCGGTGCGCTCCGCAAACAGCGCCAGTCGGAGCGGCGATACGTCGGCTTCGAGAAGCTGGCCGAACGCGGCTTCCGCCGCAGCGGCATCGCGCGACAAGAGCGACTGAAGCGCGCCCTGCCAGTGTTTCCAAAGCGCTCCCGCCTCGCCGGTGATGTACTCATCTTCGGCAAGCTGGGCTGTGGCCGGGGATGCGAAAAACGCCAAGGCGAGCACAACGGTGGGCGCTGCAAAGGCACGGCTGCGGCGGAATCCGGGCATCATGACCTCCCCAAGGCGGTGTGAAATCTCCGCGCAGAACACCGCCTGGCTGGCCGAAAACCGGGGCGGATTATAGCGCCGCCCCGGGGCAAGTCAAAGGCTCGCGCGGCGGCCGCGGAGCGCGACGCGCGGCGCTTCGATTTCGCGCATCTCCCGCAGTCCGGCACGCTCTGTTGCCCGTCCCGGCGTCCCCGCGTAGCCTTACCGGCGTGGATACACCGATTGCCGGTAGCTCCGCGCGCGCCTCGACGGCCACCCGGTGGTTCGGACGATCGCGGCTGCTGCTCGGCGTGCTGGTCGCGTGGGCGCCGCTTTACTACGGCATCGGCCGCGGGCTGATGCGTCACGGGTTTGAGCACCCCGTCGTCGTGACCGGCGGCGAGGGGGGGCTGGTCGCCGCAGCTGCGTTCGCCGTCGTGATGCTGCTCGGGGGCGTGCTCGGCTCGTTCATCGCGGGGCGGGCGGACGGCCGCGGCGCCGTGCTCGTCGCCTCCGCGGCCCTGTTGGCGTGGACGTTCGCCGGCGGCACGATGGACGATTGGCTGCTGTCGCAGCAACCTGCCGGCGGACCGGGATCAGCCGCACCATACCGAGCACTGATCGGCGAACTCGTGTATCTGACGGTTGTCCTCGGCGGGCTGGTGGCGCTCGTGACGTGGCTGCGACGCCGAGATGCAAGCCCCGTTCCGGGCGGTTTCGCAGATTTGTGGGCCGAGCCGCAGAATGCAAGCTCGGTGCGAAATGGCGCGCTCGCGCTGCTGGTGACCATCGTCGTCGCAGCATTCCTTCTATCGGTTCTGAACGGCCCGGCGATCGCCATCACGCGCCGCGGGCAGGTGATCTTCGCCACTGCCGTAAGCTTCTGGGCGGCGACGCTGGCGGCCCATTACCTGACGCATGTGCGGCGCCCATTGTGGTACTGGGCGGCGGTGCCGGTCGTGGGCCTGATCGGGCTGCTGTACGCACAGGCACGGCCGGTGCTCGGGGCGCCGTACGAGAACATCAACACGATTCCGCCGTTGGGCCTGGCGCGCCCGCTTCCGGTTGAGCTGTTGAGCGTCGGCTTTCTGGCGATTCACTGGGCGTTTCGGACGATCCGGCTGGCGCGCGATACGATCTCCAGGGAGAGCAGCGCCTGAGATGCACGTCCGCCTTTCACGGCAGCCGAAAGAGACGCTCGACGAGATCCGCCGGCGGATCATCGAGGAGACTTCCGCATACTTGACACTCTGCCTGGAGCGGCCGGAGCTGGCGGTGCGCATCCCGATCATCCAGGCCGGTCGCGGGCGCTTCCCCGCGTCCATGTCGGATGCGTTCTGGAATCCCGTGCTTCTGGATTAGTCCGCATTCGCCCGAAGCCCAACTTCAGCCGCGGCGCTCGTCGGTTTCCAGCGCTTCGCGGCGGCGCCGACGGGTGCGTGTCGCGGGCGATGGGGTGCAAGATTCCGATATAGTGGGGCCAAGCGCGTTTGCGCCGGGCGGGGCGTTCGGACGGGACGAACCGTGCAGATGCTGATCCTACAGTTTGCGCCGGCGGTTCGCGGGAAGCTCGTGCCGCGATTCGAAGCGCACCTCGGCGTGCTGCTCGCGCTGCTCAAACAGCGCGGGCACGGGCTGTCGCTGCTGGGGCTGGCGCGGCACGACGAGGCGCCGATGAAAGCCGCGCTGGCGCGCTCCCTCCCCCGGCTCATCTACGCGGACATCTCGTGCGTATGCGTCGACGCGGCCCGGCGGGCGCTCGCCCACATCCAGCAGCGCGAGTTTCTGCCCGTAATCGCCGGCGGGGCGTTCGCCGCCGCGGCCCCCAGCACGTGCCTTAGCCTGCCCGGCGTGCAGGCGGTCGCGGTCGGCGAGCCGGACGCCTCGCTGGTCGCATTCCTGGAGCGCGCCAAAGACCCGGCGGCGGCGCAGGTCGTCGCCGGCGTCTGGACGCGGGACGAGCACGGCCTGGCGCGCCCGGACTTGCCGCCGCTAATCGAAGCGCTCGAATCGTTGCCGTTCCCGGAGCGCGAACTGTTCGGCTACGCGCGCCGCGTGGAAAGCACCGGCGAACTGGAGATCAGCACCGGGCGCGGCTGCCCGCAATCGTGCGCCTACTGCCGCGTGCCGGCGCTGGGGCGGCTCTACCAGGGCCGGGGGCAGTGGGTGCGCCGCAGGCCGCCCGAGAACGTGCTGGCGGAAATCGACCTCCTGCTGCGCAGCTACCCGGCGGCGCGGGTCATCCGCTTCGTGGATCACTCCTTTGCACTCGACAATGCCTGGTTGTCCGAATTCCTGCCCAAGTACAAGGCACGCTGCGGGCTGCCGTTCCGCGCGCACCTGCGGGCGAACGCAGTGGACGCCGCGGGGTGTTCGGCCCTGGCCGCCGCGGGCTGCGCCGCAGCCGACGTGGAGGTCGTCAGCGGCAGCGATTTCATTCGCAACGAAGTGTTCGCGATGGACCTGCACGAGGAGCAGATCCTCGCCGCGCTCGGATCGCTTCGAGAAGCCGGGATTCGCAGCCGCGCGACGTTCTACCTCGGCGCGCCGTACGAGAGCGAAGCTTCCCTCGAACGCACTCGAATGCTCATCGCCCGCATCCGTCCGGATGTCCTCGACGTGCGTCCCTACTTTCCCTGGCCGGGGACGCCGGCCGCCGACCTGGCGCGCGAAAATGGCTGGCTTCACCCGCGCGGGGAGACGCAGTACCACTCGGATCGCTGCGGACTGGACATGCCGGCGTGCCGCGGCGAGGTCGTCGATGCGTTCATTCGGCGTCTGCGACATGAATTTCCGGCAGCGTCGACCGAACCTTGGTGGCGCCGCTGGTCGCAGGCTTCGCGCTCCGCGCTGGCGGGCTGGTTTCCGCGTCGCGCGCCGTGAAGGAGGCGCACCATCGACGCCGTTCACCGAGGCTGCGCTCGTGTTGGCACTTTCGGCCGCATCCGCAGTGGACTCTCGCGCCGCCTGCTTGATACGATTGGCATACTGAAACGGGCGATTCGTTCGGGCGAGCGGTCAATTGTGGCGGGCGGGCCGCCCGCGCTATCCGCATCTACGGCGACGATTCTCGGACGGCACGTGGGAACGGCAGCTCGACATGACTTTGAGGTTTCGCGCACGCGCGCCGACGGATGGCGTGGCAGCCAATGCGCGCGTCAATGTCGGATGCCTGTAGCGCTGTGCGCGGAACCGGATTCCTGCTCGCCAGGCGTTCGCGGGAGCGATGGCACCCACGGGAAGCGCGACGCGGGACGCGGGCAACGGCGGGCCGACCTGACCGGATTCGCGGTTGCGCTGGTGCTGACGGCCGGAAGCATGCCGGCGCTGGCCGAACCACCGTGCGACCAGCCTGGGCGCGTGTGCCTCACCGGCGAGTGGCGCTTATGGACCGGCGCGGAAACGCACGAGCCGATCACGGTCCCGTTTTCAAATCCGCCGCGAAATGGTCTGACGGCCTACCAGAAGCTCTTCGACGTGCCGCCGGGCGCCTGCGACGGACTGACGCTGTTGCGCTTCGACGGATTGGTGGGGGAGTCCACGGTCTATCTGAACGGCCTGCCGCTCGGTGGGCAAAACTCGTACACGCCGTTCTGGTTCGACGTGACCGATGTGATCCACCGCGACAGTCCGAACGACCTGATTGTGACCATCGACGACGTGTACGACAACACGACCACTCCGTACAGCGACATCCCGTGGATCAACTATTCCGGCATTCACCGCAACGTTTACCTGGAGTGCGCCGAGAAGGTCATCATCACCGGCGTCGAGCCGCAGTACGACCTGGCGCCGGACTTCTCCAGCGTCAGCGGCGAGGTGACGGTCCGCGTCGCGGCTCTTCCGGACACCACGGTGAACTTTGTCGGGTTCGTCCTGGACGGGGAACCGGGCAACTGGGTCGCGGTCGCGACGATGCTTGGGACGGGGTCCAAGCTGGTCGGCGCCGAGCGGGAGGCCTCGGACGTGCTCACGTACACGCTCAACGCCCCGCAGCTCTGGTCGCCGGACTCACCGCAACTGTACACGCTCTACGTCCTCGCGTTGCCGAGCGGAGCGCCCGCGGCGCAGGCGCTTGTGAACACGGGCTTCCGCGAGATTCGCGTCGAGGGCAACGGCATCGTGCTCAATGGCGAGCCGCTGTTCCTGAAGGGCGTCTCGCGGCACGACATCTACCCCGGCACGGGCTTCCTCGGCTCTGAGCAGCAGATGGTGGAAGACATGACGCGGCTCAAGGCGACCGGTGCAAACTGGATACGCCTGATCCACTATCCGCAGCACCCGCGCATCCTCGAGCTGGCGGACGAACTGGGCCTGCTGGTGTCGGAAGAGTTGCCGGCCTGGGGCAACTTCTGGGACCCGCAGGTGCAGCAGAAGCTGTTCGACATGGGCGAGGAGATGGTG
>JABRWC010000047.1:0-6162 GCA_039961675.1 Phycisphaerae bacterium
CATCCACACCGCCGAGCCGCACGCGCCGTACCTCCCGCCACCCGGGTTCCGCGGACGATTCGACGCGGACTACTCCGGCCCCATCGACGGCTCAATCCAGTCGATGCACCAGGTGCAGAGCGAACGCGACATTGCACACGCGCGAGCGCTCTATGACGAGGAAGTGCTGTACGCCGACCACCGTTTCGGCTTGTTCGTCGACGCGCTCTCGCACGCCCGGCGGCTCGACGACGCGACGATCCTGGTTACCGCCGACCACGGCGAGCATCTGTTCGAGCACGGCGAGTGGGCCGGCGGTCACGGCGTCCGGCACCTCTTCGAGGAGGCGCTGCGCGTACCGCTGATCGTGTGCGGGCCGGCGGTCCGTGCACGCGGCCCGCTCGATCGTCCGGCGCAGTTGCTGGACGTCATGCCCACGATCCTCGACCTGCTCGGGGTCGCCGCGCCCGCCGCGCTCGCGGGCGAGAGCCTGGCGCCGCTCTTGCGCGCCCAGCCCGCCGGCCCCGGACCGGCACGCGACATCGTGACCTGCGCGCTCACCCAGCGCAAGGACGTGCAGCGCTACGTGATCAACGAGTCCGGGCGATGGAAGCTGATCTGCGGCCGGGCGACCACGCCCGGCTACGTGATGGACGAGTCGGTGCAGAAGTTCGAACTGTACGACCTGAAGGCCGACCCCGGCGAGCAGCGCGACGTGCTCCGCGAACAACCCGACGTCGTCCGCCGGCTCGTGGCGAAGCTGCTGAGCTTCAAGGACCAGCACCGGCCGTACGACGTGCAGGCGCCACCGGAACAAGTGGAGTTCGACGCCAAGCAGCTGCGCGAGCTGCGCAGCCTGGGGTACGTGCCGTAGAGCCACCCGCGCTCGCTGATGCCGTCTTCGGGCGCTAGGGCGGCGACGGCACGAGAAGCGATCGCGCAGCCCAGGAGCGGCCACAAACCCTTAGCCCACGGCGCGAGCCGTCGGAGTCCGCATCCGCGAGGCGACAGCCCCCAAGGAGCGGCAGCGCCCGGAGCATTCTGCCGATCCGCCCGTGCTGGACGCTCTACTTCCCCCGCGCCGGCCCGAACTCAATGCATCCCCGATCCGCCCGAAAGCTGCTTCACCAGCTCGCCGATCACCGCCCGCGCGTCCCCGAACAGCATGTACGTGCGGTCGGCGTAGTACAGCTCGTTCTCGATGCCGGCGAAGCCCGGATTCATCGAGCGCTTGATCGCGAAACAGGTCTTGGCCTTGTCCGCGTCGATGATCGGCATGCCGAAAATCGGGCTGCCCTTGTCGTGCCGTGCGGCCGGATTCACCACGTCGTTCGCGCCCACCACCAGCACCACGTCCGCCTGCGGCATGTCCGGGTTGATCTCGTCCATCTCCACCAGCTTGTCGTACGGAATCTCTGCCTCCGCCAGCAGCACGTTCATGTGCCCCGGCATGCGCCCCGCGACCGGGTGAATCGCGAAGCGGCAGTCGATGCCGCGCTTCGTGAGCTGGTCGTACAGCTCGCGGATGCGGTGCTGCGCCTGCGCCACCGCCATGCCGTACCCCGGCACAACCACAACCAGGTTCGCCTGCTCCAGTATCTGCGCCGCGCCTTCCGCCGTCTCCTGCTTGACAGTCTTCTTCTCGCCCGCCGCGGCCGCCGCCTGCACCTGCCCGAACGCCCCGAACAGCACGTTCGCGAACGACCGGTTCATCGCCTTGCACATGATGATCGACAGGATCAGGCCCGACGATCCGTCCAGCGCGCCCGCCGTGATCAGCAGCTTGTTGTCCAGCACAAAGCCCATCGCCACCGCCGACAGCCCGG
This sequence comes from Phycisphaerae bacterium, assembly GCA_039961675.1. Classification (GTDB taxonomy): domain Bacteria; phylum Planctomycetota; class Phycisphaerae; order UBA1845; family Fen-1342; genus JABRWC01. Next base: position 1,806 of record JABRWC010000047.1, read on the forward strand.
CGTACGAGTTCAGAATCGAAATCACCGTCGGCATGTCCGCGCCGCCGATCGGCATCACCAGCATCCAGCCGAAGTTCAGCGCCAGGACCACGATCAGAATGAACACCACCGGCGACCACCCGGCCGAGGGGTTGTAGATGAGCAGGATGCCCAGCAGCACGGCCAGTGCAAACGCCCCCAGGTTCACGAAATTCTGGCCCTTGTACGTCCACGGCCGCTGCGGAATCCACTTCAGTTCCTGGAGCTTGCCCGCGGCAATCAGGCTGCCCGTGAACGTCAGGTAGCCCAGGATGATCTCCGCCACGATGGCGACCATCCGGAACGCCGTCAGGTTCGGACTGCCCGGCTCGCCGTACCAGAAGAAATACTTCGCCGTGCCGACCAGCCCCGCCGCCAGGCCGCCGAACGCGTGCGACAGCGCCGTTCGCTGCGGAACCGCCGTCAGCGGCACGAGCGACAGCCAGATGCCCGGGACAATCGCGATCAGAATCGGGATCAGCACCCACAGATGCCCGGTGACGTCCGGTCCCGCCCACGTGGCCAGCACCGCCACAAGCATCGCCGCCACGCCGGCAAAGATCGCCCGCCGCGCGGTCTTGGGGCTGTTCATCCAGTGCAGGGAAAAGACGAACAGCGCGGTCGCGACCAGGTAGGCAAGCTGAATCGCAGCCGTCACGGCTTGCCTCCTTCACGCGTCTTGAACATCTTCAGCATGCGGTCCGTGATCAGAAAACCGCTGATGATGTTGGTCATCGACGCGAACAACGCAATCGCGCCGAGTACCTTGATCCCCGGCGGATAGTGCGACCCGCCCGCCACGATGATCGCCCCCACCACCGCGATCGCCGAGATCGCGTTCGTCAGCGACATCAGCGGCGTGTGCAGCAGGCGCGAGACACGCAGAATCACGCCCAAGCCGATGAACGTCGCCAGCATGAACACGAACAGCATCGACATGAAGTCGAGCCCGCCCGGCTGCGCCGCCCCAGCCTCGTGACCGCCCGCGGCGGCAAGCTCCGCGCGCGGGGTCGCGTCGTGCGGTGACGAACGCGCGGCGTCGGCGCCCGGCGGTGCATGAACGGCGCCGGGTTTCGTGGCCTCGGATTCGGTCCGCCTCACATCCGTCTGCGCAACGGCAAGCACGCCCGCCCCGCAGAGCAGGCTCGCGACCGTCAACCATCTCAGAAACCTGAGCGGCATCGCGCTACGTCTCCTTTCTGATCGCTTCCCGCCGGGCTGCACCAAAGCTCCCCCACGCCCGGCGCCTCGGCGCCGCCGGCCGTCGCCCGGCGCCCGGCCCATTCATGCCTCGGCCAAACCGAGCGCCTTGCGCGTCGGGCCGTGCTGGATGTCGCCGCCGTGAGTCACAACGGCGCCCTTGAGAATCTCGTCGTTCCAGTCGAGCTGGAACTTCTTTTCCTTGTCACTCCAGAACGCCAGCACAAAGTTCGTCAGGTTGCGCGAGTACAGCAGGCTGGCGTGCTCCGGCATGGTCGCCGCCAGGTTCACCGGGCCCAGGATCTTCACCCCGTTCTCGGTCGTCACCGTTTCGCCCGGCTTGCACAGCTCGCAGTTGCCGCCCCCGTCCGCCGCGAGGTCGACGATCACGGCGCCCGGCCGCATGCGCCGGACGATCTCCGCGGAAATCAGCTTCGGGGCGAAAACCCCGCCGATCAGCGCCGTAGTGATCACCGCGTCCGCCGCGGCGCACTGGTCCGCCAGCAGCTCCCGCTGACGCTGCTTGTCTTCTTCGGAAAGCTCCTTCGCGTAGCCGCCGCCCGCCGCCGCGGATTGCTTCAGCTCGATCCCGACGTACTTGCCGCCGACGCTCTCGATCTGCTCCTTGACCTCCGGACGCACGTCGGTCGCGACGATGTTCGCGCCCAGACGCCGTGCCGTGGCGATGGCTTGCAGCCCGGCAACGCCCGCGCCGATGACAAAGACCTTCGCCGGCAGCACCGTGCCCGCGGCGGTCATGAACATCGGGAAATACTTGGGCAATTCGAGCGCCGCCAGCAGCACCCCCTTGTAGCCGACAATGTTGGCCATCGAGCTGAGCGTGTCCATGGTCTGGGCGCGGGTCGTTCGCGGAATGCAGTCGGTGGAGAAGGCCGTGACTTTCCGGCCGGCGAGACGCTTGATCGCCTCAGGGTTGCGCGTCGGCATGAGCGTCCCGAGCAGCAGCGCGCCCTCCATGATGAGGTCGGCTTCGTGGCGCCCGTCCGGAAGTGGCTGCGGAGACTGGACTTTCAGAATCAAGTCCCCGCCGCCGAGCACTTTCGCCGCGTCCGCTTCGACCGTCGCACCCGCCTCTCGGTACTGCTCGTCCCGAAAGTGGGCCGCGAGCCCGGCGCCGCTCTCGATCATCACCTCCAGCCCGGCCTTCACGAGCTTCTTCACGGATTCGGGCGCCAATGCCACCCGGTGCTCACCGGGCAGCCTCTCGCGCGGCACGCTGATTTTCATGTAAACCTCACTGCGTGGGCGACCGGACGATCACGACCGCGGGAATCGTCCGGAACGCGGCGGAGGAAAGCCATTCTAATGGGAGGCACCGGGGAGAAAAGCCCCACCGCGATCGCCCCCTGTTGCTTCACGCCACGACCATGCAAGTCATGTTCCACAGTACAGCCGCGCGCTGTGGACGTACTCCACCACGGCCTCCGGCGTCAGGTATCGCACGCTCAAGCCCTTGCGGAGCCGCGCGCGGATGTTCGAGGCCGAGATCTCGATCAGCGGCGTCGCGAGGATGTGCGCTCGAAGCCGGCGAACGCATTCCTCACCTATAAGTTCCTGAAGCGACGAGAGATCCGGCGGATCGGCACCGGGCCGACCCGCCGTCACGAGCGTGCATTCCGCGCACAGCTCGTCGATGTGGTACCACGTGGTCAGCTCCCGCAGCGTGTCCATCCCGATCAGCCAATAGAGCGCCGTCCCTGCTCCGAATTCGCTCCGAAACTGTCGCACGGTCAGCAGCGTGTAGTTCGGCCCGGGCTGGAGAGTCTCCCAATCCGAGACCTCGAACTGCGGATTTTCGCGCACCGCCAGCCGGCACATCGCCAGCCGGTCCGCCGCCGGCGCTAGATCGCGAGGCGACTTGTGCGGCGGCGAGGCGCTCGGAACCAGGATCACCCGGTCAACGTTGAGCTGCTCGGCGACCGCCCGGCAGACGATCAAGTGCCCGTGGTGAATGGGGTTGAACGAACCGCCATAGAGCAGGACGCCGGCCACCGGGGAGTGCTCCACTGACGCGCTCGCACGCAGCCTTGCCGTGCTGCGACGCGCGGCGCCCGTAGTGTAGCCGGTCCGGAACCTCGCAACCTCCAGGTCCGGGTTTCAAGCGGCTCCGCACCTCCACTGTCGATCACGACGCGAAAAGCCGTCGCCGTGAAGCCTGTCGCATGGAAGGCCGCCACCATGACGGCCGCAACCACGAGGACCGTCACCGTGAGGGCTTTCACGGTCGGTTATTCCGAACCAAGCCGAAACGACGTGAGGAATCTTTTCGCGATATGACTTCCGACCACGGACGAACGAACCGCACCCGCATCTCATCCACGCGGCCGCTCGATCAGCGACAGGATCGCACCGCGAACTTGCGCCGTCAGCCGCGGCCAGGCGGCGACGACACGCCCCAGATCGCGCGGCAGCGCGTCGGCCGGCTGCGCAGACACCGCCCGTTCCGCGCCGTCCGTCCGTACCGATGTGTCGGCCGGGGCTGGCGCCGGCGGTGCGGCGCTCGCCGCGGAGCGTCCCAACGGGCCGCGCAGCGCCGCGACGGACGACCTCGCACCGACCCGGTCGCGGTTCGCCTGCCGCAGCCGGGCCGCGAGGCGCTCGCTGAAATCGTCCCGCAGCGGCGGCATGTTGACCGCATCGCGGCCAGGCTCGCCGCCGACGCTCCCCGCGGCAGACCGCCGCGTGCGCGGCCGGCAGCGATCCAGCTCTGCGGACAGGCGCCGGGCGAACTCGTCGCCCGCGGTGTCGGCCGTCATGCTTGCGGTCGCGGAGCGGATCTGCGGACCAAACATAGCGCCGTCCTCCCGCACTTCGCGGCCGGCGGCGTGCCGCCGCGACTCACTCACGCATAGTGCGCGGAATACGCAATCTTCGGCGGCGATCCAATGGCGGAATCGCCAACCGTGCGCCCGATGGCTTCTCGAACTTCATCCCGGCCGCGACCGCAAGGGGAACGTCGGCGTCCCGCCGGCAACCAGCGCGCCGATGCGACATATCGCTCGCTGCTCAGCCTTCAGAACCTTCCGACGCGAACCGCCGTCGGCAGGGCAGGCGGCGTGCGCGGATTAGCGCGTGCCTTCTTGTTGGAGCGTAACAGTTCACCCGTTTGCAGTGTTTG
>JABRWC010000048.1:0-5849 GCA_039961675.1 Phycisphaerae bacterium
CACCTCGATGCTCTGGATCAGGGCGATCAGAATTTCCACGTCGTTCTCGCGTGCGATGCGCTGCAAGCTCTCCGTCACCGCGATCTGGTACTGCTCGCGCTTTTCGCCCTGGATGAAGTCGGTGCTCTTGTACTCCGAGCCGATGTTCCGGCACACGCTGCGGATGTGCCCCAGGATGATGTCGCGCAGCCGCTCGACGTTGCCGGTGCGGGCGAACATCTGCGCCGTGTGCTCCGGGTGGCGGCCCCAGACCACGGTCACGTCGACGGCGATCGTGAACCCGTCGGCGGACGGAAACGATATCTTCTCGTCGTCCGCCTGCCGCGTGAGCTGGGAGAGCTGGTTGTAGCCGATCTGCACGATGTCGACTTTCTCGACGTACGGGTTGATGTAGTAGATGCCCGGCTGAAGGATGTTCTCCAGTACGCCGCGCTGCCCGGGCTTGGCCAGCCGGTACACGGTCTTGCGATTGCCTTCGACCGGGTTGCCGTCCGGGCCGATGACGGTCTCGGTGACGACCTCGACCTCGGGCATGTCACCGAGCTGCGAAGTGACGATCCCGGCGCAGCCGATCGGCACCACGACCGCGTCGACCAGCTCCACTTTGTACATATACGGATTGAGCCGATACGTGCCGGGCGTCAGCACCTCGCGCAGAATTCCCTGCGATCCCTTCTCCACGACCGTCACGCCCTCGGGAGTGGGCTTGCCGACCAGGCTCGTCACGATCCCGACTTTCGGCCAAGTTCCGGCCGTCTTCGGGATTTCGTGCTCCGGCGCGCGGGCCGCGTACACGTCGCGCCACGTCTGCGGGTCGCCCGCTGGAACGTCAATCAGATCGTGCAGCTCGCACTCCGTGGTCCACGGATTGATGAAGTAGCGGCCCGGCCCCAGCGTCGCCCGCTGAATGCCCTTCTGCCCCGGGTCGGCCACTTTCTCGCCGGCCGGCAACTGCGCGCCGGTCTTGGTGATGAGCACCGCCATCTTGTCCGGCGGAACGTAAATCCGGCAGAACGCCCACACGTACCCGACGCAGGCGCCGACCAGAACGAGCACGCCGCCGACCGCAAACCGGATCAGTCGCATCGAGTTCATGTTCGAACCCTCTTCCGAATCGTCCGGGCAAATCCCATCGCTCCCCACAATTCCCGTGCAGCGTCCGCGTCGAGTCTCATTCGCCGGCGCGTGGCGGCGGCGGTTTCTCGCTGGGTGCAGACAGGGAGCGGAAGATGTCCGCGAACGGCCCTTCGGTGGTGGCCAGCACGGACTTCAGCGCCGGGCCGAGCTTCTGGTAGAAGAAATACTGGGCGTAGAGCTCGCCGCTGCCGAACGCCGCGACCGCGTCGCGGAGCGGGCGAGCTTCCGCCTCGTAGTTCAGCCGCACGACCTCGGCATCGGCCTTGCCGCGCTCGAGCAGGGCGGCGGCGGTCTCGTTCGCGGCCTGGAGATTCAGCTTGGCGACCTCGAGCCGCTTGTTGGCTTCGGTGAGCGCAACAGCCTTGTGCTGCTCGGCCTCGGTCACGAGCCTTACTACGTCACGGTTGGCCGAGCCGATGGCCTGGTTCTGCTTCTGCATCTCCTCCTGCTCCACCAGCCGGGCTTCGGCCTGTGCGACCTTGATCTCCCCGTCATACTGGCGGATCTGCTGCTCGGCGACCTGCCGCTCGCTGATCGGGTTGGCGATGTCCTTGGGCGGCTCGATGCGCCGGATGGCCACTGAGCGGATGGCGATTCCCTGGTCGAAGCACGCCTCGCGCAGCCCCTCGAACACGCGCTCCTGGAAAGCCGTGCGGGTCTCGCCGGAGATGAACTCGCGCGCCAGCAGCTTTGATCCCTCGATCCGCGCCAGCGAGCGCATGTACGGCAGGATGAGCTTGGTCTGCACGTCGGGATGGTCGCCGAACGCGACCAGGGTGTACGGCGCGCGGTCTTCGCGGATGGCGTAGACGACCGTGCACTCGATGATGATGTCGAAGCTGTCGTTGGACGGGAAGTGGATCGCGTCGTCGTTCAGCAGGTGCAGCGTCTGCTCCTGGATGTCCACTGGGTCGATACGGACCACGTACGGGTTCACGTTCATGTACAGCCCCGGCGGCAGCACGGTCGGCTGCACGCCGCGCTCCCCGTCCTGCACAACGTACTGGTTCGGGTTGGCCGGTTCCGTTCCGGAATAACGCGTCTGCACGCCCACGTGCCCCGGGCGAATTTGCACCGGCGCAAACGTGCGCACTTCGTATACATGCGGGTTGATGTTGTGCCGCCCGGGCGGCAGCACCTGCTCCAACGGCCCGCGTTCGTCGGGCGCGGTGGCGACCACCTTTCCCGCGGGCAGCGGCTTGCCGCACTTGCGGATCAGGACGCCGATCTGGTTCTGCTGAATCTGGACCGCCGGCACGATACGCCGCTCATGGAAGAACGGGTCGATGAAGTAGCGCCCTTCCGTCAGCACGTTGTACACCACGCCCTTAAACCGCCGCGAGTCCGGCGGCTCGCCGAGCTGTTGCAGGAGCTCCGGATACAGCACGATCTGGTCGGCGTATTCGGCCGGCAGCGACTGGCCGACCTTGCGGATCAGCACCAGCACCTGGCCCGCCTCGACTTCCACGCGCTGCACGAACCACCAGTAGCACGCGCCCAGCAGGACCAGGATCAGCGCCGCCGCCGCACCGAGAACGGCGCGGTTCGCGCGCGGCAACGGCGGGAAAGGTTGCGTCGGGTCGCGCGGCTCTCGGGGAAACCTCGGCATGACGTGCCTCCCGTGACTGGGCGTCGTCAGCGGAGCGGCGTTCCGCAGTTCGCGCAGAAGCGCGCCGCCTCGACGTTCAACTGACCGCACCGCGGGCAAGCCTGGGACGCGGCAGCGCGGGAGCTGGCGTTCCACCCGATCACGACCGCGCCGAAGATCAGCAGCAGGCCGACCAGCAGCGCCACCACCACCGTCGTTACGCCGGCCGTGAGCATCATTGCGCCTGCGCCTCCAGCCACGCGTAGCATAGCACGCCCCGGGCGCGCTGCCCTTAGAAAGCGTCGGAGATTGTGGAATCGCGGCGCCGCAGCGCCGGCGACGACCCTCGCTCGGCGCACAGATCACGTACGCCTTGGCGGGTCGTGCCGAGCCGCTACCATAGCGCCCGTGATGGAGAGCGCCGCATGATCAAGCTGGGCGTGAATATCGACCACGTCGCCACGGTTCGGCAGGCCCGCCGCGCCGACGAGCCTGACCCGGTCTGGGCTGCCGCAGCAGCCGAACTCGGCGGCGCCGACGGGATCACGTTCCATCTCCGCGAAGACCGGCGGCACATCACGGACCGCGACGCCGAGCTACTGAAGCAGACGGTCGCCGCAAAGCTCAACATGGAGATGTCCGCCGCGCCCGCGATCGTCAAGATCGCGCTGCGCCTGCGCCCGGACCAGTGCACGCTGGTTCCGGAGCGCCGCGAGGAGCTGACCACCGAGGGCGGACTCGACGTGGTACGATTTCGACGGCGGCTGGCGCCGGTCGTGCGGCGCTTGAACGCGGCGGGCATTGAAACCAGCGCGTTTATCGAACCGATCCGGGAGCAGATCGTCGCCGCGGCCGAGTGCGGCTTCGCCGCGGTGGAGCTGTGGACCGGCGCGTACGCCCACGCGCGGAACGAGTCGCAGCGCGAGCAGGCTTTGGCGTCCCTCGTCGAGGGCATCGACATCGGCACGGAGCACGGGCTGCTGGTGCACGCCGGCCACGGGCTGACGTATCGCAACATCACGCCCATCGCCGCGATCCCCGGCTTCGGCGAGTTCAACATCGGGCACAGCATCGTGTCGCGCGCCGTGTTCGTCGGGATGCGCGAAGCCGTGCGCGAGATGAAGCGGCTCATGGACCGCGCGTCGCAGTCCGCCGTCCTTCCCGGCGCCGGCGCGCGCCAGGCATGGTCCGGCATGGAGCGCGATTGAACACGCGTGTCGTCAACGCTGCGCTGCTGGACGAGAGCGGGCTCTGGACCGTCTCGCTTCGGAACGCGCAGGTCGGGACGGTTACGCGCCAGACGGCGCGCGTCGCGCCCGACGGCGGCGCGCTCGACGCCGGCGGCGGCTTGTGCGTCCCGGCCCTCGTCGATGCGCACCTGCACCTCGACCTGGCGTACGCGCTGGAGCTTCCTGCGGACGTGCTGCCGGTGAACGAGTCCGGCACGCTGCTCGAAGCGATTCGGCACTGGTCCGCGGCCAAGGCGCGCCTCGCCGCCGAGAACGTCCGCGAGCGCGCCGGCCGCGCGATCCGCGACGAGGTGCGCGCCGGCACGGGGTACATCCGCAGCCACGTGGACGTGGGTTCGGCTGCCGGCACGCGCTTGTGCGAAGGCGTGCTCGCGGCGCGCGAAGCCGCGCGGGACATCTGCCGCATCGAGCTGGTCGCGTTCCCTCAGGACGGGCTGATCCGTGACCCGCGCGCCGTGGATCTCGTGCGCGAGGCCCTCCGCGCCGGCGTCGAGCTTGTCGGCGGCATCCCGCACATCGAGCGCGTGCCGGCCGACGGCCTGGCGCATCTCGAGCGCGTCTTCGAGCTGGCCGCCGAGTTTGACGCCGACGTGGACGTGCACATCGACGAGACCGACGATCCGGGCAGCCGCTATACCGAGCACCTGGCGGCGCTGACGATCTCTCGCGGCTGGCAAGGGCGAGTCACGGCATCGCATGCATGCGCCCTGTCGAGCTACGACGACGTGCACGCGGCGCGCGTAATCGACCTGCTCGCGGAGGCCCGTATTGGTGTGGTGACGAACCCCGGCGTGAACCTGCACTTGCAGGGCCGCTTCGACCGCTATCCGAAGCGGCGCGGGCTGACGCGCGTCCGCGAGCTGCTGGCGCGCGGCGTGCTCTGCGCCGCCGGGCAGGACTGCATCCGCGACCCGTTTTATCCGCTCGGCAATGGGTGCATGCTGGACCAGGCGTTTCTGCTGGTCCATGCCGATCATCTCAGCCTGCCGGGACAGATCCGGCAGGCGTTCGACATGGTCGGGGCGATGGCAGGTCGCGTCACCGGAATGCGTACGACCGGCGTGGAACCTGGCGCGCCGGCCGACCTGGCCGTGTTCGCGGCGGCGGACGTTTCGGAGCTTGTCCGGCGGCGGCCGGCGCCGCTGGCCGTATTTCACGCGGGGTGCCGCGTCCAGCCGGACGAGGGCGCATGACTGCGTACGCTTGACTGAGGCGACCACGACGATGGGCATTCACCCCACAGCGATCATCGGCAAGGGATGCGAGATTGATCCAAGCGCCGAGGTCGGACCGTATGCGATCATCGAGTCCGGCGTGCGGATCGGCGCGGCGAGTAGACTCTACGCGCACGCGTACATTTCCCAGGGAACTACGATCGGACAGCGCTGCGCCGTCCATCCGTTCGCGGTGATCGGGCACCACCCCCAAGATCTGAAGTGGAACAATGCGCCCAGCTACACGGTGATCGGAGATGACTGCGTGTTCCGGGAGGGTTGCCAGGTGCATCGCGGCACCGCGCCCGAATCCACGACGAAGATCGGCGACCGCGTCTACATGATGGCCAACGCGCACGTCGGGCACAATTGCGAGATCGGCAGCGATGCGATCCTGGCGAACGCGGCTTTGGTCTCGGGCCACGTGAGCGTCGGCGAACGCACGTTCATCAGCGGATGCGCTCTGGTGCATCAGTTCGTTCGCATCGGCGCTTTCGTGATGCTCGGCGGAGGCGTGCGAGTCACGACGGACGTGCCGCACTACATGCTGGTCGCACCTCTGGGCGTCATCGGCCCGAACGTCGTCGGATTGCGCCGTAACGGCTTTTCGTCCGAGCAGCGGCGTGAAATCCGCATCGCGTACAAGATCCTGTACCGGTC
>JABRWC010000049.1:0-15875 GCA_039961675.1 Phycisphaerae bacterium
CTATACTGTGCTCTGAATAATAACTGTCCGTTGCATTAGTGCGGGAGCGCACAACAAATGGCCTCCAAGACCGGCCCGGAGGCCGGTCCCCCAACGGGCGGACAGTTTTTTCAACGGGCTGCTAAGCGTCGCCGGCCGCGATTGCCGGTTCGAAGATCTGGCCGGTGCTCGCCGGACCGGGAGAAGCCGTCGTTCGGGCCTCCACGTCCGGAGCACGTCCCCAGGCGGACGGACCGGCGGCGGCGATTGCCACGACGATTGCGACTCGCAATCGCTCGCCGCAATTCAGCTTACCGAAATGGGGGGGTAAAAGGTCATCTGTAGCTCCTTCTGAAAAGGATGGAACGGCGTAAGCCCGCTGTCGCCGGCCCAGCGTCTGCTTGGACGAGATGCGCTGGGGCGCCAAACAAGTCGGGCGCCAGGGTCGGCCGGATCGATGGGGACGTCCCAAGTGCAGAGCGCGATTGGCCGCGCGCGTGCGCACGCGCAGTCCACGCACTGAAATAGGGCCGATTCACTTTGGTTACGCTAAGCACTGAGAGATACAGGACCTGCGCACCTGGACCGCCAAAGGCGAGCCACGACCGCGATGACCGGTTTCGTCGCACGAGATTCCCCCCGTGGCGGGCGACCCGTTCGAGCCTCCCGCCCCGGCGCCGCACGGCGTTGCACCGCGCGACGATAGGAGATTAATTATGCTACACGTTTCACGTCGAGGCACGTTTTTTTCGGGCAATGTGACGCCGATTGTGTTCGGGGGTGACGCGCGCCAGGCGTAGCGCTCATTTCTGCCCAGCGCGCCTTGAAATGGAATTAAACCGGTCCGGTATCCAGAATTCGCCTCCCCAGTGAACGGTTCGTGGAGCTGATCAACCTGCGGGTGCCGAAATCTCACGAGCCGGTGCACTTGCACGGTGCGCCGGCGGAGTAGACGGAAGTCAGCCGCCGCACGGGTGTGAGCCACCCCGGGCCAGGTGTCCAACCCTCTGTTGGCCCCATCCGGCGCGTTGCGGGTGTCGGCGCCGGCAGCCGAGTAGAATTCGCGCGTGGACCCGAAGCGCAGACAGCTCGACGACCTGATGTGCCGCGCGCGGGACGCATTGGAGTGCGCCGCGCCGCTGGCTCCCGCCAAGCGCGACGTGGCGGCCTGCCTTGGCGGGAACGAGCGTCGCGAGGACGGAATCCCTTTCTGGGAGGTCGAGACGTTCGCGGCTGACATCCCATGCCCGCCGCCCGATTCCGACTCGCTTCCGCCAGACCGCCGGGCCCCACCGCGCGGCATGGCCGCGCTCGACACCCAACGGGCGATGGTCATCGACATCGAGACCGGGGGTTTCGCGGGCACGCCGGTTTTTCTGATCGGCGTGGTGGAGCTCGGCCGTCGGCCTTTGCGCGTGCGACAGTGGCTGGCGCGCGACTACCCGGAGGAGAAGGCGATCCTGCGGCGGTTCGCGGCAGCCGCGGAGGAGCGCGACCACTGGGTCACGTTCAACGGGCGTTCGTTCGACGGGCCGTTTCTCCAGGACCGTTGCGTGCTTCACCAGGTGCCGTTGGCCGCGCCGGCGGTGCACGTGGACGTGCTGCACGCGGCGCGGCGCGCGTGGCGGGGCGTCGTGCCGGACTTCCGACTTCGGACGCTGGAGCAGCACATGCTGGGGCGCGAGCGGATTGGGGACGTCCCCGGGGCCGACATTCCGGACCTGTTTCACCACTTCGTGCGGACGGGGAACGCCGCGCCGCTGGCGCCCGTGCTGGAGCACAACCGGCTCGACCTGCTGGCGACGGTCGAGCTTTTCGGCCGAATCTCCACGGCTGCCGCGGGTGCGTTTCGAAGCGGTCCTGTTATGATGGATTAGCGGGCCGTTGGACCACGTGCGCGGCTTGCAGCGAGGGCCGATTCTGAAACCGCATCCGAAACGCGAATGCCGCCGCGCACGCGGAGCGCTCTCGGCGCCGAGGGCGTCGGCCGCGTCTGGGAGTTGGCAATCACCCCTTCTCGGCAGGCGCCCGCCGAACTCGTGGAATTGCTCATGAAGCTCTGGGTTCGCCCGCTGGTGCTGGTTGGGATTTACTGCGCCTCCTCGGTCGCGAGCGGCGCCACCGCGGCCAGTTCGTCGGCTGCGATGCTGTTCTCGCCCGACACGTACCTCGAGCACGTCCGCTACCTGTCCGACGACTCGCTGGGGGGAAGGCTGGCCGGCAGCGAAGGCGGCGGGAGCGCGACGGATTACGTGGCGGAGCAGTTTCGCGAATTGGGACTGAAGCCCGCCGGCGTAGCCGGGACGTTCTTTCAGCCGTTCGAGGTCCGCGCGCTCAAGAACCTGGACCGCGATGCCGCTTCCTTCTTCGTTCCGGGCCTGGCTCACGAGCCGCGGCTGGGCGAGGACTGGACGCCGATGCCGTTCACGCAGGCCGGGGACGCGGAAGGCCCGCTGGCGTTCGCAGGCTACTGCATCGAGGCGGCCGATTTCGGCTACGACGACTTCGACGGGTTCGACGCCGACGGCAAGGTGCTGCTCGCATTGCGCGGCGAACCGACCGCCGCCGACCCGCAGGCGAGGTTCGGCGGCGAGAGTCCCTCGTCGCACGCGCTGTTCGCGACCAAAGCGCGCGTGGCGGCCTCGCACGGCGCTCGAGCGCTGCTGATCGTCAACGACAGCGAGCGCGGACAGCCGGACGAGTTGTTCCTCTGGCGCGACGCGGAGTCGCGCACGACGTACGACCTGCCGATGCTGCACGTTTCGCGCGTCCTGGCGGACATGCTGCTCAGCGCGGCCGGCGAGCCGAGCATCGCCGAACTGGAAGAGCAGATCGAGCGGGCCTGTGCGCCGCGTTCGCGTGATCTCGATCCGCTCGCGGCGCGGATCGCCACGGGCGTTACCCACCCGCAGGGGCGGAACGTCGTGGCGCTGCTTCCCGGTGACGGGACGAGCGACGAGCTGCTGATCGTCGGTGCGCACCACGACCACGTGGGGACCGTGCCGCGAATGTTCCGTTCCGACGCCGAGGCGGAAATCCACAACGGCGCCGACGACAACGCCTCCGGCACGGCCGGCGTGATCGAGATGGCCCGGGCGCTCGCCTGCGGCCCGACGCTGCGGCGCAGCGTGCTGTTCATGACGTTCGACGCGGAAGAACTGGGGCTGATCGGAAGCCATCGCTTCGTGGACAGCCCGACGGTGGACCTCTCGAAGGCGGTCGCGATGGTGAACTTTGACATGATCGGCCGCGCGGACAACGGAAACCTGACGATCTTCGGCGTGCCGACCGGTGACAGCTTCCGTGACGTTCTCAACGCCGCCGCGGAGCAGACCGGGCTGGAGTTCGAGGCGCCGCAGACGGCCGGGATGCTGTTTCGCCAGAGCGACCACGCCTCGTTTTACGACGCGGACATCCCGGTGCTGTTCGCCTGCACCATGCTGCATCCGCAGTATCACCAGCCGGAGGACGACTGGGAGCTGGTGGATTCGGAAGGGGCGGTGCAGATCGTCGAGACGATGACGAACGTGGTGTCCTCACTGGCCAATGCGAGCGATCCGCCCGCGTTCGTGAAATTCGCCCCGGAAGCTGAGGTGCGGCGGCGCGGTCGTTCGGCGGATGCCGGGGCGAGCGACGCCGCGGAGGCGACGCCATCAGGAATGCCGCGCGTCCGGTTGGGGATCATGCCGAGCTACGAGGACCGGGGTCCGGGCGTGCTGGTGGATTCGGTGGTCGAGGGGACGCCGGCCGCCCGGGCCGGCCTCCGCGCCGGCGACCGGATCGTGAAGCTCAACGGGGCGGCGATCTCGGACATGTACGGCTACATGAACGCGCTCAAGGACGTGAAGCCCGGCGACCAGGCCGAGGTTACGGTATCGCGCGGGAGCGACACGCTGACGGTCACGGCCGCGTTTCCGGCGCCAGAGAGCGCGCCGGCCGCGTCCGAGCCGTAGCGGTCGCGGTGCAGGCGCGATTGGACGCAAGCACGCGGCCCCGCGGCTGCCATGGCGGGAGCCATGGGCTACGCGCTCCCCTGGCTGGAGCCGTAGTCTACGTGCTCCCCTGGCTGGAGCCATGGGATACGTTGGGCCACGTTCGGTCGGCGAAACGCGAGCCGGTCGCGTTGTGCCTGGTGAGCCGTGCAAGAAGTGAAGCCATCTCAGCGAGTTTACCAGTCGGGGTAAGATCGCTCACATCTTGAGCGGTTTGCACCTCCGTCACAGGCCACATCGCAACCCGCGCCGTGCGGCGCCGCGTCGCTTGCAAACCGGGACATTCTGCGTGAGCATGCGCCGCGAGGCGCGGCTGGAGCGCGGAGCGCATGTCTGGCAGCGGCGAAGCGGCAGCGCCGTGGTTTCGGCGCGCTGCTGCATTGGATCGACGCGGCTGACAGTCCGTTGAAAGAGGCGCGCCGACGGGTGTAACACTGAGGGCTCACGAGAAAGACGCGGGTTGAAAACCCGCGCCACGAGTGGTCCAACGGGCTGCTAGTGTTCTCTCTCTCAGGAATTCAAGGCATGATTCCGGGGGCGGGAAATCACTGGTTCGCCCCGCAATGCAGAGCGTTGCGCTCACGAACTTTTAGGACGAATTTGTGAGCCAGGACACTAGACCGCCCTCGACCGAGGTTCGTCAATGCAACGGGCGAGGGGCCGATGTCGCGCGGCGAGAGACCGCCCCACGAGCGATGCTCGCGGGGGGAGCGCGAACGCCCGAATCCGGAGACCCAGCGTGAATCGAAGGCACTTCCTGGCCACGGGGATCGCGGCGGGGGCGGCCGCCGCAATCGGCGCGCCGCATGCACACGCTGAACCGCCGAGAGCGTCCGGCAAATTCAAGCTCCGCTACGCGCCGCACTTCGGGATGTTCAAGCACCACGCCGGCGAAGATCCGATGGACGAGCTGAGGTTCATCGCCGACGAGGGTTTCACCGCGCTGGAAGACAACGGCATGGCGGGTCGGCCCGTCGCAGAGCAGGAGCGGATCGCGGCTGAGATGTCGCGTCTGGGCCTGGCGATGGGCGTTTTCGTGGTGAACATGGGGACGGCGTGGGGCCCGACACTGGCCACCGGCAAGGCCGAGGAGCGCGACAGGTTTCTATCCGAGTGCCGGGCGGCCGTGGACGTGGCCAAGCGCGCGAACGCGCGCTGGATGACGGTCGTTCCAGGGACGCTCGACTCGCGCCTGGAGCTGGACTACCAGAACGCGAACGTGATTGAGGCGTTGCGGCGGGCGGCGGAGATCTTCGAGCCGCACGGCCTGACGATGGTGCTTGAGCCGCTCAACCACCGCCGCGACCACCCCGGGCTGTTTTTGACGAAGATTTCGCAGGCATACCTGATCTGCAAGGCGGTCGCCAGCCCGGCGTGCAAGATCCTGTTCGACCTGTATCACCAGCAGGTTACCGAGGGGAACCTGATTCCGAACATCGAGCTGGCGTGGGACGAGATCGGCTACTTTCAGGTCGGTGACAACCCGGGGCGCTGCGAGCCTGGCACCGGCGAGGTCAACTTCCGCGGCGTTTTCAAGCGCATTCACGCGCGCGGGTTCCAGGGCATCATCGGCATGGAGCACGGGAACGCGACGCCCGGCAAGGAAGGCGAGCGGGCGGTGATCGATGCGTATCGTGCGGCGGATGAGTTCTAGCCCGAGCGCTCGCGCGGACATACCGGGCCCCAGGAAAGAACAGATCGGCGTTTCCAGCCGGACGCCGGCATTCCCAAAGGAGAAATTTCCATGTCTGAACGGCAAGACATCCCTGAAAGCCCGCTCACGCGGCGTGCATTTCTCCAATCGTCGGCCATCGCCTCCGCCGCGGCGCTCGCGGGCGGATGCGCGAGCATGGGCGGCGCGTCTCCCGGCGTCAGCCCGGCGGCCGCGGCGGTCGGGCGCGGGCTTTCCGGGACGATCCGCGTAGGGCTGATCGGCTGTGGCGGGCGCGGCACGGGGGCGGCGATCGACTGTCTGACGTCCAACCAGGGAATCGCGATCACGGCCATGGGCGACCTGTTCCGCGATCGGCTGGACGATTCGCGCCAGAAGCTCGCCGAGCACGGCGCGGCGTACCAGGTGAAGGACGAGCACTGCTTTGTCGGGTTCGACGCGTACAAGCAGGTCCTTGCGTGCGATATCGACGCGGTCATCATGGCGCCACCGCCGGGCTTCCGCCCGTTGCACTTCAAGGCCGCGATCGACGCGGGCAAGCACGTGTTCATGGAGAAGCCGGTCGCGGTCGATCCGGTCGGCGCGCGGGTGATCCTGGCGGCGTCGGACCTGGCGGCGCAGAAAGGGCTTGCGGTTGTGGCCGGCACGCAGCGCCGGCACGAAGCGTCGTACGTCGAGACCATGAAGCGCGTGGCCGACGGTGCAATCGGGGATCTGGTCTCGGGCCAGTGCTACTGGAACCAGGGCGCGCTTTGGGTCAAGCCGCGGAAACCCGAATGGAGCGCGATGGAGTGGCAGTGCCGCAACTGGCTGTACTTCGACTGGCTCTCGGGCGACCACATCGTCGAGCAGCACGTCCACAACATCGACATCATCAACTGGGCCATGGGCGGCCCGCCGGTGAAGGCCACGGGCATGGGCGGGCGGCAGGAACGGACCGCGCCGGAGTTCGGCAACATCTGGGATCACTTCGCAGTGGAGTACGAGTATGCCAACGGTTCGCGGGTGCTGAGCATGTGCCGGCAGATTCCCGGCACTTCGGAGCGCATCTCCGAGCGGCTGGTCGGCACGAAGGGTGTGTGCGATCCGTCGGGGACGATTCAGCGCGGGAAGACGGTTTGGAAGTACGAGCCGCCGGGCGGCGAGTGGGTCAATCCCTACGAGCAGGAACACAAGGACTGGATCGCCAGCATCCGCTCGGGCCGGCCGCTGAACGAGGGCCGGCGCATCGCGGAGAGCACGCTGACGGCGATCATGGGGCGCATGTCCGCGTACACCGGGCGAGAAATCTCGTGGAAGTGGGTCCTGGAGTCATCCACCCTGGACCTGTCGCCGCCGCGGTACGAGTTTGGCGAGCTGCCGATCCGGCCGGTGCCGATCCCGGGCAAGACGGAACTTGTGTGACACGGCCGCGCCGCGAAGACCGCGCGGCTACGAAACGTACTTCTTGAGCAGCACGCCGTACTTGTCGGCGACGCGCGAGACAGCGCTGCCGTCGGACCAGATCGCCAGTGAAAGCGCTTCGTGACACTCGCACGGGCCGGGGGGATGCGCGGCGAAGTGCTCGATCGCGGCCTTCATGAGCGTGACGGCGTTCTCGGTCGCGGCTTTGAGGTGCCCGACGATCTCTTCCAGCAGCTTTTGGCGCGAGACGCCCGGCTCGTGCGGGCGCCAGCAGTCGTAGTCAGTTGGCAGCGCGATGAGCGCGTAGCACATCTCGGCTTCGCGCGCGAGCTTGGCTTCCGGCATGGTCGTCATGCCGATCAGGTCGCCCCCCCATTCGCGGTGCATGTTCGACTCGGCGATGGTGCTGAACGCCGGACCTTCCATGCATACGTACGTGGCCTTGGGATGGACGACCGTGTTGACCCTGGGCGCGAGTGCGTGGAGCGTTCGCCGCAGGCTTTCGCAGTACGGGTGAGCGAACTCGACGTGCACCGCAAGCCCGTCGTCGAAGAACGTCGAGGCCCGCCGCCAGGTCTTGTCGATCACCTGGTCGGGGAGGACGAGCTGCCGCGGGTGGATGCTCTCGCGAAGCGAGCCGACCGCGCCGCTGGCGATGACGTGCGTGCAACCGAGCTGCTTGAGGGCGTAGATGTTCGCCCGGTACGGAACCTGCGACGGGTTGTACGCATGGCCCAGCCCGTGCCGCGCCAGCACGGCGATGTCCAGCCCGTGCCAGCGGACGACGCGGACCGGGCTGCTCGGCCGGCCGAAAGGCGTGTAGAGTTTGTGCTCTTCCGCGTGCGCTTCGCCGAAGAGCGTATCGCCCAGACCTGTTCCGCCGATCAGCCCGATCATGCAGTGACTCCCGGCGCGGACCCGCCCGAGCGCAGTCCGGCGGCCTGGGCGGTTACCATACTCGAAAAGCGCGGGCGGACAAGCGAAGCCGCGCGCGGGCTGAGAGTGAGAAGCGCAACGTGATAAGTGAAAAGTCCGATGTGGAAACCCCGCGCGACGCACGGATCAGCGCACCGGACGGGGGACCGCGCCGATGATGACGCTTGACGAGCTGGCAGGAAACTGGCTTCGTCCTCGGGACGAGGAGCACTTCTCGCTGCCGGCGATCGTGAACTTCCGCGGGATGGCGCAGGCGGCGTGGGACATCAGCGGCGTGCAGAACTGGACCTGCGCGCCCACCGGCTTTCCGACGCCGACCGCTCTGCTGTACGTCCGCGACGGCGGCCGCGTGCGGCGGTTTCCACGCGCTGGAATCGAGTACCGCTGGAAGGCGTACGAGATCGAGCGGCGCGGGCACGGCGTGCACACCGTCACGCGCATGCCGGAGCTGGCGGCGGCGGTGATGCAGCGCATCCGGTTCGAGCGACCGCTGCACGCGTACCTGGTGTTCACCGGGCTGCCGCGCGTGTGGCGTTTCACCGACTACTGGAATCTGCCGCCGTGGGACGTGCCGCAGATGAATCTGCGCGAATGCCACGGAGGGTTCGCGCTGGACGACTGCAAGACATTCGGACGGGCGTGCTTCGCGGTCCCCGGTCAGCGGGCTGTGTTCAGCGACCTCGATTCGTGGCTGAACGGCGAACCGCCCGTGGAGCGCGGACGCCTCGGGGTGGCGGAATTGCAGGTCGGCGCGGGCGACGAAATCACCTGGTGGGGTGCGCAGGGTTGCGAGGAGGCGCTTCCAGAACTCGATCAGAACGCCGCTTGGGAATCGGGTCGGCTCGCATGGGAGCGCGTCTGGCGCAGCGCGTTCACGCCGGGGAATCCCGACTTTTCCGGCCATCTGCCGACGTACGAACAAGCGGTCGGCGGAGATGGAATCGGGGACGCCGGACCAGCCGTCAGCCTGGCACGCTTGTACTACATGTCCGTGCTGTCGCTGCTCATGACTCGGCGGATCATCCCCGCGCCCACGCCGCGCTCGCTCATCGCCACAGGCGGCCAGTGCATCTGGACGCCGCCGGAGGCGCACGTTGGCGGCGCGGAGCGTGGGCCGCGCCCGGCGCCGCCGGCGCGGCTGGAGCGCGCGTACGTGTGGGGCGGCCCCGAGGGCGCGCCGACGACCAGCTTTCTGTGGGAAGTGGAGTTTCAGGCGCCGCTGCTGGCGCGGCTCGACCCTGCGGTGCTGCGCGCGCAGCTCGAAGCGCTGATGCGCGTCGACCTCCGCAAGCACTGGGGCATCGAGACGGTCAGCGGCGCGGGAGCGGGCATGGCGTACGGCGTGAACCCCGGCGCGTTCCTCTCGTGCGTCGCGGATTATGTGCGCATCACCGGCGACCGTGCCTGGGCGCTGCGCCACGTGGACTATCTCAAGAACTGCCTGCGGCCGGAGCTGACCGACTACGGCGACTGCCAGAACATCCTCGAGTGCGTCAGCACGTACGAGCACACCGTCGCAGCGTTCAACGCGCTGGCCGTCGCGGGGCTGCGGTTCATGTCCGAACTGACCGGCGATGCGCAATGTGCGCGGCAGGCCGACGCGCTGGCGGCGCAGGTGTTGACCCTGTTCGAAGGCGGCCCCTGGGCGTGCAAACAGCCCGACGGCTCGCGCCGCATCGTCAAGACCATCCTGGACTTCGTGTACGTGGGACGCTGCATGGCCGGCGACTTGCCGCAGCGGGTGCGCCGCGAAATGGCGGCGTACTTCGAGCGCGAGCTTGGGACCGAGGATTGGCTGTACGCGCTCGCGCCCAGCGACCTGGACGCGCTTACGCCGAAGCTGCCGGCGTTCCAGACGTACCGCGCCGACCACCAGGCGACCGGCTCGTATGACGGCTGGCCGGCGCGGGCGGCGAGCGTGCTGCTGCGTTTTGGCGAGCGCGCCAAGACCGTCGCGTGGTTGCGGCGGGTGCAGGACCTGACCCGCGAGGGCCCCTTCGGCCAGGCGCACTACATTCATTCAGCGCCGCGCGGCTCGAGCGGGGCGGATGACGGTTTCCCCAGCCGAACGCGCAAGGCGAGCTTCTTCAACGGCAATTGCTACTTCGAGTCGGCCGGCTGCGGATTTGCGACGGCGATTCTGGAGGACCTCGCGTAGGCGCGCGCTCGCCCCGCTCCGCCCTCCCCCGCGACAGGTGAAACAGCGGCGTCGCCATCAGCGTGGTGAGGATCGCCATCATCACCAGCACGCTGAAAAGCTGCGGCGTGATGATCCCCCGCTCCAGGCCGATGTTCAGGATGATCAGCTCCATCAGGCCGCGGGCGTTCATGAGCGCTCCGACCGCGAGGGCGTCGCGGTTCGGCTCGCCGCTCAGCCGCGCCGCCGCCCAGCACGCGCCGAACTTGCCCAGGCACGCCGCGGCGAGCACCACTGCCGCCAGGCCCCACAGCGCCCAGCGGTCGAGCATGTCGATCCTCGTGTTCAGCCCGGAGTACACGAAGAACAGCGGCAGCAGCAGCCCGGTGGTGAGCGGCTCGATCCGCGTCTGCAATTCGTCGGCGAACCTGCCGCGCGGCATCGCCACGCCGAGGATGAAGGCCCCGAATACCGCGTAGATGCCGATCCGATCGGTCAGCCACGCCGCGAGCATGAGCAGCGCCAGCACGACGACGAAGATCGTCGGCGTGAGCGTTCCGGTGTGGTTTGCGCGCCGCCCCAGCGGCAACAAGGCGCGCCGGACGACGGTCAGCGTGAGCAGCGCGTACGCGGCGCCGCCGCCGATCGCGAGCAATGCAATGCCGCCGTCGCCGGTGAAGCTGGCCAGCACGAACGCCAGCACGCACCAGGCGGCGGCGTCATCCATGGACCCGGCGGCCAGCGCGAGCGTTCCCAGGCTGGTGCCGGTCAGCCCGCGCTCGTAGATGATCCGCGCCAGCATCGGAAACGCGGTAATGGACATGGCAGCGCCGAGGAAAAGCACCGCTTCCCCGCGCGAGACACCGGCGGCGAAGAGCTGCGGATCGCGGTGCAGCCCGAGCGCCAGCAGCGCGCCGAGTGAAAACGGCACGAGCATGCCGGCGATCGACACGCTCGCAGCCGCGCGCGCCCGGCGGCGCAGCAGGTGAACGTCGAATTCGACGCCGACGAGGAACATGTAGAGCGCCAGGCCGATCTGCGCCGCGCAGTACAGCACCGACATCGACGGCGACTTCGCGGGAAACAGCGCGCCGTTCAATTCCGGCGCAAGCAGCCCGAAAAGCGACGGCCCCAGCAGAACGCCGGCGATCATCTCGCCGACGACCTGCGGCTGGCCCAGCCGACGCGCGGCCCAGCCCACGAGGCGGCACGCCAGCAGAATCGCGGCCAGTTGCAGGAAGACCAGGATGGACAACTCGTGGTTTGGCACGTCCGCGCGCTCCGGCCCGCTTGTGAAGTCGCGAATCGTAGGCGAACATGGCCGGCAGGACCAACGAAACCGTGGATCTTTCATGTCGCGCGCGATCACCATCATCGGCAGCATCAACATCGACCTGGTCGCGGTCGCCTCGCGCCTGCCGCGCGAGGGCGAGACCGTGCTGGCGCACGACTACCGCGTCGTCTGCGGCGGCAAGGGCGCCAACCAGGCCGTCGCCGCGGCGCGGCTGGGCGGGCGCGTCCAGATGGTCGGCTGCGTCGGGGATGACGAGTACGGGCGCGTCGCGAAGTCGAACCTTGCCGCGCACGGCGTCGGTGTGCGCGCGGTCAGAACGATCGCCGGCGCGCACACCGGAGTGGCGCTGATCGTGGTGGACGACCGGGGCCGCAACCTGATCGCCGTCGCGCCGAACGCGAACGCGCGCCTGCGCGTTCCGCGCCGGCCGTTCGACATCGCGGTGATGCAGCTCGAAACGCCGTATTCCCCGCCGCGCGCCAAGTTGTTCATTCTCAACCCCGCGCCGGCCCGGCTCGACGTATTGGAGCAGACGACGCCGCGGAGCAAGCGCATACTGCGCGGCGTGGATCTGGTTGTGCCGAACGAACACGAAGCCGAAGCCCTGACCGGGCGGCGCGATCCAGCGAGGGCTGCGGCGGAGCTGCTGCGCCTCGGGGCGCGGCAGGCGCTAATCACGCTGGGGGCCGAGGGCGTCTTCGACGGCGGCTGTTCGCGCGGCGCGGTCCCCGTCGTGAACGACGGGCGGCCGCGGCATCATCCGGCGTTCCCGATGCGCGCGACGGACACGGTCGGCGCGGGGGACGCGTTCATCGGCGCCCTGGCGGCGGCGCTGGCGGAAGGCCACGCCGATCCGATCCGCTTTGCACAGGCCGCCGCGGCGCTCAAGTGCGCGCGGTGCGGCGCCCAGAGCGTGCCGACGCGAAGGGACGTTGAGCGCCTGATCGCGCGGCGGTGAGTTGGACTTCCCGCCCGCGGTCGTGCCCCGACTTTCCGTGCGGGGCGCGGCTTTGCCACCTCCACGCGTCGGACAGGCAGGCGCGGCGCGCCGTGCGCGACAGATCGCCGCTACTCGCGGCGCAGGTACTCTATTACTTCGGCGAGCTTCTCGGCCAGCGACGCGCGTGGGGCGTATCCCAGTAGTTCCCGAGCGGCCGTGATGTCCGCGACGCAATTACGCAATTCGCCCGGCTGGTTCGGACCGTGCTGCGGGCGGATTTGCGGTGCGATCCGCGCGCACAGCAAGGCCGCCAGCGCGTTTACCGATGTAGCAATGCCGGTGCCGATGTTCGCGACGATGCCCGCCCGCGGCGACTCCATCGCCAGCAGGCAGCCCGCGACGATGTCGCTCACGTGCACGAAATCGCGGCACTGCCCGCCGTCGCCGAAGATCGTCGGCGCCTGCCCGGCCAGCAGCCGGCGGACGAAGATGCTGATCACGCCCACGTACGGCGTATCCGTCTGCCGCGTGCCGTAGGTGTTAAAGAAGCGCAGCACGACTGGTTCGACGCCGAACCGCGGCGCGAGCTGAAGCACGTATTGCTCGGCCGCGAGCTTCGAAACGCCGTAGGGGCTGAGCGGCGCCGTGCAGTACGTCTCGGGCACCGGGTCCGGCCGTGGTGAATCGGCGTACACAGCCATCGAGCTGGCGAAGATCAGCCGCCGCGGCCGAGCCGCGGCGCAAGCTTCGAGCATGCGGAGTGTGCCGAAGAGGTTCACGTCCGCGTCCTCGGCGAAGCTGCGGAGCGAGTCGCGCACGCTGACGCGGGCCGCGAGGTGAAAGACCGTGTCGGCGTGCTGCATCGCCGCGGACAACGCCGCCGTGTCGCGCACGTCGGCGTGGATCAGCGGCACGTCCGGGGGAAGGTTCTCGTGCCGTCCCATCGACAGGTTGTCGTAGACGACGACGCGTTCGCCGCGCGCCGCCAGAGCCTCGACGAGATGTGAGCCGATGAACCCCGCGCCGCCGGTGACGAGCACTCGCCGAGGGGTCATGTGCGCCTACGGCTGCCAGGGCCGCGCGTGCAGGTCTTGCCACAGCGCGTACGCCGGTTTGGCGACGCCGTCGCTGGTAAACAGGCCGATGCGCGTGAACGAGGGAATTTCGTCGAGCACGGTTCCGGGGAGCGGGTCGGTGAGGAACGCCCAGGCGACCAGCTCCACCTGCGGCGCGGCCATCGCGGCCCGGGCCATGATCGCAAGGTAGTCCACTTGCTCCTGCTCGTTGCCGCCGGAGCCGGGATCAGTGGTCCAGGCGATCTCCGACAGGATGATCGGCAAGTCGGAGAAGTCCTCGACGCGTGAGACGTAGTCGAGCGGGACGTAGTTGGGGTTTGAATACGAGGGCCACGGCAGGCTCGACAGCGCCAGCACGTCGACCTGAAAGCGGGCGATCAGCGCCCGGCGGGCCTCGTCGCCATCGGCCTGGCCTGGGCCGGCGGTCATGCGCAGCAGCGTCTCGTAGTGCAGCGAGAGCGCGACCTTGGTGTTCGGCGACACCGCCTTGATCTCATCGTACAGCTCGTTGTGCAACGAGACGAGGTTTTCAAAATCCTGCGGGTTCGCATCGAGGTAGCCGTTGACTTCGACGCCGACGGACAGGTACGTCGGCTGAATACGCTGCGCGGTCTGAACCGTCATGCCGCGGACGGCGTCGCGCACGGCGTTGTCGCCGAAGTCCTGGCCGGTCAGTGCCGCAGGCAGAGGCGAGACCGTGCTGCGGTTGGCAATGGGGTCGAGCTGGATCAGCGAATACTGGAGCCCGCGCGACCGGGCGGACGAGACGATCGCAACGGTTTCATTCAGCCGGATCGAGGTTGGGTCGGTGCCTCCGGGGCGGAAGTACTCCCAGTCGATCAGCGGCCGGACGACGATGCACTCGGAGCTTTCCGACACGCGCTGGATGGCCGCTTCAAGGTCTGCGTCGCTGAAATCCTCGCCCGCGGCGCCGACCGCGACGGCGCCGAGCATGAAATTTCGCGGTTTGTCCGGGATCGTGGGGTTGATGCGCACGTCGGTCAGGCTGCGGCTCTGGATCACCGGGTCGCCGACCGGGCCGCCACTGCCGCCGTCGGTAACGTCGTCGCCGTCGGTTGGGGTGTTCGGCTCGCTCCCGTCGGAGTTATCGGAAGGAGCGGGGCAGCCCACGAGTGTCGCCAAGGCGAGGCTGGCGGCGAGCAACCCCCAGCCGCGGGCGCGCTGCCCACAAATCGTGCGGCTCTGCCGCAATGGCGTGGCCGCCGCGCCGAAGCGATCGGACGTTGACCCGAGAGAATCGCGCGAAGAGTGAGAGCATGCCTCGTTCACGTTGGCTCCGTTGCCGAATCGCGGTTATGGGAAGGCGGCCCCGGCCCGCGGATCTTGGGCGCACCACCAGACTATATCGAGCGGCGAGGCGGAGTTCCAGAAAACTTGCGGACGAGACGCGGAGCAGTATGAACCAGCCGCCGCGCGGCGGCGAAGCAACCGGCGCGATCCCAGGGCTGAACTTGCGCCATCGGGGACCATTTTCCGCGCTTTCAGGGCTGGAATACACGAACACGACGTCGGCGCCGCGGGCGGCTCGTCCGTTGCTCCGGGCTTCGCTACCATGCCGGCGCGGCGCGCCTTGCGTGGACGCGTTGCGACGGGTTTCAGGCGGATCAGGAACCACCATGATCGACGGCGTCATGACGAAAAAGCTCTCCATGCACTGCGACGAGCGCGGGCGGCTGATGGAGATCCTGCGCTGCGACGACGAGCTGTTCGAGAAGTTCGGCCAGGTGTATCTGACGACCGCCTACCCCGGCGTGGTGAAGGCCTGGCACTACCACGCGCGGCAGACGGACCATTTCGCCGTGCTGCGCGGCATGGCCAAGGTCGTGCTCTACGACGCGCGGGACGGCTCGCCGACGCGCGGCGCGGTGAACGAGTTC
Organism: Phycisphaerae bacterium; assembly: GCA_039961675.1. Taxonomy (GTDB): domain Bacteria; phylum Planctomycetota; class Phycisphaerae; order UBA1845; family Fen-1342; genus JABRWC01. Next base: position 15,329 of record JABRWC010000049.1, read on the forward strand.
TTCGCCGGCGAGTTGAATCCGATCCTGATCCGCATTCCGAAGCTGGTCTATCACGGCTACAAGTGCATCGGCGATTGCGAGGCGTTCCTCATCAACATCCCGACCGAGCCGTACCGCTACGATCAGCCCGACGAGCACCGCATCCCCCCAACGGACGCGAGCGTGCCGTATGACTGGGCGCGGAAGGACGGATGATGGTAGTCGCCGCACTGGACGGCGTGCGGCGCCACGTTGCCCAGGAGCGCGCGAGTCGTGCTTGATCCCTGCGTTCGCGCATCGCAGCCTCAGAGGATGAGCGTTGAGCAACTGCGAAGTCTGCACCAGTCCCGCGCGCTCCAGCCGTTCGACATTCACCTGGCCGACGGCCGGTCGCTGCCCGTAGACCATCCGGAGTTCCTGGCGATCACGCCGCCCGGCCGGACGATCGGCGTCGCACTCCATGACGGCACGATTGACCTCGTGGACCGGCTGCTGTTCACGAGTCTGAAACCGAAATCGAACGGCACGCACAGCAGACATCGCTAGCCGCCCCCATTCCCCTCCCCCC
>JABRWC010000050.1:0-4724 GCA_039961675.1 Phycisphaerae bacterium
TGAGTTCCGCAACCCGGTCGCGTACTTCGTGATGCGACGGCATCCGGGCGACGCCGGTCCCTTCACGCTCGAAGGCAGCGACTTCGAGCTGCTGCCCGCCGAAACGGTCATCCACCTGCACCGCACCGAACGCCCCGGTCAGAACCGAGGCGTGCCGGAGATCACGCCGGCGCTGCCGCTGTTCGCGATGCTGCGTCGCTACACGCTGGCCGTGCTGGGTTCCGCGGAGCAGGCGGCCCTTCCCAGCGGCGTCATCTACACGGACGCGCCCGCAGACGCGGAAGCCGCCGGCGTGGAGCCGATGGATTCGGTCGAAATGGAGCGCGGCACGTGGTTGACGATGCCGTTCGGCTGGAAGATCGGCCAGGTCAAGGCTGAGCAGCCAACGACCGTCTACCGCGACTTCAAGCACGAGATCATCAACGAAATCGCCCGCTGCCTGAACATGCCGTTCAACATCGCGGCCGGCAACTCGTCGGGCTACAACTACGCCTCCGGGCGGCTCGACCATCAGGCCTTCTTCAAGTCCGTCCGCATCGATCAGGCGTTCCTCGCGGACGTCGTGCTCGATCGTGTCTTCGCCGCGTGGCTGAGCGAAGCGGTCCTGATCGAAAACTACCTGCCGCAGGCGGCGCGCAGCGTCGACGTCGATCTGCCGCATCAGTGGTTCTGGGACGGCTTCGAGCACGTGGACCCGGCCAAGGAAGCGAGCGCGCAGGACGTGCGGCTCCGCAGTGGGCTGACGTCGTTCCCGCGCGAGTACGCGATCCTGGGCCTCGACTACGAGGAAGAGCAGCGCAAGCAGGCTGAAGCGCTGGGCGTCTCGCTGGATGAGTACCGCCGCATGCTGCGCGAGTCGCTGTTCGGCGGCGCGAAGTCCGCCGCGCAGCCACAGGACCGCCCCGACGATCCCGCATCCGAGGAGGAGCTGGCCAATGCCCGCGCCGCGGCCTGACAAGACACCTAATCACATCTCGCTCGTGTGCGTCCAGACGGACCTCACGATCGAGGCGCGCAAGGGCGATGGCGAAGCCGAGGCAATGCCTCGCTTCGCGATGGTCGCGTACACCGGCGAGGCAATGCGCGTCGAGGGCTGGCGGCATCCGGTCGTCGTTGATCTGGACGGGCTTTCGGTGCCGTCACAGCGTCGGCCGGTTCGCTTCGGACACGACATGCACGCCGGCATCGGACATACCGAACGCATTGCCGTCGACGGTGGTCGGCTTGTGGCCGAGGGGCTGGTGAGTCGCGACACGGCCGCCGCACGCGAAGTCGTGGTGAGCGGCAAGCGCGGCTTTCCGTGGCAGGCCTCGATTGGTGCGACGGTGCAGCAGTCGGAGCTGATTCGGCCGGGGAAGTTCGTCACGGTGAACGGTCGCTCGTTCGAGGGGCCGGTGTACGTCGCCCGCAAGGCCGTGCTGGGCGAGATCAGTTTTGTCGACCTCGGCGCTGACGGAAACACATCCGTGCAGATCGCCGCGCAGAAGGAGACGCAGGTCATGGACGACCACGAGAACCCGAAACCGGAAAGCGCCGGCACGGATGCCGCGCTAGTGACCAGCGCCGGAACGGATGCCGACGCTGGTCCCGACATTCAGGCGGCGCGTCGCGACGCCGCCAACGAGCTCCGCCGTCAGGCCGCGATCCGCAAGATCTGCGGCGAGCGGTTCGTTGAGATCGCCGCCAAGGCGATCGAGGAGAACTGGACCGTCGAGAAGACCGAGCTTGAGGTGCTGCGGGCCAATCGCCCGAAGGCTCCGGGCGTGATCACGGGCGGCCACGAAGTCGCGCCATTCCAACTGCTCGAGGCGGCGGTGTACCAGGCCGGCAAGCTCGAAGCGCGCAATGACCAGTTCGATCCGCGCGTCCGCGACGCCGCGCAGCAGCGCTTCCAGGGCCGCCTCGGCCTGCAGGAGCTGCTGCTCGAGGCCGCCTGGGCGAACGGCTACTCCGGCCGCAGCTTCAAGGCGGACATGCGCGGCGTGCTCCAGGCGGCTTTCAGCACGAACAGCCTGCCGGGCATCCTCTCGAACATCGCGAACAAGTTCCTGCTCGAAGGGTTCGAGGCGGTCGAGTCGAGCTGGCGGGCCATCGCCGCAATCCGCACCGTGCAGGACTTCAAGGCCGTTACAAGCTACCGGCTCACGGGCGGCTTCGAATACCTCGAGGTCGGGCCGGACGGCGAGCTCAAGCACGCGACGGTGGGCGAGCAGTCGTTCACGAACCAGGCCCGCACCTACGGCCGCATGTTCTCGATCACGCGTGAGCACATGATCAACGACGACCTCGGCGCGCTGACGGCGGTGCCGCGTCGACTCGGTCGCGGAGCGGCGCTGAAGCTCAATGACGTGTTCTGGACGGCGTTTCTCAACAACGCCGCCTTCTTCACGGCCGGCAACAAGAACTACGCCGCAGGCACGGACACGGCGATGGGCATCGACAGCCTGTCGAAGGCGGAGGAGACGTTCTACAACCAGACCGATCCGGACGGGTATCCGCTGGCGGTCGATCCAACGCTGCTGCTGGTGCCCAACGCGCTGTTCGTTTCGGCCACGCAGCTGATGAACAGTACAGAGCTTCGCGAGGACGGGAACTCGCCGGCCAAGAAGTACGTCACCGGCAACCCGCACACCGGCAAGTTCCGGGTGGCGCGCTCCAGCTACCTCAGCAACACGAAGTACACCGGCAACAGCACGAAGGCCTGGTACTTGCTGGCCGATCCGAATGATCTGCCCGTGATCGAGGTCGCGTTCCTCAATGGCCGCGAGCAGCCCACCGTCGAGTCTGCGGACGCGGATTTCAGCATCCTCGGCATCCAGGTGCGCGGCTACCACGACTTCGGCGTCGCGCTGCAGGACTTCCGCGGCGGCGTGAAGTTCAAGGGCGAAGCCTAAGCGGAGCACTGAGACAAGGAGGTCTCAAACATGCCTGCGTTTTTTGTTCATGACGGCGCATCGATCGACCACACGCCGGGATCGGCGGTGAGTGCCGGCGACGTTGTGGTCCAAGGCGAGCTTGTCGGGGTCGCGAAACTCGACATCGCCGCCAACAAGCTCGGCGCGCTGGCCGTTAGCGGCGTCTTCGACTTTCCCAAGACGGCCGGCGGCGGCACGGCGATCGCGATGGGCGCGAACGTGTACTGGGACAACACCAACAAGGTCGCGACGACGACCGCCACGGGCAACAAGCTCATCGGCAAGGTCGTGCGCGCGGCGGTGGATGCGGACACATCGGTTCGTGTCCGCATGCTCCAGTAGCGAGGTTTGCAGGCGATGCCGCTGGCCACGTTCGTACATGACGGCGCAGCAATCGACTTCCGGCCGAGCAGCGATGTTGCGGCCGGTGACGTCGTCGTGCTCGACCAGCTGGTCGGTGTCGCGCGAACCAGCATCAAGGCGAACACGCTCGGCTCGCTGGCGGTGCAGGGTGTGTTCGACGTGCCGAAGGGGCCGGGCGTGATTCCGGCCGGCGCGCAGCTGTTCTGGGATGCGGGCGCGAAGGCCGCACAGACGTCGAGCGGCAGCGGAACGTACCCGCGCCTCGGCAACGCCGTCGCGCTGGCCCTGCTGAACGACGCGACGGTGCGTGTGCGGCTCAACACCGGGTTCCCGGAGTACCAGGCGCTGCCGGTCCCCTAGCGAGGTGCAGAACGGTGTCGGATGTGCTGCAGAAAGGCCTGGCGTGGCTCGACGAGCAGCGTCACACGCACATGACGCAGACGGTGCTGTATGTGCGCGATGGCGGCACGATCAGCTACGTCGTGGAGTTGCAGGCGACCATCGGCCGGACGGAGTTCGAGCAGGTCGACGAGTTCGGCATCGTTCACAAGCTGCAGTCGCGGGACTTCCTGATTCGCGCGAGCGACTTGGTGCTCAACGCAGAGCAGACGCTGCCAAAGGCGGGCGATCGGATTCGCGAGACGGTCGGTTCGCAGACGTTCGTGTACGAGGTGATGTCCCCGGGCGGTGAGCCGCCGTGGCGCTACAGCGATCCCTATCGCCGCACGCTGCGGGTTCATACCAAACACCTGAGCGCGGAGTGACTCGTGAAAGTGGATGCACCCCCGATCAACGGCAACGCCCGCCAGAAGCTGTCTTGGCTGCTCGGCGTGTTGCTGACGGTCATCCTGATTCTGGTGCTCGGCTCGGGCGCGATGCTGCTGCGCCACGACTCGAAGATCGCCGTCCAAGAGACTCGGATCGATGGCGTCGAGCGAACGCTCTCGCGTATCGAAGCCAAGCTGGATCGACTGCTGGAGCGGCACCCGTGAGCACCGTCATCGACATTGCCGACGCCGTCGTCGCCAGCCTGAACGGGGGCACGTTCAGCCAGGCGTTTGAAGCGGTGCGGAAGTACCGTCCGTCGTTCGAGCTGGAGGAGCTGCCGACGCTGCGCGTCACCGTGGTGCCGCGCTCGGTCGCGATCAGCGCCGCGGCGCGCGACAGCAGCTACTTCGATTGTGCGATCGACATCGGCGTGCAGAAGAAGGTGAACGCGGACGATCCGGTTGAGCTCGACGAGCTGATGAACCTGGTCGAGCAGCTCGCCGACCACCTGCGTCTGCAGCGGCTCGAGGAAGCGCCCCTGGCGGCCTGGCTCGGCATCGAGAACGAGCCGGTCTTCGCCTCCGAGCATCTGGACCAGCAGCGTGTGTTCACGAGCGTCCTGACGGTCACCTATCGGGTGCGGAGGTAGTCGTGCCGGCCAATGCGTTCATCCGAACG
>JABRWC010000051.1:0-22486 GCA_039961675.1 Phycisphaerae bacterium
CGCGGACGGCGCCCGGCAACGGTAGCCAACGGAGTGAAAGTCATGACCACGACGCTTGAGCGTATCCTCGGTCCACGCATCCCCGCCGACGAGTTCAGCGCGCGCCGCGGCCGCTACCTGCTGCCCAGCGCGCTGCTGGTAGTCGCTGGCGCGATGCTGGTCGGGTCGTTCTTCCTGCCGTACTGGAAGATGACGCTGCACGCCCCGCAGTACCCCAAGGGCCTGCACGTGCAGGCGCGGCTCAACGGCATTGCCGGCGACGTGCACGAGATCGACGGGCTGAACCACTACATCGGCATGCGCCCGCTGAACGAGGCCGCGCAGTTTGAGAAGGCCAACGCGGCCATGATGGTCGTCGTGGTTGCCGGGCTGCTGGTCGCCGCGGTTTTCATCCACAACCGCTGGGCCGGCCTGCTCGCGCTGCCCGCGGTCGTTTTCCCGGTCGGGTTCCTGGCGGATCTGCAATTCTGGCTCGCCTTTTTCGGGACAAACCTCGACTCCAAGGCCGCGCTGTCCAACTCGATCAAGCCGTTCGTCCCGCCCGTGCTCGGCGTCGGCACCATCGGCCAGTTCAAGACCGTGGCCGTCGCCGGTGACGGACTCTGGCTGGCGACCGCGGCGGCGCTGGTGGTGCTGGTCGCGCTGTGGTTCCACCGCCGAGCCTACAAGCCGCTGGTGGACGCGCGTCGCGCGGCCGTTGCGGCCCCTCGCGATGAGGCGAATCATGCCTTGGCGTAACGGCGCGAGAGTCGCGTGGACCGCGGCGCTCCTGCTCGCCGCGCCGGGCGCGGCCCAGGACATGCACGGCGACGCGCCGCCGGCGCCGGAAACGTTGCAAGTGGCGCAAGCGGCGCGCTCGCCGCTAAGCGAGCGGATCGCGGCGGCGCCGGCCGGGTCCACGCTGCGCGTACCCGCCGGGACGTACGTCGGCCTGACCCTGATCGACAAGCCGCTGGCGCTAGTCGCCGACGGCGCGGTCACGCTCGACGGCGGCGGCGACGGCGACGTGGTGCGCATCACCGCGCCGGATGTCACGCTGCGCGGCGTGCGCATCGTCGGCTCGGGGGCGAGCCTGGACCGGCAGAACGCCGGCGTCCTGGTTGCCGCGCCCCGCGCGCGGATCGAGGACAACACGCTGGACGACGTGCTGCTCGGCATCGTGCTCAGCAATGCTCCACAGACCGTGATCTGCGGGAACCGCATCCACGGCAAGCCGCTGGACCTCGGTCGCCGCGGCGACGGCATCCGCGTCTGGAGCAGCCCGCAGGCGCGGATCGAGCGCAACGTGATCCGAGGCGTGCGCGATGTGGTGGTGTGGTACTCGCAGGGCGTGGAGCTGCTCGATAACACGGTGACGGACAGCCGCTACGGCACGCACTTCATGTACGCCGGCGACAGCGTGCTGGAGGGCAACCGCCTGGCGGGCAACTCCGTCGGCGCGTTCCTGATGTACAGCCGGAACGTGGCGCTGCGGCACAACGTGCTGGAGCGCAACCGCGGTCCGAGCGGCTACGGCCTGGGACTGAAGGACGTGGACGGGCTGGTGGTCGAGGAGAACCACGTCCTGTCCAACCGCGTTGGCGTTTACATCGACAGCAGCCCGTCGCGCGCCGACATCATCCACCATTTCCAGCGCAACACGTTTGCGTACAACGACGTGGCGCTGGCGGCGCTGCCGGCGGTTCAGCACAACGAGTTCCGCGACAACACGTTCCTCGAAAACATCGAGCAGGTGGCGATCCTCGGCAGCGGCGAGCTTCGCAACAACCGCTTCACGGTCGATGGCCGCGGCAATTACTGGAGCGACTACGCGGGCTTCGACGCGGACGGCGACGGCGTGGGCGACGCGCCCTACCGCGCGCTGAGCCTATTCGAGAGCCTGATGGACCGCGAGCCCCGCATGCGGCTGTTCATCTACAGCCCGGCGCAGCAGGCCATTGACCTGGCGGCCCGTGCGTTTCCGATCATGCAGCCCGCCCCGAAGATCACCGACGACGCGCCGCTCATGCGGCCGGTCGTCGTCCGGCTCAACGCGGCGGTGGCGACGGGGGGCGTCGCCGCCGGTCGGCTCGGCGCCACGCTGCTGCTGCTCGCATTGCTCGTGGGCGCGGGCGCGCATGTCCGGACGGCGGGGCGACGCTCACGCCGTCCAGGATCGACTTCAAGGACTCCGAACATGACGGAACACACTTCCGCGGCGCTTGTGCAGGTTTGCGGGCTGAGCAAGCGCTTCGGCCGAACTACGGTCGTGCATCGGCTCGATCTTTCAGTCCAGCGCGGCACGGCCGTCGCGCTGTGGGGCGAAAACGGCGCGGGAAAGACCACGATCCTCAAGTGCATGCTCGGCCTGCACCGCTACCAGGGCGAGATTCGGATCGGCGGCCTGGACGCGCGGCGCGACGGCAAGGCGACCCGCCGGCTTCTCGGCTACGTGTCACAGGAGCTTTCGCTGTACGACGATCTCACGGCGCGCGAGACGCTGCGGCTGTTCGCCGCGCTGAAGCGCGTCCCCGCCGCGCGCGGCGCCGAGGTGCTGGCGCAGGTCGGCCTCGCCGAGCACGTCGGCAAGCGCGTCGGCGAGCTGTCCGGTGGAATGAAACAGCGCCTGGCGCTGGCGGTCGCGCTGCTGGCCGATCCGCCGCTGCTGCTGCTGGACGAACCGACGTCCAATCTCGACGCGGCGGCGCGGCGGCAGTTCCTCGAACTGCTGGTTGGTCTGCGGCGCGCGGGCAAGACGATCGTGTTCACGACGCACCGGGTCGAGGAAGCGGTGCGGCTGGCCGACCGGGTGATCGTGCTGAAGGCGGGGCGCGTGGAGCGCGACGGCCCGCCGGCGGCCATCGACCAGCGCTGCCGGCTGCGGATCGTCCTGTCCCCAGAATCGCGCGAGGCGGCGTTTGATCTGCTGGCGCGCTCGGGATTCTCGCCGACGCGGAACTGCTCGGCGCTCTTCGTGTCGGTCGCGCCGACGCGCAAGGCGGCACCGCTGACGCTGCTCGCACAATCCGGTTTCGAATTCGAGGACGTGGATTTCGAGAATTAGGAGACACCTGTGAGTTTTCCAGGCGACCATTCGGCCTGCTGTGATTCCCATCAACGCCCGACTGATGTGCTCAAGGCCGAGCACCGCGTGATCGAGCGCGTGCTCGACGCGCTGGAACGGATGAGCGAAAGCGGGCGGATCGACCACGACTTGTGGCTCAAGGCGATCGACTTCCTGCGCAACTTCGCCGACGGCTGCCACCACGCCAAGGAAGAGGACGCGCTCTTCCCGCGGCTGGAGCGCGCCGGCGTCCCGCGCGCCGGCGGCCCGGTCGGCTGCATGCTCGACGAGCACACCCGTGGACGGGCGCTGATCGCCCGCATGGTCGGCGGGCTGGACGCGGCCGCCGCCGGCGACGCCGGAGCGGCGCGAGCCGTTTGCGAGGCCGCGGCGGCGTACATCGCGCTGCTGCGCGAGCACATCTGGAAAGAGGACAACATCCTGTTCGCGATGGCTGATCGCGTGCTCGATGCCGGCGAGCAGGGCGCGCTCCGCGACGAATTCGATCGCACCGAGCGCTCCGAGGCGAACGCCGGCCGTCACGAGCGCTACGTGCGGGTCGCGGACGAACTGGTTCGAGCAACGGCCGCGGGACAGCCGGCCCGGAGCGTGCGATGACGCCGATCGCAAACGTGCCAAGCCCCTCGATCCCTCTCGGCCGCGGCGCTCGGATGTCGCACGTCGCCGAGTGCCTGCGATCGCTGCTGGTGCTGGCGAAGAAAGAGATTCGCGACGCGCTGCGCAACCGCTGGTTCCTGCTGTACGCCGTGTGTTTCGCGGCGCTGTCGCTGGGCCTGGCGTCGGTGGCCATGGCGGGCACCGGCCGCACGGGGCTGGCAGGCTTCGGGCGGACGGCGGCGACGCTCATCAACCTCGTGCTGCTCATCGTGCCGCTAATGGCGCTGACAATCGGCGCCGGCGCGATCGCGGGCGAGCGCGAGCGGGGGACGCTGGAAGCGCTGTTGTCGCAGCCTCTGACGCGGCACGAGGTGCTGCTGGGCAAGTACCTCGGTCTGGCGTTGTCGCTGTTGGCGGCGTTGGCGCTGGGGTTCGGGACGACGGCGGTCGTGCTCGCCTTCCGCGGGGCATCCACGAACTCCGGCCAATTCGCCGCGATCTTTGTGCGCAGCGTGCTGCTGGCGTGGGCGATGCTGTCGGTCGGGTTCCTGGTGTCGGCCGTCTGCCGGCGGACGAGCGTCGCCCTGGGCGTGGCGATCTTCCTGTGGCTGACATTGGTGTTTCTGGGGGACCTGGGTCTGATGGGCACGGCGCTGACGCTGCAACTGACGCCGGGCGAGCTGCTTGGCGCGGCGCTGGCGAACCCGCTCCAGGTCTTCAAGGTGTCTGCGGTCAGCGGGCTGCATCGCTCGCTGGACCTGCTCGGTCCGGCGGGCTTGTTCGCGAGCCGGACATTCGGCGATCGGCTGCCGCTGCTGCTCGACGGGCTGCTGGCCGCGTGGATCGTGCTGCCGCTGCTGGCGGCGGGGCTGGTCTTTTCGCGCAGGAGTCCGCGATGATCGACTGGGGAGCAAGTGGGTTCCGCATCGGGCTGTTCCTTTGCGGGCTGGCGGCGGCGGGTTGCGGCCGGGCCCCGGACCTCTCGCCGCCTGCGATTCTGTACGGCGAGACCGAGTGCGAGACGTGCAAGATGATCGTCAGCGAGGAGCGCTTCGCCGCCGCGGCGTGCGTGGTCCGCGGACGCGACGTGCACAAGGCGGCGTTCGACGACGTCGGCTGCCTGCTGCAGTGGCTCGGCGAGCGGCCGCCGGCGGAGCCGGCGCTGTGCTACGTCCACGACCTGGAGACGCGGCAGTGGATCGAGGCGGCCCGGGCCACCTTCGTGCGCAGCGAGCAGTTGCAGACACCGATGGCGTCGAACCTCGGCGCGTTCGCGACATCGAGCGCGGCCGCGGAGATGCTGCGGCGCGGTCCCGGGACGATCCTGGACTTCGAGCAGTTGCGTAGAGAAACCGCGCGCGGCGCCGCGCGCGGAATTGCGGCTTCTGAAGGGACATCGCCATGAGTGCGCTGATTTCGTCCGGACCGATGGTGGGCGCCCCTCGCTCGCACAAGCCCGCGCACGACGCGGCGTTTGCGGCGCACCGGACCCACGGCGAACCGGGACCGGGGCAAGCGCCCGCGCCGGCGCTGCGACCGGCCAGCTTCCGCAAATGGGATATATTGCTCTTTATCGCAATATATGCCCTCGTGGCCGGCGGCTTCGCGCTCCTGTGGCTGATCGCGCGCCTGGGCCACCCGCAGGCCTGGCAGTGGGGCACGCGCCTCATGAACGCGCCCCTGGCGACCGCCGGCCTGGCGCTGCTGCTGCTGGCGAGCGCCGCGTCCGCGTTTGCGCTATTCCGCGCACGCACGCGGTCGCGCTGGCCGCGAGCGGCGGCGCTGGCCGTGGCCGCGTGCGGCTGCTTGGCGTTCGCCGCGACCGTGCTCATCGATCTGGATGCGAAATGGCGCTACGGCGTGCGCCCGGGGAGCGACTTTCGACCGAGCGAGCGTTACCTGGCGCGTCGCTACGGGGTGAAGTTGCCGAAAGGCGCCCCGAAGCCCAGCGTTCCGGCGCCGGTGGTCGTGCCGGCCGTCCGGCAGGTGGACGTCGCCAAGGGGCAGAAGCTCTTTCTCGGAACCTGCGCGAGCTGTCACGGTCCGCAGGGCGAGGGCCTGCGGGGCCTCGGCAAAACGCTGGTCGGCAGCGAGTTCATCGCCCAGCGGGATGACGCGGCGCTGCTCGACTTCGTGAAGGTCGGCCGCCAGCCCTGGGACCCCATGAACACCATGAAGGTGCAGATGCCGCCGCGCGGTGGAAACCCGATGCTCTCGGACGACGATTTGAAGGATATCATCGCGTTCGTGCGGACTTTCCCCTCCGCCCCGGCGCAGGCTGCGGCGTCCGCGTCCGCGCCAGCGCAGGTTGCCGCATCCCCGTCCGACCAGGCGGGTGGACCGCTCGCCGGCGCCGCCGGCAGCGCGGCGCCCGCTGCGGCGCCGCCGCCGGCGCCGCTCCTTGTGCCGCGCTGGGTGGTGCCGGAGCCGCCGGGCGGCGAGCCCGGGCTGAGCCGGGAGTTCTTCGAGGCCGCCGCGCGTCCGGCATGGAAGCCGCCGCGCGACGCCGTTGCGTTCGTGGATGTGTACTACCTGACCGCGTGGATCAGCGTGGTGCAGGCGGCCCTGGTCGGAGGGCTTCTGGCGGCGCTGGCAGTATGGGCGCTTGGTGCGCGAACGACCGGGCTGGGCCGCGCGCCGCTGGCGGTCACGACCGTTGGATGCGCCGCGACCGTTGCGCTCTGGCTGGTGGTGCTGCCGTTGATGTACGCGGCCTGAATGCCCCGGGGGCGTCACGCTCAGCGGCGCTTGCCGCGTCCCTGCGGCGACGGGCGGCGCGGCGCGGCGCGGCGTTCACGTGGCCGGGCGCGGTTCAGGCTCAGCGGAACGGGCGCGGACGCCGGCGGCGGGCACAGCGGGTGCTGGGCGTCTCCGTCGGCGAGCAGTTCCCGGATCGTGCAGCGGGCGAAGGCGTCTTCGACGGTGGCGAGCGCGTCGTCGAGGCGCTGGTGCAGCGCGCACAGGCGGACGGAGTGCGCGGACAGGCGCAGCGGGCAGGTGCGGATGCGCCGGATCGGGTCCACCGCGTTGACCACGTCCAGCACGAGGATGCGCTCCGGCGGCCGCGCGAGCACGAAGCCTCCGCCCAGACCGCGCTGCGAGGAAAGGAGCTCCGCATCCACGAGCGTTTGCAGCACCTTGGACAGGTAGCTGGCAGGAATCTGCGTCGCCTGGGCGACGGCGCGCGTGGTCTGCGCGCGGTCGGGGCTGGATGCGAGCCAGACCATCGCGCGCAGCGCGTATTCGACCGTCCGTGATATCATCCCCGGCTCCCGCCCGTGCGGCGCTTGGTTGATATTCAGGTCTCTTATTCCAGTTTACCCGCATGGCGAAGCCGACGCCAAACGACGGAGGCCCCGTGCGGCGTGAGCGTCGAACGCCGTCGCGGATCGGCTTTGCCTGCGCCGACTGATGAGCGGCGCTGGAACGCGGCACGTCCGCGCCCCATGTCCGACACACTTTCTCCGATACGAAACTTGGAGTACGATCGTGCTCGAGGCCGGGCGGGGGTCTGGGCGAGTGTTGGGGCGCGGGCCGGCGTCCGACGAGCTGCGCCGCGAACGCGATGAAACGACACGTTCATTATGAAGCCGCGTTCGAAGACTACCTGCGGCGGGAGAACGTCCCCTACGTCGCGGTGGACGAGGCCAAGCGCGCGGCGTTCCGCGACGTGCGGTTGAAGAGCTTCGACTTCATCGTCTATTCGCGCAACGCCTACAACTGGCTGGTCGACATCAAGGGCCGGCGCTGGGCCGCGCGCGGATCCGGGAAGAAGCCGGCCTGGGAGAACTGGGTCACCGAGACGGACCTGGAAGGGCTTGAGCAGTGGCAGGCCGTCTTCGGGGCCGGGTTCAGGGCGCTGCTCGTGTTCGCTTACCGGATCGACGGCGGCGCGGCCCCGCCCGAACCGGTCGCGCATGCCTGGCGCGGACAACCGTACGTATTCGCGGCGGTCGCGGTGGACGAGTACCGGCTTCACGCCCGGGCGCGCAGTCCCAAATGGGGTACGGTGAACATGCCCACGGCGGAGTTCGCGCGCTGCGTGCGGCCGATCGCGCAATGGCTCTGAGCCGAATCGAGCCGAGCGAACAACGGAGAAACTTGCGGCGTGAAACGGACCGGACCCGTGTCGGAAAACCCGCGGCGCGCGAGCCGGCGGGCGCGTGCCGCGGTATGATGCAGTGCGGCTCCACATGGCGCGGCGGACCGGCGAATTTGGAGAAGTCCGGCGCGCCGCTTTCCCGGCGCCGAGGATTGGACCACGCGATTCAGAGTTGATCACGCGCGCGACACGGGCGGCGGGAAGGTTTAGATCGTCGCTCCACTCGCATTGTTCGGGGACGACCATGCCCGGTCGAGACGTCACGGCGGTGCAGATTCGAAAGAACACCCTGGTGGCGACCGTTCAGCGCGCCGCGCTGGACGAGCGGTCGGCGAATTCCCTGGAGCAGGAGGTCTCCGCGGCCGCCTCGCAGCATCCCGGATTGCCGGTCGTGCTCGACATGGGCCGCGTGAGCTTCGCACCCAGCGTCGCGCTCGGCGCGCTCGTGCGGCTGCGGAATGGGTTCCGCTTTGAGAGTCGGCGGCTGATTCTCGCCAATGTGCTGAAGGCCGTGCGCGACACGCTGGCCGTCACACGGCTGGACCGCGTGCTCGAGCTTCAGCCGAACGTCGAATCGGCGCTGAAGGCGATCGGGGAGTCGAAGCCGGACGCGGAGGCGTCGGGCCAGAATCCGTAGCGTCGGACCTCCGCGTCCGACGAATGCCGCAACATCGGACCTCGGAGTCCGACGATCCGGGCGGCGATCGTCACGGCTCGGGCATTCGCCCCGGCGCATCGCGTTCGCTGCGCGTCGAACGGCTCCAATCGCCGGCCATCACGGCCATCCGCACCATGCGTACCGTGCTTTCGCAGTTCGGGAAAAAATGGCTCTCGTGCCCGTCCAGGTGTAGACCTGCGGCGCGGTAGCAGGCGATCGCCACGGCATTTTCCGGAAAGACCACGAGCGTCACGCGCCGGGCGTTCAGCCGTGCGAACGCGTACCGCAGCAATCGCTCCGTCAGGGCGCGTCCAACACCCAGGCCGCGGCGTGCCGGGTCCACAAGCAGGTGGCCGAGCCAGTACGTCCGCTCGTGTCCCGCCAGCCGGTTCACCTCCCCGTATGCGACGGGAATGTGCGATGCGCCGTCGAACAGGATTAACTGTTGGATTCCAGGGCCGGCCCACTCAACCACCTTGCGCGCGTCGATCGGCGGCCGCGTGCGCGGCGCAAGCCAGAACGCCTCGCGTTCATCCTGAATCCACTTGGATACGGGTGCGGCAAACTCGGGGCGAAACGGCGCCAGCTCGAGAGGGTTGGGTCTGAGGGGCGCGAGCGTAACCGGGTCCGCGGCCATTCGCCGTTTTCCGAAAGAACGCGGTTCGTGATAATGCGGCGCAGGCCGGCGACGCCGGCGATTCCATGCGGCACGGAACCATCGTAGCTTTCTCGGGTCGAGCTGTCATATGTCGAATGCGGTTCCCCGCGAATTTCGCGGCTACCCCGTAATGGAGCGGCGCTTCGCGATCGGGGAGCGGCAGTACGAGCTGCTCGGCCCGGCGAACTTCGAGGAGCTGATTGACGACCCGCGCGTCGTGTCGCGCTTCGAGCGCGACGAGTACCTGCCGTACTGGGCGGAGTTCTGGCCGGCCTGCCTGCTGCTGTGCGACGAAATCGCCGCTTGGCCCCCGGCGTCCGTGGACCGTCCGGCGGCAGTGCTCGAGTTCGGCTGCGGGCTGGGTCTGCCGAGCCTGGTGGCCGCGTCGCGCGGCTACCGCGTGATCGCCTCGGACTACGACGAGGACGCGCTGGCGTTCGTCGCGCTGAGTTTCGCACGCAACGGGCTGCCCGCGCCGGAGCTGCGCTTCGTCGACTGGCGCGAGACGTACCCGGGCCTGGTCCTCGACGCGATCGTCGCGGCGGAAGTGCTCTACGAGCGGCGGAGCGTGGAGCCGATCGCGCGGTTCATCGCCGGGCACCTGGCGCCGCACGGCGTGGCGCTGCTGGTGGACGGACGGCGGCAGACCGCCGATGCGTTCCCGCGGCAAGCCGCGGCGTGCGGATTGCGCGTGGAGGCTTCCGAGCGCGAGCGGCCAGGTCCCGACGGCCGGCCGATCCGCGGGCGCGTGTTTCGTGTCACGAAGTCGTGTGAAGCGCTGATTTGAAATCGGTCCAGCCGCCGGGGTGGACGGGCGCCTGCATGAGCGGCCGTGATTGTCCCCGCTCGCTCGTCTCCGCGCAGGCGGGGATCGCAGCTCGGACAGCGCTTCGCGGCTCGTGCCGTGCGCCGCAGCCGCTATAATCCCGCGTTTTGCTTGCAGAATCGCCACGCTCCCCGTCCACGGGCGGAACGGTGATGGAAGACCTGTCAAGGATTCGAAACATCGGCGTCGCCGCCCACATCGACGCCGGCAAGACCACGACCACCGAGCGCCTGCTCTTTTTCAGCGGGACGATCCACAAGGCGGGGGACGTGGACGACGGCACGACGATCACGGATTTCGACGTCGAGGAGCAGCAGCGCGGCATCACGATCTACTCCGCCGCGGTGACATTTCACTGGCGAGATTGTCGCGTCAATCTGATCGACACGCCCGGGCACGTTGATTTCACGGCCGAGGTCGAGCGCAGCCTGCGCGTGCTCGACGGCGCGGTGGTGGTGTTCGACGCGAAGGAGGGCGTCGAGGCGCAGTCGGAGACAGTCTGGCGGCAGGCCGACAAGTACAAGGTCCCGCGGCTGTGCTTCATCAACAAGATGGACAAGGTCGGGGCGGATTTCGACCATGCGCTGCGGTCGATTTGCACGCGGCTGGCTGCCAACCCCGTGCCGATCCACTTGCCGATCGGGCAGGAGGGGACGTTCCGCGGATTCGTGGACCTGCTGGCGATGGCCGCCGTCACGTTCACCGGTTCGGGCGAGGAGACCAAGCGCGAAGTCGGCGAACTGCCGGACGGGCTTCGCGAGGAGGCGCAGCGCCGCCGGCACCTGCTCGAAGAAGCGGCCGCAGAGCTCGATGACGAGCTGATGCACCACTACCTTGAGCACGGCTCGCTCAGTTCCGAGCAGATCAAGCTGGGGCTGCGAAAGGGGACGATCGCGCTGCGTTGTCAGCCGGTGCTGTGCGGATCGGCCCTGCGCTACATGGGCGTCCAGGACGTGCTCGACGCGGTGTGCGACTTCCTGCCGTCGCCGCTGGACATTCCGCCGATCACCGGCCACGACCCGCGCAAGCCGGAGCGGACGGTGCTGGTCAAGTGCGATCCGAAGGCGCACATGGCGGGGCTGGTGTTCAAGGTGGTCGCCGACACGCACGGCGACCTGTTTTTCGTGCGGGTGTACTCGGGAGTGCTGCGTGCCGGCTCGCGCGTGCTGAACGTGGGGCGCGACAGGAAGGAAAACGTGCCGCGCCTGTTTCGGATCTTCGCCAAGCGCCGCGAGCAGCTCAGCGAGGCGGTCTGCGGCGACATCGTGGCGGTGATCGGACTGAAGGACACGCTCACCGGCGACACGCTGTGCGACCCGCGCGGAGCAGTGCTCCTGGAGCGCATCGAGTTTCCCGAGACGGTCATCAGCATGTCGATTGAGCCGAAATCGTCGGCCGACCGCGACAAGCTGCTGGACTGTCTCCAGATGCTGGCCCGCAGCGACCCGACGTTCATGTTCCGCGCCGACGAGGAGACCGGGCAGACAATCGTCTCGGGCATGGGCGAGCTGCACCTGGAAGTGATCTGCCACCGGCTGGAGCGCGACATGAACGTGCCGGTGCGCGTGGGCAAGCCGCGCGTCGCCTACCGCGAGACCATCTCGCACGCCGGGCAGGCGGAGGGAAAGCTGATTCGCCAGGCCGGCGGCCGCAGCCAGTACGCCGTCGTCACCGTTCGCGTCGAACCGTTCGAGCCCGCCCCCGGCCAGGAGCATTTCCAGTTCGCCAACCTCGTTCCGGAGGACAAGCTGCGGCGCAACTTCGCGCTGGCCGCCGAGCAGGGCGCCCGCGCCGCCGCCATGAGCGGTCCGCTCGGTTCGTATCCGCTGATCAACGTTCGGGTGGAGCTGATCGACGCCGAGGAGAGCGCCGAGGATTCGAGCGAGGTGGCGTTCGAAAGCGCCGCGGCGATGGCCGTGACGCGCGCCGTCGAGCAAGCCGGTCCGGTGTTGCTCGAGCCGATCATGCGGGCCGAGGTCGTCACGCCGGAGGAGTATTTCGGCGCGATCAACGGGGACCTGATGTCGCGGCGGGCGGTAATCCGGTCGACGTCGATGCGCGGCAACAACCACGTGATCGACTGCGAGGTACCGCTATCGACGATGTTCGGGTACTCGACGCAGCTTCGGTCGCTGTCGCAGGGGCGTGCCTCGTATGCCATGGAACCTTGCCGTTATGAGCCGATGCCGGACGCGCTGGCCCAGAAGGTGCTCGGCGCGTTCTGATCCGAGTTCATCGGGTCCGGATTGGCGCTGAAAGCGCTTTCCGGCACGCTTTGCAGGGATAGCTGTCCGTTGCGTAAGTGCGGAAGCGCATGCCAATCGGCCTGCAAGATCGGCCTGGAGGCCGGTCCCCCAATCGGCGGACAGTTTTTTCAACGGACTGAAAGACTATGGGAACTGCGCCGCGCGGGGGAAAGTTGCATCTATTCGGCAGAATTCGCGGAAAACTTGAGCAATCTATCCAACAATGATGGGTGGAAGCTGTCGTGTCCCCCTTCACTGACCCGCGCCGGCGGCGTAGCCGGCGCGGGACTTTTTTTCGTCTTTCGGCTTCGGGAGGACCGCCGGTCCCGGCTCTGCCGGCATTCGGTACCTGCGCTCATCGCGAGCTGAGCGCAAGCGAAACCGGGAGTCTCCTCGCGGGGTTGCGCGAGAGGGTCGGCGCGATGCGCCGCGCGCGCGTGGCGACCTGCGGGGCCGAAACGTGACCCCTGTGCGCGGACCCAGCGGCGCGGCAAGGTCCTCATCCCGTACGCTTCAGGCTTCGCGGCGTACGGTTTGCGATTGTTGGCTCAACGAACAACGCCACCAACAGAAACAGTCCGAGAATCTGCGCGGCATCGACGCCGGCCGAAAACCACGAGCCGGCACGCCGTCGAGCATCTTCGGCCGCGTGGCCGATGCGCCGCAGCGACACGTCCTGGTTTCCGGTGATCTCGCGCAAGCGCGCGTCACTGATCTCGGTCAGGTCCGATTCCTCCGGCGGCCAGTTGACGGCCAGCAGTTCTCGCTGCACCCCCGCAGGTGACGCGCCGCCAATCACCAGCCCCGGTTCCTGGGGCGACGCGTGCGGCGGCCGCAGCGCCCGGTCGCGCCAACTTCGAGTCGCGTAGTCGAACTGCCGCAGGATCGACGCAGCGCCTGTGGCACGGGCCGCGTCGAGTGCCTCTCCGACAAGGAAGTCAGCCCGCCCCCGGGTCGGATCGTCAGCGCCGCCTAGCAGTGCGTGCATCCACGTGAGCAGCGCCGCCGCGCGAATACCCAGGTCGCTGAATCGCGGGTCCAGGCTGGCGCCCAGCAGGTAGGCGGCGCCTCGCCCTCGGCGGACCGACAGCAGCATCGGCGCCCCGTCTGGAAAGGCCGCTTCGACGCTGGTGCCGCGCTCGAGCTCGTCGAAAAGTACGCGCGCGCGGACGGCGCATCGCTGCCACTCGTCCATCTCCTCGCCTCGGCCGTGAAAGCGGGAGCCCGTTTGCCAGCGGGTCGTCGCGGCCGCGGACATCGTTTCGGCGCGCCCCGGCGATCGCGCCAACCAGGCGCGCACGCCGGGCCAATCCACGACCGCATCGTCCAGGACCGGCGCCAGCACCAGGGCCGCGCCGTGCTCGACGAACTGGCCGAGCTTGCGACGCGCGGCCTCGTTCAGCTCACACCCGCTGAAGAGCACGATCAGGCGCGGTGCTTCCGCATCGTCCGGCTTCGGCGCGCCGCTGCCGGTGTCCGCGTGCGGGGAGGCGAGCGATCTCAGCGAGCGTGGGCCGTAGCTCTCGACGCGCACCAACTGTCGCTCCGGCGGAAGGGCGGCCGGTGCGAGGAGCGTGCGGACGATGGCGGGGCCGATATCGCCGCCGGGGGGAGGCTCGTTCGCGATGATCCACACGAGAGGGGGACGTTCGACGCGCAGCGCCAGGTATCGAAGTTGGTCAAAGTCGAGTCCGTCCGCCGGTTCGAGTACAACGCACAAGCCCTGCTCGCCGAGTGGCATGGGCGGCGCCACCAGCGAGACCGTCTGATCGCGATCTGCGGGAAGCTCCGTCGGCTGGGATCGAGCGACGAGGCCGGCGGACGAATACACGGACAATCCGCCGGAAGCCGCGAGCGCCGCCGATCGAACGGTCAGTTCGAGCGGGATCGGCGCCGCCTCGCTGATGGGCCAGTCGGGGCCGCGGGCATCGAGAATAGCGAGGTTGGTTCGCGGACCGAGGTCGGGCGCAAGCACCTCGAGTGCATCGGGGCCGAGTTGCGACAGTTCGGCTGCGGACACGTCGCGCCAGGCGTGCGCGGCGCCGTCGGTAAGGAGGACGATCCGGCGGCGCGCCGGCTCGATTGCCGAGAGCATTGTCGCCGCGCGGCGCAAGGCGTGGCCGAGCGGCGTCGCGTGGTGGCGCGGTGCGGGGCTGCGGTGCAGCTCGCGGCGCAGCGTAGCGCGTTCATCGGCGAGCGCGGCGCCCTGGCGGTTGGGGTCGGCCCACACCAGGCCGAGCGCGGGTGGAGGAGTCAGTCGTTCGGCGGCGTCGATGCGTCTGTCCGCCTCGGCAATCAGCGCAGCCTGGAGCGAAGCTCCGTCCGCCTGCCGGCCCGTGGCGCTGCAACTGTCGTCGATGACGAAGACGCAGGCTGTCGGCTGGCCGGGCGTGTCGGTCGGTGCGATTCGCGGGCCGCAGCTCGGGGCGGCCAGGAGCAGGGCGGCGCAGGCCAGGATCAGCATGCGCAGGAGCAACAGGCCCACATCCTGAAGTCGCCGCCGGCGCCGGGCCGCGGTGAGGGATTGCCGCGCCAGGTGCAGGGCGGGGAAGATCACGCGCCGGGGTCGGGGCCGCAGCAGCAGGTGGACGATCAGCGGCAAGCCCGCGAGGCCGAGGGCCGTGAGCAGTGCGGGGTTGGCGAACTGAAGCGGTTCCATGAGCTGTGAGCGTCCCGCGGGTAGTCGCTTATTCGCTGGATTGGGTCGTCCGCGGCAACTCAGGGACGCGCGTCCGAGAATGGCAGCGCGGATCGGAATTGCGTCGCGGCGCCGGAGCGCTGCGAAACTCCCTGTACATCGGCGCGGCCCTGGGATACTGTACCCGCGGCGTTCGCGTTGAGAAGCTCAAGGCCGCCACCCGCGTCCAGATCATGGCGTACGAACCATTTCACGTGGCCGAAGGAAGCGAGTATCCGCTTGCCCGCCAGATTTCCGTCTTTCTTGAGAACCGGCTGGGGCAGCTCCTGCGGCTGACGCGCCTGTTCGACGACAGCGAGGTGCACATCCTGGGTCTGTCGGTCGAGACGTCCGTGGACTGCGCCATTCTGCGGCTGCTGTTCGACGATCCGGACAAGGCTCACGAGGTGCTGACGGACGCGCGCTTCGCGATCACCGAGAGCGAAGTGCTGGTCGTCGAGTTGCCGCCGGGCAAGCGCGGAATCATGACCGTGTGTACCGCGCTGATTTCCGGGGAAATCAACATCAACTACATTTACCCGCTTCTGCCGGGCCGCGACCGCGCCGGCTGTCTGGCGATCCAGGTCGACAACCCGGCGCAGGCCGTCTCGGTGCTGCGGACACACAAGTTCCGCGTACTTGACCAGAGCGAGCTGTAGCGCGCCGTATGCGCCGCCCCGTCTCCTTGCCCGAATTCCGCACCTGGCGGATGCGCGACGGAGCCGCGATCCGCGGCCGCGCGTGGCCGGCGCGCGCGTCGGACCCGCCCGTGACGTTCATCGTCCTGCACGGAATCCAATCGCATGGCGGCTGGTTCGAATACAGCGCCTCGCTGCTGGCGGAAAGTGGCTGTCCGGTGATCCTGCCGGACCGGCGCGGAAGCGGGCTGAACGCCGCCGGCCGGGGCGACGCCGCGCACGCGCAGCAATGGTTCGAGGATCTCGACGATCTCGTGGCGGCGGAGCGGGCCGTTCGCCCGACGGCGCGTGTCGCCGCGGTCGGCGTGAGCTGGGGCGGAAAGTTGGCGGCGGCGTGGGCGCTGCGCGGCGGCGCGCCGCTGGCGGGCCTGCTGCTTATCGCGCCGGGCGTTTTTCCGCAGGTCGATGTGGGGTGGATTTCGCGCGCGCGGATCGGGCTTTCGTTGCTCGTGTCTCCCACGCGGCGCTTCGACATCCCGCTGAACGATCCGGCGTTGTTCACATCCAACCCGCGCGGCCAGGAGTTCATCCGGAGCGACACGCTCAAGCTCGAGCGCGCGACCGCGAGGTTCCTGTACTTCTCCGCGCGGCTCGACGCGAGGCTGCGGCGCAGTCCGGCCGCGGCGCTGCGCGTGCCGGCGACGTTGTTGCTGGCCGGCAGGGACCGGATCATCCGCAACGAGCCGACGATGCGCTGGCTGCGACGCGTTTCCGCGGACGCGCCTTTCGTGCGCACATTTCCCCAGGCGTCGCACACGATTGAATTCGAGAGCGACGTTTCCGATTTCAGCGCGTGCCTCGCGGAGTGGCGCGACCGGTGCTGCGCCGGTGCGCTCGAGACGGATTCGAGCGGGCGGCGATCTCCGCAGTGAAGCGCTCCGAAGTACCGCCGCGTGGGCGCGATTGCAATTTTTTCAACGGCGGCGGGCCGTCGCCGGTCGGCGAGAATCTCAGCTCGCGTGCAACCTCCGGTTGTCTCGCACGTAACAGACGGTTAGAATTCCCCCGCGGCGGGGTTGTAGCAAGCCGTGCTTTCCCCAACAGGCTGCGCGGTCGGGGGAAAAGCGGAAAGGCTGAAGTTGCAGCGGATGCGCTTCCGATCCTACGGATGGGATCTGACCGGGCTGGGCAACCCTGGTTCGCGTTTCCCGTGGAGTAACCGCACTTGCTGAACCCCAGACTTGACCGCTGGCTTCGCTCCGTCGCCGCGGCCGCCGGCGCGTTGATCGCGGCGGCGCCGGCGCTGGCCGCGGAAAAACCGGACTCGGTCACGCTGAGCGCCGCGGTCGCGCCGGAACCGGTTGCGGCGACGGCGACGGTCTCGCTTGTGGAGCGGCTCAAGCGCGATCCATACACGCTGGCGCGGCTCTCGCGGGAGCGATACGACCGCGACGTGCGCGAGTACAGTTGCGTGCTGCTGAAGCAGGAGCGGATCGACGGCACGCTGAAGGACGTCGAGGAGATCGCGGTCCGTTTTCGTCGCACGCCGACGACCGTCTACATGAACTGGCTGCGGAACGAGGACCAGGTGCGTCGTTGCCTGTTCGTCGATTCGCCGGAATTCGTGGACCGCAAGGGGCGACCGTTCGCGCTGGTCGAGCCGGCGGGTCTACTCATACGTCTGATCGTCTCGCAGGTTGAGATTCCGATTCACGACGAGATGGCGCGCCGCGCCAGCCGCCGCACGATCGACGAGTTCGGTTTCGGCGCCACGCTGGATCTTCTGGACAAGTACAACACGATTGCGACCGAGCGCGGCGTGCTTGAGATGCACTTTGCGGGGGACGGCGTGGTGGACGGGCGGCCGACGTACGTCATCGAGCGTTACCTGCCGTACACGGGCGCGCAGGGGGCCTACCCGGACGCCAAGCTCGTGATCCACTTCGACAAGGAGTGGCTGCTGCCCGTGCTGGTGAAATCGTACGCCGACCGCGAAGGGCGCGAGTTGCTCGGCAGCTACGAATTCACGAAGGTCCGCCTGAACCCCGGTTTCACGCCCGCCGACTTCAAGTTCTAGTTCCGCAGCCCGATGCGTAGCGTCGGACCTCGGTGTCCGATGTTGCCGGTGCGTCGCGCGTTTGACTTCATGCGCGAACGCGGTGTCGCACGCCATCGCCGGCCGGGCGCAGAAGCCCGGCGCTACGGGGTGCCCGCGAACGGTCACGGAATTCGAAAATTGACTTCCACGCCGTCCCGGCCCTGGTTTTCGATGCGCGTCAGCGTCCGGCCCCCGGACTTGACTAGGAACAGCAGCCCGATCTGCGCCTCCTCGGCTTCGAGCTCGGCGGGCTTGATGTCCTTGAAGTCGAGCATGCTCTTGTAGCCCGGGTCGAGCGGTTCTTCGGGGCTGCCGTTGAAGTACAGCTCGATGAACTCGGCGTTGCCGCGCTTGACGATCGCGAAGTAGCCGGCGAGCGGCCACTTGTCCGCGCGGTCATCGACGGCGAAATACTGGTTGAGCTTGGCGACGTAGTTGAAGACGTTGCCGACCAGCGTGCGCGCCTCGCGCGGTTTGTAGCGCACTTGCACCAGCTCATATCCGGGGGGTGCGTGGAAGCCCCTCAAGGCGAGCTTGCCCTGAGAGGGGGCGTAGCGCGAGACGGCGCCCGACAAGCGGCCGGCCGCGAGCTCGTTATCCTTGATCTTGGCGTCAGGCATGCGGGCCAGCGACTCCGCAGCGATCGGGATCGGCAGTGACGTGTTCAAGCCGCTGGAATCCAGCAGCACGCTGCCGAACGTCCGCTTGCCCTCCTCGTCCTCCAACTCCTGCTTGCTCTTGGCCCGGGCGAGCTTGAGCTCCTCCTGCTGGGATTTCTTGGCGGCCTCGCCGGCGATCGACGCCCGCGCGTGCCGGCGGTATTCGACGAACTCGGGCTGGAACTCCTCTGGCACTTCGAAGATCGCGTCGACGCGCACGTCTTCGCTGGCCGGGATCTGGAAGTTGTTGTCCAGGTCGACGATCCGCCGCGCGCCCTCGATGCGCGGATCGGCGCCG
This sequence comes from Phycisphaerae bacterium, assembly GCA_039961675.1. Taxonomy (GTDB): domain Bacteria; phylum Planctomycetota; class Phycisphaerae; order UBA1845; family Fen-1342; genus JABRWC01. The sequence continues at coordinate 18,522 of JABRWC010000051.1, forward strand.
CCGATGATCACCGGGACGTGTTGATCCGGCTCTTCGCCGGTGCGGCCGACGAGCCGAATCATCGTGGGCCGGAACAGGTGCGCAGTGACGAGCTTCTGCTTGTCGGCCGAACTGGGGCGCAGCAGCAGCCGGACGGCGAGCAGCTTGTTGCCGGGCTGCGGCGTGTAGGTCTCGAGCTTGTACGGCGGCTGGCGGTCGCGCTCGGTCGGGATCCCTGCTCGGTATCGTCCCTCCACCGGCCCGGTCTCAACCCACCATTCCTCCACCGCGATGCCGTCCTTGAAGCCGTCCGATCGCTTACTGCGCGGCGGGCTTGGCGACGATTCGGCCTGCACGGTGTTGGTGGAATAGTAGATGGCGTCCAGGAAGTTCGGATAAACCCGGCTGAGGGGCGTCGCGCTGCTCAAGCTGCCGCTGCTCATCAGGTTGAACAGGCCGACGGTCATCTCGTCGGACCGCAGCCAGAGGCTCCGCCGCTCGAACGCAGCGCGGTACGGGTTCGAGTCGTCGCGGTCCTCGGCGCGGGCGTAGCGCGAGAATTGCAGCACGGTGCCGCCGAGAGGCAGGAGCAGCAGCGAGATGACCATGATGCCCATGGTGAGCTGCGCCACGACAAAGCCGCAGAGGATGCCGCCGCCGAGGTCGATGTAGGGGTGAATCTGGACCGGCCGGCGCAGGTAGTTGTCGGCGAGAGTCCTGAGTACGGCGAAGCCGACGAGAAAGAGGATCATGATGGACGCCGGCTCGGAGTAACCCGAGGGGATGCCGAGCTGTCCGCTCAGCAGGTCGTTGAGCGGCTCGTAGAAGCCCAGCGCCAGCGCTACGGACGCGAGCGTACAGAACGCGTTCAACACGCCGCTGTAGAACCCGAAGCCTGACTGCATGAACGTGGCGGCCAGCACGAGGGCGAGCACGATCAGGTTGAGAGCCATGGGAACTCCTATGCCTTCGCGGCGCCGGGTTTGGCGGGATTGGGCTTGGCTGCGGCCCCGGCGACGGCGGCCGGCGCAGGTCTGGGCGCGGCGGGCCCGGGGCGCGCGGCTGCGGCCGGCGCGCTGGTAGCGCGCGCGGCTTCCTCGATGCTCGTGACGCCCGCGAAGACCTTCTGAAGCGCCATCTGCTGCAAACTGAGGCCGGGGCGTTTGGAGAGCGCCGCGCGGATATCGGCGATCGGCGTGCCCTTCTCGATCATCGCCCGCAGCTCGTCGTCGTTGACCAGGATGGTGAACACGGCGGTGCGCCCCACGTAGCCGCTGCCCTGGCAGGCCTGGCACACGATCGGGTTGCCGCGCTTATCGAACTGCTGCTCCGGCGGGCGATAGAGCACCTGGTCCGGCGCAGTGTTGATCTTCTGGAGCCGAGCCGGATCCGGTTTGTACGGCGTCTTGCAGGTCGGGCAGAGCGTGCGCAGCAACCGCTGGTTGGTGACCGCCAGCAGGGTGCGGGCGACGATCACCGGATCGCCGACGAGCGCGATCCACTTCTGGAGCCCCTCGATCACATCGGCCGCGTTAAGCCCGACGTAGACCGTCTGTTTCTTTCCGGCGGCCTGCGCGCAGACGGCGGCGGCGGCCTTGTCGCGAAGCTCCGGCACGATGATCACGTCCGGGTCGCTGCGGGCGAGACGCTGAAGGTCGCCGACAAACGTGCGATCCTCGCCCGGTTCGTGGAGCTTCTGGGTGATGTTCTCCACGTCCATCTCGCGCTCGTACTCGAGCATCTGGATGTTCTCGAGGAACGCGTCATGGCTGCGGGCGAAGCTGTATACGGTGGTCGTCAGTCCGCTCGCCGGCGGGGAAGTGACGAGAATCAGGCCGTTCTCGCGACCCATCAGCTCGCGCACGGTCGCGAGCTGCTTGTCGGCAAAGCCCAGGTCGGCGACCTTGAACGCGCGCTCGGGACCGAGCACGCGGATGTGCAAACTCTCGCCGGCGGTCGATCCGCCGGTCTTGACCAGCAGCTCGTAGCGATGGTCGCCGATGGTGGCGGCGAACTTACCCTTCTGCGGTTTGCGCCGCTCCTCAAGGTTCATCCCGGCGTTGCGCTTGACGAAGGTGAGGATACTGTCGCCGTCAGCGCGGGGCAGAGGCTCGTCGTCGCTGGAGACGCCGTCGATCTCGACGCGGACCTTCGATGCCTGCCCGGCGGGGGAAAGCTCGATGACTCCGGCGCGGCGGTAGAGCGACTTGAAGAGGAGGTCCTGCGCCAGGGCGTACTGCTGGCGATCCTCCTCCTCGTCCGGAATCGCGACGCGCTTGCCGGTCGCGTTGTAGATTCGGACGTTCTCGCGGATTTCGATGAGCTTCTTCTTCTTTTCGCGCTTGCCTTCGAGGATGCGCTGGAGGTGGCTCGGGGTGCAGACGCGGTCGGACTCGACGACCAGCGAGTTGCGGTGGATGACGTAAGCGAGGGCGAACGCCAGGAACAGCACCAGGTACGCCAGCACGGCCGCGAGAAACAGCGGAAGAAAGAGCAGCAGGACGGCGCCCAGGGCTCCGACGATGACGGAGCCGAAGTTCCAGCGCGGTCGAAACGTGTTGACCTGCACCGTGTCCTTGTCGACCCATTGCGCGAAGGCGGCCCAGGCGGCGAAGAGGGCGATCGCGACGCCGAGCTTCACGGGGTGGATGTAAATAGAGTCCTGCGGGAGCGCCGCGAGCAGGCCGCCGCCCAGCGTAGTCAACATGTCGTCTCCTGATTCCGGCGCCGCCCCGGGGGCGGCCGGCGGCCGCGCGCCGACGGCTATCCGAGGATAGCCGCGGTACGGGCGCGGATTCCCTTGAGCGCCATCTTGAGCTCGTCGGGGTTCGGCGCGGCCTGGTAGGCCGTCTCATGGTCGATGAAGCCCTGCTCGACGAGCTGCCGCAGGTGCTCAGTGAAGTCGATCATCCCATCGTCGTAGCAGGCGCGGATCACGTTGGTGATCTCGTTGTCGCGCTCCTCGCGGATCAGTTTCCGGATGGAGGGGTTGGCGATCATGATCTCGATCGCGGGCACCAGCGGCACCCCTTCCTTGACGCTGGGGATGAGCTTCTGGCAAATGACCGAGCGGAGGTTGAACTCCAGCGCCTGGCGCACCGCCCGGCGTTCGTTCTCCGGGAACAGATCCAGGATGCGCGAGATCGTCTGGGCGGAACTGGAGGCGTGTATGGTCCCGAAGACCAGGTGGCCGGTCTCGGCCGCGTGGACGGCCGCGCTGAAGGTCTCGATGTCGCGCATCTCACCGACCAGCACGATGTCCGGGTCCTCGCGCATCAGGTACTTGAGGGCCGCGTGGAAGTTGTCGCAATCAATGCCGATCTCGCGCTGGTTGATGACCGCCTTCTTGTCGCGGAACAGGTACTCGATCGGGTCCTCGATCGTGACGATGTGCACCGGCTTGCGTTGGTTCACGTAGTCCAGCATCGAGGCGATGGTCGTGGACTTGCCCGAACCCGTCACGCCGCAGAGCAGCACCAGACCCTGCGGCTGGAGGGCGATCTGGCCCATGACGGCGGGAAGGTGCAGCCCCTCGAAGGGCAGGATGTTGCTGGTGATGCGCCGGGCGGCGATCGAGAGACGCCCGCGGGCCATGAAGAGATTGACGCGGAAGCGGCAGGTCTCGTCGTAGTCGTAGGCGAAGTCCACCGAGCCGAACCGGTGCAGGTCCTCGAGTTGCTCCTCGGTGAGGATCGCCCGGGCGATCTTCCAGAACTCGTCCTCATCGACGAGCGGCGTGTCGAGCGCCTTGAGCGCGCCGCGGAGGCGGATCTTCGGTTGCTGGCCCGTCTTCATGATGAGGTCGGATGCCTCAAACTTGATCGTGGCCTGCAGGAACTTGCCCCAGCGCGTGGCGTGGGGGTCGGACTTCTTCTTCACGGGCAGGGCGACGTGCCCCACGTGCGATGCGTCGGTCTGGGCGTCCGTGTGGACGGTCATGGGCGTTCGCTCCTCCGGCACCCCGCGTCGGGGGGAGCCTGTAGATT
>JABRWC010000052.1:0-8722 GCA_039961675.1 Phycisphaerae bacterium
GGGTGTGAGGATGGGGTTGGGGGACCGGTCTCTGACCGGTCTCGAAGACCGGTCTCGAAGACCTGTCTCGAAGACCTGTCTCGAAGACCTGGTGGAAAGCCCATGCGGGGTGTGAGTGTGGGCGTGGGTCTGAGGATGGGGGACCGGTCTCTGACCGGTCTCGAAGGTCATTCAGCGCGCTCCCTTATTCATCCAAGCTCGAGAAATTCAGCCGCAATGCAGCAACAGAACGTAGCCCATGGCTCCAGCCATGGGAATTCGTCGGTGACGCGCGCCAGCCCCGCGGGGCGAATGAAAGCCGACGATCGAACGCGTCGCAGCTCGCTTTCGCCGCTCCGCGGTCGGTTGGGCTGTCCCGCGCGGTTCCGAGCGATTGGCGATTCCGCGGCGTGCGCTGATTGCCGCGCGACGATCTGTTCGTTGAATGAGACCGGGAACGCTCGCTGTACGGCGTTCAAGACCGGTCAGAGGCCGGTCGCCCGATCAGCGCTCGCCGAATTGCCGACAACGCAACCGGCTCCGCTTGCCCGCGTGCACGTTCCGGCTCCCACGCTTCGTGCAGCGCACCATGCCAGCGGCGTGCGGAGCTTCTGCCCGCAAGCACTCCCGCGCACTTGCGGCAAGCGACGCCGTTGCCTGCCGCCGCGCAGCCGCAACACGCACATCGCCGCCCGATCTCATGGGCGACGACAAAAAAAGTTGGGCCGGCGGCCGGGACGTGTGGGGGGGACACGTACGCCAGCAGCATCCGGCCCGAGGATTGGCGCGGGGCGGAGCGCGTCCCGCGCGATCTGCCATCCGCCGCAGTCCGCCCCGGGAGAACCGTTGCGATACGCGGCGCTTACGGTTTCATCCAGAGGGTGTCGAAAAGAATCGGCCCACGCAGCAAAACCCCGCTAACTGGGGATTGAGGATTCGAACCTCAACTAACTGATCCAGAGTCAGTCGTGCTACCGTTACACTAATCCCCAATGCCCGCCAACAATCTACCGCCGTCCGGCGGGAGAATCAACCAAGCAATTCCACGGCCCCGATCCAGCACGCTTTCTTCGAGTGGCGCCGAATCGAACCATGTCGGCTCGACGAGTGACGCCTCGGCCGACGTTGGACCGCCGCGTCATTTGCGACTTGTCCCGTCCGAGCCGGTGTGCTCAGTTCGGTATTCGCCGTCCGGAACGCACAATTCGGGAGTGCTCACGACTCGCGCGACCCCGCCCGCGGCGACGTAACCGCTCGACCACGCCCATTGGAAATTGAACCCGCCGATGCGGCCGTCCACGTCAAGAATTTCCCCGGCCAGAAACAGCCCCGGACACCGGCGTGATTCCATTGTCCGCGGATCGATCTCGCCCAACGCCACTCCGCCCGCCGTCGCCTCCGCGTGCGCGTAGCCGCGGCTGCCGCGCACCGGAAGTGAGAACGCAAGCACGCCGCGCAGCAGTGTGCGGCGCTGCTCACGCGACAGATGCGCGAGCGGCACCTGCCCAGGCACACGGAGCCGCGCCAGCACCGCGTCCGCGACGCGCACGGGCAGCCGGTCGTGCAGGACCGTGCGGAGCGCAGCGCGCGGCTGCGCATCGGCGCGCGCAAGCAGCGCGCGCTCGGCCGACGCGAGGTCGTCGCCCGGCAGCAGGTTCGCGACGATGCGGACGGAGCTCCCCTCCACACAGGCGCGATGCCAATGGCGCGAGGCGTTCATCGCCGCCGGTCCGCTTACGCCGAAGTGCGTCCACAACATCGGGCCGCGAATCCGGGCGGGCCGCGCCCCGTCGACGTAGACCGTCAGCTCGACCTCGTGGGACACACCGGCGAGCGGCGTGTGAAACGTGCCATCGAGCACGAGCGGCGCCAGCGCGGGAGTGGTCGGAACGATCGTATGACCGAAACGCTGCGCCAGCGTGTAACCCCCGCCGTCGCTGCCGGTCCTCGGGTACGATTGTCCGCCGGTGGCCAGCACCACGGACCGGGCGGTGAGGTTTCCGCCGCTGGCCGCAACCCAAAACCCGCGACCCTGCCGCTCGATCGCATGCACGCGCCGGCCGCAGCGCAGCTCAACTCCGCGGCGGGCCCCCTCGCCCAGCAACGCCGCAAGAACGTCTTTCGCACTGTTCGTATCCGGAAAGAGCTTCCCGTCTTCCTCCTCGTGCAGCCCGACGCCGATCTCGCGGAAGAACTCGACCGTCCGCTCCGGCGGAAACGACGCCAGCACGCGCCGCACGACGTTCGCGCTGCCGCCCCAGAAGTCCGCCGGCAGGACCAGGCGGTTCGTCACGTTGCAGCGTCCTCCGCCCGATATGAGGATCTTGGCCCCGAGTTTCTCAGCCCCGTCCAGCGCCACGATCCGCCGGCCCGGCATCCGCCGCGCGGCGAAGATCGCGGTCGCCAGGCCCGCGGCGCCGGCGCCGACCACGATCGTGTCGGCTTCGAAGTTGGACCGATCCATGCGCGTGCCGCGCATTATTGCGGCGATCGGGTGCGGATCGTCAACGCGGCTTCGTCGCCGCGAGTTCCGTGAAGTCCGCAAGCCTCGCCGCGCGCGAAAGAGCGTGCTGAAAGCCTTGTAGCGCGGCATTTCAACCCGCGTCTCGCCAAGCTGACGCAGAATGCCGCCGCCGCTGACGTGGCTTCCTCGAACCGGCGCCTTGTGTCCTGGCTCACGATTGCGTCCTGAAAGTCGGTGAGTCCAAAGCTCGGCTTTGCGGAACGAACTAGAGCTGTGCCGCCGCCGGAATGATGCCGCGAATTACTGAGACACAACACTAGACTTCCTTCAACGACGCCATGTCGATGCAGAAGCGGTACTTCACATCCGACCGGACCAGCCGCTCGTACGCCTCGTTGACCTTCTGGATCGGAATCACCTCGACGTCCGCGGTGATGTTGTACTGCCCGCAGAAATCGAGCATCTCCTGCGTCTCGGCGATGCCGCCGATCACCGAGCCGGCCAGGTTGCGGCGGCCGAACAGCAGGGCGAATGCGGAAACGGCGAAGGGCTTTTCCGGCGCACCGACCAGCGTGAGCGTGGAGTCGCGGGCCAGCAGGTTCAGGTAAGCGTTGATGTCGTGCTCCGCCGAGACGGTATCCAGAATGAAGTCGAAGCTGCCGGCGTGCCGGGCCATCTCGTTGGCGTCGCGCGAGACGACGACCTCGTGAGCGCCGAGGCGCAGCGCGTCTTCCCGCTTTCCTGGCGACGTGGTGAACGCGGCCACGTGAGCGCCGAGCGCGCGGGCGAGCTTCACGCCCATGTGACCCAGACCCCCGAGGCCCACCACGCCGACCTTCTTGCCCTTGCCGACGCCCCAGCGGCGCATCGGCGAATACGTCGTGATCCCCGCGCACAGCAGCGGCGCCACGCCGGCCGGACTCAGATTCGTCGGAACGCGCAGTACGAACCGCTCATCGACGACGATGGCGCCCGAGTAGCCGCCGTACGTCACCGGGGCGGTCCGGTGTCGGTCCGCCGAGTTGTACGTGAGCGTCATGTTCGGGCACAACTGCTCGAGGCCCGCCCTGCACTGCGGGCAGTCGCCGTCCGAATCAACGAGGCAGCCGACCGCGGCGAGGTCCCCGGGCTTGTACTTCGTGACCGCCGGGCCGACCTTCGTCACCCGCCCGACGATCTCGTGTCCGGGCACGACCGGGTACACGGTGGGCATGACGCTGTGCCACTCGTCGCGGACCTGGTGCAGGTCGGAATGGCAGATGCCGCAGTAGAGAATCTCGATCTGCACGTCGCGCGGCGTCGGATCGCGCCGCGGAATCGTGGTGGAAGCCAGCGCCGACGATGCGCTGGCGGCCGAGTACGCCTTGGTGTTGAACATCGCGTTGCGCTCCTATTGGGGGCGAACCGGCTCGGCTGAACGCTGAACGGGCGTCCGCGTGCGCCGCTGCGAGCAGCGCCCGGGCGCGACCGCCCTGCACCGCCGACGCGCTCCCGGAACACGCACTCCGTTTGTGGGTCGGAGTCTTGACCCTTGGCCCCGATCTGGCCGCGCCGTCGTCCGGTGAGTCTATGCCGGATGCGCACCGGCGTGGCGCACCGCCCCCGAAATCCCGTGCGCGCGCCTGCCTCCCCTGTGCCGGGCCGCGCCGACAAGGGTGAACGCATCGGCCGAGACCACGGCGGCGGCGCGGCGAAGCCGCGAGGTTCCGCAAACCCCTCGATAGGCTGGAGGCCGACCCCGGGGCCGTTGGGCCGTCCCCCGGCCGCGCTGGACATCCGCCTTGGACCGGTCCGATACCGCTTGTCTTCGCATCAACTCGCCCCGCCGGCCTCAATCGCCGACTCACCCGACCTCGGCCCGACACCGCTCTGGCCCGCCGCGGTCGCCAGTGCTATCGTGTGCCCCGCGTTTCCTGACCGCGTAACCCCCCGGAATCCGTGGCGGACGGCACATGAGCGCGAAGGTCGCACTGCTTACCGGCGTGACGGGACAGGACGGCTCGTACCTCGCCGAGCTGCTGGTGGGCAAGGGCTACGCCGTGCACGCCCTTACGCGCCGCACGTCGAGCTTCAATCGCGCCCGCATCGAGCACCTGCGCGAACGCGCCCGCCGCGGCGGCCAGGTTTTCGAGCTGCACTACGGCGACCTGGCCGACAGCAGCAGCCTCAACGCCGTCATCGCCCGCACGCAGCCCGACGAGCTGTACAACCTCGCCGCGCAGTCCCACGTCGCAATCTCGTTTCAGCAGCCCGAGTACACCAGCGACGTGAACGCCACCGGCGTCCTGCGCCTGCTGGAAGCGGCACGGAACATCAAGCCCGACGTGCGCTTCTACCAGGCGTCCACCTCGGAGCTGTACGGCAAGGCGTACGAGTCCCCGCAGACCGAGCGCACGCCGTTTCACCCGCGCTCGCCCTACGCGGTCTCCAAGCTCTACGCGTTCTGGATCGTGCGGCACTACCGCGAGGCGTACGGCATGCACGCCAGCAACGGAATCCTGTTCAACCACGAGTCTCCGCGGCGGGGCGAAAACTTCGTCACGCGCAAGATCACGCTGACGCTGGCGCAGATTCGCGCCGGCAAAGACGACGTGCTGCGACTGGGAAACCTCGACGCCAAACGCGACTGGGGCTACGCGCCGGACTACGTCGAGGCCATGTGGTTGATGCTCCAGCGGCCGCGGCCCGACGACTACGTCGTCGCCACCGGAGAGCAGCACTCGGTGCGCGAGTTCGTGCAGCGCGCAGCGCAGATCGCCGGCTTCGAGCTGGCGTGGGAAGGGACCGGCGAAAAGGAAATCGGCCGCGATCGCCGCACCGGCCGGACGATCGTCGCGGTCGACCCGCGTTACTACCGTCCGGCGGAGGTCGATTCGCTGGTCGGCGACGCGAGCAAGGCGCGGGCGGAACTGGACTGGCAGCCGCGCGTGCGCTTCGAGCGGCTCGTCGAGATCATGATGAAGTCCGACCTCGAATAGCGCGGCAAACGCACCCGCGGCCAGCCGCGCCACTACGCGCTGCACGGCCACTCCGACTGCGATTGAAGCGCGTTCGACCCGCCGCGGCTCTCGGAACCCCGATGCTCGCTACGCGCAACGCGCAATTCGCATCCCGTCGGCGCCCCCGCTCGGCCAGCTCTCACAGCCGATACGGCGCCCGCTTCGGCCGATCGAGCCAGCGCGACGCTTCCGCATCGCCGACGATCTGCTCGGTCTGCGCGTCCCAGCGGATCGCGCGGTTCAGCCATAACGCGATGTTCCCGAGGTGGCACACCGTCGCCGAGCGGCAGCCGATCTCCACGTCCGAGATCGGCCGGCGGCGCGTGCGGATGCACTCAATCCAGTCGTCGTGGTGACCGGCGCTGCGCGGCAGGTGCACGTCGCGCGGTCGCAACCGCTGCGAGCGCAGGCTGACGGGCGCCGTCGCGAGGTAGCCGCGATCGACCTCGACCCAACCCTCGGTCCCCTCGAAGCGAATGCCGCGCGTCCCGTCCTTCGTCACCGTCACGCCGCCGGGGTAGCGATACGTAAGCCCCCACGACGGCTCGTCCGGAGTGCAGCCCGGCCCAACCACCTGGCTGGCGTACCAGCGCGCACGCGGCCGAGCGTCGCCGGCGGCGGCAGGGGGGGTTGCTTCGAGCGGGCCGCCGCCATCCGCGTCCAGGCCCCACTGCACGATGTCGAAGTGATGCGCGCCCCAGTCCGTCATTTTTCCGCCGGAGTAGTCGCGGTGCTTGCGCCATCCGTCCCAGTAGTTCGAGCCGACACGCAACCGGTTGAACGGCGCCCACGGCGCAGGCCCGAGCCACCGCTCGTAGTCGAACCCCGGCGGAACCGGCTCCGCCGGCAGCTCGAAGTCGTCCGAAGGAGGGCCCACTTCCACGCGAACGCGCGTGACCTGGCCGATGTACCCGTTTCGCACCAACTCGCACGCCCGGCGGAACTCGGGGGACGAGCGCTGCTGAGTCCCGGTCTGGAACACGCGGCCGTAGCCCCGGGCCGCCTCCACCATCCGCCGCCCCTCGCGCACCGTGAGCGACAGCGGCTTCTCGCAGTACACGTCCTTGCCGGCCCGGCACGCCGCGACGGCCATGATCGCGTGCCAGTGGTCGGGCGTGGCGATCAGGACCGCGTCGATGTCCGGCCGCGCGAGCAGCGTCTCGTACTCGTTGTACGCCTCGCAGCCGGAGTACACGCCGGACCGCGTCCCGTCGGCGTACCGGTCTTCGACCTTCTTTTTCGCCGCCAGGCGCGCGACGGTATCCACGTCGCACACCGCGAGAATCTGCACATCGCCACGCGCCAGCAGACTCTCCAGGTGTGCGCCGCCCATCTTCTTGAGACCGATCAACCCCAGCGTAACCCGCTCGCTCGGAGCGACGCGGCCGGAGCCGCCGAGCGCCGCGGCCGGAATGAACCACGGCGCCGCTGCGGCGGCGATCGACGAGCATAGAAACCGGCGGCGAGTGATGTTCATCGCGCGTCAGCCTTGTTGCGCCCGACGAGCTACTTGTCGCCCGGCGCGCGAGCCTCAGCGAAACCGCCAGCGCCAGCGAGCGCCCGTCCAAACCCCGCACGGCAGTGCGGGGCGCAGTCCGGAAATACGCCCACGCTCCCCGACCCTCTACTCGCTGGCCGTCGGCGCGATCCAGACATTCCGGAACCGAATCCGGTTGCCGTGGTCCTGAAGCATCAGCGGACCGCGTGCCTCGCCCCCGCCCGCCGGCGCCTGCTCGGGCTGACCCGCGCCGGTGCTGCCGGGAATCTCGACGTTCTCGTGAATCCGCGTCCCGTTGTGATACACCGTCATCCGCGCGCTGCTCGACTTCTTGCCCGCCGCGTCCCACCGCGGCGCCGTGAACCAGATGTCGTAGCTCTGCCATTCGCCCGCCGATCGGGCCATGTTGAAGTCCGCCGCCTTCACCTTGTAAATCCCGCCACAGTTGTCGTCCGCCGGCCGCTGGCTGGCCGAGTTGAGAATCTGCACTTCGTAGCGGCTCTGCACGTAAACGCCGCTGTTGCCGTTCGCCTGCCCTTGCTTGCCGTTCTCGTCAACCATGAACTCGACGTGCAGGCGGCAGTCGCCGAACGCCTCGCGCGTCACGATGTTCCCCGCGCCCGGCGCGACCTCGAGATAACACGCCATCCTCACGCCCTCCGCGTCCGTCACGGCGCCGTTTGTGTGCAGTGCCCAGCCGACCCGCTCGCCCGGCTTGTCCAGCGGCTGCCAGTTCTCCAGGTCCGCGGTCTCGCGCAGCAGCCAGCGCCCGCCGTCGCGCGGCGTGAGCCACGGATCGCCGAGGTCCTGAATCCGCAGGTTCCGCCAGCGGACCTCGAGCGGTTGCGGCGAATCGCTGCTGTGAACCTGAAGCGCGATGAAGCCGCGGTGCGTCAGGCCGTCGGTGAGGTTCGCGGCGGGCGTGCCGTTGAGCCAGGTCTTGATAACCTCGCCGAGGGCCTCGACGCGCACCGTGTTCCAGTCGTTCGGCTTGAACGCCCGCCGCGCCGCTTCGTTGTCCGCCAGGTCCGCCAGCCAGCCGCGGCGGCTCTCGTCGTAAATGCCGGCAGTGCGGGCGCGCTCCGTGGGGTCGATCTCGACCTGGTATCCGTGAACAACGCCGTCGCGGTAGCCGGCGACGCTGTTGCTGCGGATCTGCACACCGGAGTTCAGCTTCGGGTCGATTTTGAATTCGTATTCGAGCACGAAGTCTGCGAACGTGCGTTGCGTGCACAGGAAGCTGTTCGGCGTATTCGGGCGCGTTTCGCCGACGATCTGCCCGTCTTCGACGCGGTACTCGGCCTTGCCGCCGCGCTGCGTCCAGCCGTCGAAGCTGTGGCCGTCGAACAGGGCTTGCCACTCCTGATGTTGTGCGACCGCAGGTAGGGCCGCGATCAGGCCGCCGGCGAGCGCGACGATCCGCAACGGTCTCAATCCGCACATGCTCATGCCCCTCTCGCGGGCGGTGCGCCCGGCGCGATCATCGTACAGCCGGGCAATCGTGCGAGGAATTGCCGCACTGGGGGCCGCGGAAGGACGGTTGCAGCTTGAAGAATGCAGAATTCAAAACGCAGAACGCACCGCGGTGCATGATGTGTGGCTGACCAAGAACGCGGACGCGGAGTCCAAGGAATCGAGCTGATCGACCTGAACCGGCGATACCCGAACCGGGCGACCCCGAATTGGGGGACCGGTCTCCGACCGGTCTTTCACACCGCGCGCACCTGTATTGGGGGACCGGTCTCCGACCGGTCTTTTGCTCTGAGCCAACCTGCATTGGGG